>NZ_JAJOHW010000077.1 GCF_021129195.1 Chromobacterium aquaticum | reverse complement strand
TGCTCGCCGGCGCGCGCCGCCTCGATCGCGGCGTTCAACGCTAACAGATTGGTTTGATAAGCGATATCGTCGATGATCAAAACCTTGTTGGCGATATCCCACATCGCGCTGATGGTTTCGTCCACCGCCTGGCCGCCGGCCGCCGCGTGCTTGCTGCTGTCGCTGGCCATCTGGTCCGTGTTTTTGGCGTAATCCCGATTCTTCCACACAAAGGAAGAAATCTGCTCCAGGCTGGCGCTGCTCTTGTCGATATTGTTGGCCTGCTCCGATGCCTGCTGGCTCAGCGTGTCCACCGCCTGGCTGATCTGACGCGCGGCATTGGCCAGGTCGGCGGAAAAGGCGTCGATATGGGCGAGAATGCCGGCCAGCTTGCTCACCAGCCGCCGCGTCGATTCCGCCAGGTCGCCCAGCTCGTCCCGGCTGTGGTGGCGCGGCGGCGCGGTCAGGTCGCCGTCGGCGATCGCGTGCAGCGCCTGGCTCACTTCGCGTATCGGCTGCTGCAGCAAGCGCCGCAGCAGCAGCGACAAGAGCAGTAGCGTGGCCAGGTCCAGCAGCAGGATTTCCGCCGCCACCCGCCACAGCACCGCGCGCAGCTGCTGGCGGATGCCGTCGGTGGAAACCTGCAGGGTCAGTTTGCCGACCTGGCGCGTGCCGGCGCCGTCGTGGAAGACGATTGGAAAGCCCTGCGTCAGGTCGGCCTCCGGCGGCGGCGCGCCGCCGCTCAGCAATGCGCCCCCGGCATCGCGGCGGTAGCCGGCGAATGCCGCGCCGTTGGCGTCGCGCACGAACACCCCGCTGAGCGCGGCCATGCTCATTTCCGCCTCCACCACCCGCCGGCCCTGGGTATTGTCGAAGTTCCACATCGGTCCGGCCAGATTGGCGGCCAGCCGTTTGCCGACCGCGGCCACCTCGCCGTCCAGCGCGTGACGCAATTCCTGCTGGGTGCGCCAGTAATCCAGCGCGCCGAATATCGCCAGCAAGACCGACATGATGAGCATGAAAACCAGTTTGAGTTTCATGCCTATGCTGTTGTACCGCATGGCTTCGCGCTCCAGGTTCTGGCAATGGATTCAATGCTTTATTGATAGCAGTTGGGACCGCCGCGCGGGCGACAAGGACGGCTGACGCCGGCTTGCGCGCCGCGATGCGCCATCAAACGCCGCATTTATGCTTTTTGTGCGCATGCTTATTCTGAAACATGACATGACAAAGGTCTTGAGGTAATCTCGAGCCCCTGTGTTATGGGCCATAACGACAATCCCAAGCCATAGCATCGGCGGCGGCGCGGCCACGCGGCGCTCCTGCCATCACCCTTACGCAATACAAAGACAGTTAAAGGAGCAACTATGCAACCTGCTCAAGACACCCTGCATCGGGGTTTGGAAGAGCGGCATATCAACCTCATGGCCTTGGGCGCCACCATCGGCGTCGGCCTGTTTCTGGGATCGGCCACCGCCATCAAGATGGCCGGTCCCGCCATCATGCTGGCCTATGCGCTGGGCGGTTTCGCCATCTTCCTGATCATGCGCGCGCTGGGCGAAATGGCGATCCACAACCCGGTGGCCGGTTCCTTCAGCCGCTACGCGCTGGATTACCTCGGCCCCTTGGCCGGCTACCTGACCGGCTGGAATTACTGGTTCCTGTGGCTGGTCACCTGCATGGCGGAAATCACCGCCGTCGGCGTCTACATGGGCATCTGGTTCCCGGACATTCCTGCCTGGTACTGGGCGCTGGCCGCGCTGGTGGCCATGGGCGGCGTCAACTTCATCGCGGTCAAGGCCTATGGCGAATTCGAGTTCTGGTTCGCGCTGATCAAGATCGTCACCATCGTGCTGATGATCATCGGCGGTCTGGGCATGATCGTGTTCGGCCTGGGCCACGGCGGCGTGGCCACCGGCATTTCCAATTTGTGGAGCCACGGCGGCTTCATGCCCAATGGCTTCAGCGGCGTGCTGATGTCGCTGCAAATGGTGATGTTCGCCTATCTGGGCGTGGAAATGCTGGGCCTGACCGCCGGCGAAGCCAAGAACCCGAAGAAGGCACTGGCCCGCGCGGTGGATTCGGTGTTCTGGCGCATCCTGATCTTCTACATCGGCGCGCTGTTCGTGATCCTGGCGATTTACCCGTGGAACGAGCTGGGCACCCGCGGCAGCCCCTTCGTGCTCACCTTCGAGCAGCTGGGCATTCCCGCCGCCGCCGGCATCATCAACTTCGTGGTGCTCACCGCCGCGCTGTCTTCCTGCAATAGCGGCATCTTCAGCACCGGCCGCATGTTGTACAACCTGGCCCAGCAACAGCAGGCGCTGCCCATTTTCGCCAAGGTGTCGCGCCAGGGCGTGCCGGTGTTCGCGCTGTTGATGTCGGTGTTCGCGTTGCTGATGGGCGTGCTGCTCAACTACCTGGCGCCCAAGGAAGTCTTTACCTGGCTCACCGCCATTTCCACCTTCGGCGCGATCTGGACCTGGGTCATCATCCTGCTGGCCCAACTGCGCTTCCGCCGCACCCTGAGTCGCGAACAACTGGCGACGCTGGCCTACAAGATGCCGTTCTGGCCGTATGGCTCCTATATCGCCATGGGTTTCCTGGTCTTGGTGGTGGGCTTGATGGCTTACTTCCCGGATACCCGCATCGCCTTGATCATCGGCCCGGGTTGGCTGGCCTTCCTGGTGGTGGCTTATTATCTGTTGGGCTACAACAAGCGCAGCGCCGAGGAAGTGGCGCGGCTGGCGCAGAACGCTCGCTGAGCGCGCGCCGCCGTCTTGTCAGCCCGCTCTCTTGGAGCGGGCTTTTTTGCGTCTTAGCGCGGCAGCCAGCTGCCGCTCAGCGAGTAATCGCCGGCTTGCTGCCGCGTGGGGCCGCTGAGCGGATGGGCCGGCGGCGGCGCGTGCTGCCCGCAGTCGCTCTGGCCGAAGCAGCGCGGCAGCGGGTTGAAGCCGGGGCAGCCCGGCGGCGGGTTCGCACCGATGCAGTGCTGCATCCGCTCTTTTTGCGTCCGTTCCAGCAGGCTGGGGGAGCGTATCTCGGCCTTGACCGAAAAGTCGGGCCCGGCGTCCAGGTTCTTCAATTGCACCGCGCCCTTGTACTTGAGCGCTTTATCGGTTTTGTCCTTCGCCTTCATCGACGGCTTGGAGCGCGTTTCCCACGGATCTTTGACGGCGAAGTCGTAAGAAGGCAGGGGCGCCGCCGCCAGGCTTGCGCTCAGGGCTGCCAGCGACAGCAATAGGGCTTGTTTACACTGCATGATGAATCTTTGTCCCGCGATGGCAATGCCGACGGCGACCCGGGCTGCTGCCAGGCAGCGGGTTCGCGCGCGGAATGCTCTTGTTGGAGGAGTGGCTGACGCGGCTGTCGCCGCGATGGCTGGAGTCCGCCCGCCGAAGGTGAATAGAAGCGGGCGAATGCTTTTTATAACATCAAAGTTTTTCAGCTGGCAATAAGATGCAATGACAGGCGCAGCGGCGCGCGGCTTAATCAGTGGGCCGCGGCTTAGAACGTGTTTACGATCTCGCGAGCTAAGGCGAGGCAAGGCGAAAACAGCGGAGAAAGCGGAATGTACAGGTGGTACATGAGCATTTTGAGCTTGTTTTCAACGCCGTATCGCCGACGCGCAGCAGATCGTAAACAGGTTCTTAGGCCGTTCACACTCACGGAGATTCTCTAATGGCGCACTACCTGGTGGAACTGTACAACCCAAAGCCGGCCTGGCTGGCCCTGAGTTTTTTGCACCGCACCGACTTCCTGGATCAGGTCAAAAGCAATATCGAGGCGCTGCCCGGCCTGGGCATTCAACTGCTGACCTTGAGCCAGATCGCCGCCGACGCCGATCAGGCGGCGCCCTATCGCTTCCTGGGCGTTTGGAGCCTGCCTGACCAAGAGGCCTGTGAGGCGATGCTGGCCGGCATCCGCGCCAGCGGCTGGTACGATTATTTCGATCACGTCAACGCGGTGGGCGTGGCCGGCAGAGTGGACGTGCACTTGGCGGACCTGTTGCAAGCCAAGTGAGCGCTTCGCGCATCAATGCAAAACCCGGTTGAGGCAGGCGGTGAAAACATTTTCGAAATGCTGATGTGCCACGTGTACATTCCGCTTTTCAGCCGCAAGGCCTTGTCTCGTTCTTGCCCGCGAGACCTTGAACAGGCTCTTAGAACGTGTTTACGATCTCGCGAGCTAAGGCGAGACAAGGCGAAAACGAGTGAAAAAGCGGAATGTACAGGTGGTACATGAGCATTTTGAGCTCGGTTTCAACGCCGTATCGCCGACGCGCAGCAGATCGTAAACAGGTTCTTAGGGTTCAGGCTGACCCGGTGCCGTCAGCAGTTGTTCGAAAGCATTGTGTGCTTAGTGCATGTCCAAGCATCCGGCGGCAAGGGCGGAACAATGCGAATGGCGTTGCCGGATGTGGCGGCTTGGCTTAGGGTGGCTTCATCGCTCATTCACTGCCGGCATCGCCATGTCCTTGCTTCTCTCCGAATCTCCGTCACTGTTTCAAATCCGTTCCGCGCTGGCGCAGGATGCCGAAGGTTTGATCCAGCTGCATTTCCGCGCGGTGCAGGCGATAGCGCCATCATTCTACCCATCGCCAGTGCGCGCAGCCTGGTCGCCGCCACCCAGTCCCGCGCGCGCCGCGTGGATGCGGCAGACGATTGCCGCTCCGGAACGGCGGGTGCTGCTGGCTGCGGCCGAGGGCCGCTTAGGCGGTTTCGCCATCTGCGCGCCGGAACAGGGCCTGATGCAGGCGCTGTACGTGGACCCGGCCTGCACCGGCCTGGGTTTGGGCCAGCGCCTGTTGGGCGCGGCGGAAGAGGCGATGCGGCAGGCCGGCTGTGCTCGCGTCACGCTCAAGGCATCGCTGAACGCATTGGGTTTTTACCAGGCCATGGGGTATAGGCTGGGAGTGGCGGCGCGGCAGCCGCTGGCCGATGGCGTGGAAATGGACTGCCGGGAGATGGACAAGGCTCTCTAGCGAAGTGTCTGGCTAGCCAATATCTGGCCCTTGGGCGTGTCGGAGCCGAGGTGTTCCGCGCAACGCTGCAAGGCACTGCTGAACGATGGTGAACCGGTTCAAGGGTGTTTCGCCGCGATATAGCTGCGGCAAAAGCGCGCGGTCATGCCGGCGATCAGCGCGCTGGCTTCGGCGATGTCGGTCATCACGCGCTTGGGCGGCGGGTTTTCCGACGCGCCGTGGCGCGCATAGATGCCGAGAATGCTGGTGTTGTTGCAGGCGGCGGTGAACAGGCTGAGCTGCTCCGGGTCGGCGAAGGCGTCGATGGCGGCGCCCATGGCCTTGGCATGGTGTTTGACGCTGTCCAGTATCTTGTACAAGGTGCTCCAGGTCAGCACTTTTTCCAGCGTGGTGCAGGTGGAAATCAGGCCCAGCAGGAAGAGCAGGTCGCGCAGATCGGGATCGCGCTTGCACAGGTAGAGCAGGTGGGACGGGTAGCGCTGGCGCGGGTTTTCGTAGCGGGTGTGGATCTGGTCTATCCTCGGGTTGCGGCTGAACGGGTGTTCTTCTATCTGTTGGGCGCTGATGGAGTGAAAGCCGCCGTCCTCGTGGGCGCTGAAGCCCAGAAACTGGATCGGCATACTGTTTATATTGCCGGTGGCGGCGCGCAAGGCGCCGTTGAGCAGCAGTTGCAGGCTGTAGAGACGTTGGGAAACGTGCTCGGGATCGTCCAGTTCGTCGATATGGCGGGAATAGGCGTAGAACTGCATGCCGATGTGGTCGTTTTCATAGCCCAGGTCGATGTCGTTGCCGAAGAAGTTGTGGGCGAGATCGGGGTAGTAGCCGCCGGCGGCGACGGTGATTTCCCACTTGTGTACTGGCGACATGAGGCTTCCCTAGCGGAGACTGGAGGGGGCGGACGCGGGCCGCGCTAGGGGCCGGATGCTAGCATAGCTTGAACCCAAGCGCATAAATTGCTTGAGCCTGCGAGACTTTGGTCATGCCCGGCGCAGCATTGATTGGGGGGAGAGGATGGCGCTTGAAGTTTTAAGCCCGGCGCCGGCGTTGCCGGCCCGGCATGGCAATGGTCTGCTATGGGCACACCGGGCAGTGGGAGGATGTCATGCTGGCGCTGGCTGAGCGTCCTCTTGGATATTTCTGATCGTAAGCGGCAATGGGGGTGTGCGGCTTTTCGCCGGCGCCCGCTTGCGCGGGCGCCGGCGGCGTCAGAACAAGCTGGGTTGCGCGCCTTGCGGATGCTCGATCACGGCCTCGGTGCTGCCTTCCGCCAGCCGCAGGGAAACCCGCTCGTGGTTGCGCAGCTCGGCCGGGGATTTGACCGCGGTGCCGTCCTGTTTCTGCACGATGGCGTAGCCGCGGGCCAGCACCGCTTCCGGATTGAGCGCCAGCAGGGTGGCGGCCAGGGTGTCCAGCTTCTGGGCCTGGCGGCTGAGCAAGTCCTGGCGCGCGCGTTGCAGCCGGCCTTGCAGCCGCTCCAGCGTCTGGGCGGTGTGCGCCAGATCCGGTCGGTGGCGTTGCAGCTTGCTGTCCGCCAGTTGCAGCGCCCAGCGCCGTTGTTCGAACAATCCGCCCAGCCGGCGTTGCAGCCGCTCTTGCTGGCGCTGCAGCGCCTCGCGCTGACGCTGCAGTTTTTCTCCGGGGTGGGCCAGCCGGCGCGCCAGGTAGTCCAGTTGCTGGGATTTGTCGGTGAGCAGACGGCCGAGCGCGCGCTCCAGGCCGCGCTTGGCGGTTTCGAGCTGGGCGTTCAGGTGCTCGCGGCTGGGCGAGACCAGCTCCGCGGCGGCGGTGGGCGTGGGCGCGCGCTTGTCGGCGACGAAGTCGCAGATGGTGAAGTCGGTTTCATGGCCGACGCCGCTGACGGTGGGGATGGGGCTGGCGGCCACCGCGCGGGCGACGATTTCCTCGTTGAACGACCACAGGTCTTCTATGCTGCCGCCGCCGCGGCAGACGATGAGCACGTCCACTTCGCGCCGTTCGCCGGCGCGGCGGATGGCGTCGGCCACTTGCTGGGCGGAGCCTTCGCCCTGGACCTGGGCTGGGTAGAGAATCAGTGGGATGGCGGGCATGCGGCGGCGCAGCGTGCTGACCACGTCGCGCAGCGCGGCGGCTGCGGGCGAGGTGACGATGCCGATGGCGGCCGGGTGGGCCGGCAGCGGGCGTTTGCGCGCCGGGTTGAACAGGCCTTCCGCCTGCAGCTTGGCCTTGAGCTTTTCAAAGGCCTCGTACAGCCGGCCCAGGCCGGCGGAGCGCATCTGGTCGACGTTGATCTGGAAGTCGCCGCGCGCCTCGTACAGGGTGACGGTGCCCTTGAGTTCCACTTGCATGCCTTCGGCCGGGCGGAACGGCAGCTGCGCCACCTTGCCGCGGAACATCACGCAGCGCACCTGCGCGCCGCCGTCTTTCAGCGAGAAATAGGCGTGGCCGGAAGCGGCCAGCGTGAGGTTGGAAATCTCGCCGCCTATCCACATCGGCGGCAGACCGCTTTCCAGCAGGTCGCGCGCCATACGGTTGAGGGAGGAGACGCTGATGACGTCGTTCTGGGGTGCGGTAAAAAACATGGTTGTCAAGTGATCCACAGCGGAGGGCGGAAAAAATTTTCAGATAAAGCAAGTTGCCGTGCGCGTTGCGTAGCGTTTGATATCTGTTAAAAACACAATAAAATCAATAACTTGATTGTTTTCTTATCCAGGGTGGCATGCAGGTCGAAGCAGCCTGGATGCTGGCTTGAGAGCATATTTACACAGTTTTATCAACAAAGTTATCCACAGGGTTTTCGGTTTCAATCCAATGACAGTAATTTTTCCATAAAAAACAAGGATCAAGACGTTTTGCCTCAGAAACGCTGTCCTCGTTTGTCTTGATCTTGCTCAAGTAAGCGCTTTCTTCTTTCCTCTGGGCTGAATGCCGCTGGCTTGGGCGTGTCAGCCGTTTATGCCTTTGGCGTGACTGGTGGCGGGCTCCATATCAGGGTTTAGGCGCTCAATTCCTTCAGCAGTTCTTTCACCCTTACCACGCGCAGCGCCACATCGTCGATATTCGCCTCTACCCGCAGCTTGTCCTGGCCGGCCAGCTTGTAATTGCGCTTGGTCTGCAGCAGCTGGATGATCTTCATCGGGTCTATCGGCGGGTTCTTGATGAAATGAACCTGGATGGCCACTTCGCTGGCGTCCAGCTTTTGCACGCCCAGCGGCTTGGCCAGCAGGCGCAGGCGGTGGCTGTCTATCAGGGTCTTGACGGTTTGCGGCGGCAGGCCGAAGCGGTCTATCAGTTCTTCGTAGATATCGTCGATTTCCTGTTCGCTCTCGCAGGTGGCCAGCCGCTTGTACAGCACCAGCCGTTCGTGCACATCGGGGCAGTAGCCGTCCGGTAGCAGCGCCGGGCTATGCATATTGATTTCGGTGGTGACGCCCAGCGGCGCGTCCAGGTCCGGCGTGCGGCCTTTCTTGAGGTCGCGCACCGCTTGTTTGAGCATTTCGGTGAACAGCGCGAAGCCGACTTCCTGCATCTCGCCGGACTGGCCTTCGCCCAGCACTTCTCCGGCGCCGCGGATTTCCAGGTCGTGCATCGCCAGATAGAAGCCGGCGCCCAGTTCCTCGGACATCTGGATGGCTTCCAGCCGCTTCATCGCATCCTTGGTCATGCCGTCCGGCGTCAGCAGATAGGCGTAGGCCTGGTGATGGCTGCGGCCCACGCGGCCGCGCAACTGGTGCAGCTGGGCCAGGCCGAACTTGTCGGCGCGGTTGATCAGGATGGTGTTGGCGTTGGGAATGTCAATGCCGGTTTCGATGATGGTGGAGCACAGCAGCACATTGAAGCGCTGCTGCAGGAAGTCGCGCATCACTTGTTCCAGCTCGCGCTCGCGCAACTGGCCGTGGGCCACGCCGATGCGGGCTTCCGGCACCAGTTCCGCCAGCTTCTCCCGCATATTCTCTATGGTGTCCACCTCATTGTGCAGGAAGAACACCTGGCCGCCGCGCTTGAGTTCGCGCAGCACCGCTTCGCGGATCACGCCATTGGCTAGCGGGCTGACGAAGGTTTTCACCGCCAGCCGGCGGCTGGGCGCGGTGGCGATGACGGAGAAGTCGCGCAGCCCTTCCAGCGCCATCGACAGCGTGCGCGGAATCGGCGTCGCGGTCAGCGTCAGCACGTCGACATTGGCGCGCAGCCGCTTGAGCTGTTCTTTCTGGCGCACGCCGAAACGATGTTCCTCGTCGATGATGACCAGGCCCAGGTTCTTGAACTGGATGTCCGGCTGCACCAGTTTATGGGTGCCGATGACGATATCGACGCCGCCGTCGGCCAGGCCGGCCAGCGCGGCCTTGCTTTCCTTGGCGCTGCGGAAGCGGGACAGCTCGGCGATTTTCACCGGCCAGTCGGCGAAGCGGTCGGAGAAGTTCTGGAAATGCTGTTCCGCCAGCAGGGTGGTGGGCACCAGCACCGCCACCTGCTTGCCGCCGAGGACGGCGACGAAGGCGGCGCGCAGCGCGACTTCGGTCTTGCCGAAGCCGACGTCGCCGCAGACCAGCCGGTCCATCGGTTTGCCGGAGCACATGTCCTGCACCACGGCTTCGATGGCGCTGGCCTGATCCGGAGTTTCCTCGAAGCCGAAGCCGGCGGCGAAGGCGTCGTAGTCGTGGTGGGACAGGTTGAAGCTGTGGCCTTCGCGCGCGGCGCGCTGGGCGTAGAGGTTGAGCAGCTCGGCGGCGGTGTCGCGGGCTTTTTCCGCCGCGCGCTTCTTGGCTTTCTCCCAGGCCGGGTTGCCCAGCTTGTGCAGGTGGATCTGGTCCGCCGCGCCGCCGGCGTAGCGGGAGATCAGGTGCAGCTGGCTGACCGGCACGTAGAGGGTGGCGCTGTCGGCGTATTCCAGCTGCATCAGCTCGGTTTCGCCTTCGCCCAGGTCCATGGACACCAGGCCGACGTAGCGGCCGATGCCGTGCTGTTCGTGCACCACCGGATCGCCGGCCTTGACTTCGGCCAGGTCGCGCAGCATGGAGTCGGAACCGGCGCGCGCGCTCTTGCGGCGGGTGTGGCTGCGCGCCACGTGCTGGTAGAGCTCGGATTCAGTGACCACGGCGATGCCGGCGTCGGACAGCACGAAGCCGGTATAGAGCGGGGCCACGGCCAGCGCCAGCGGCATGTCGCCGGCGAGGAACTCCGCCCAGTTGTCCACCGGGCGCGGCTTGATGCCGTGCTCTTGCAGGAATTGATGCACGGTTTCGCGGCGGCCCAGGCTTTCCACCGTGATCAGGATGCGCTGCTGGCCACCGCGGATGAAGGCGTCCAGCAGATGCAGCGGGTTGTCGGCGCGGCGCTCCACCGCCAACGGCGGCAGCGGCGCGCAGCCGGCGGCCAGTTCGCCGTCGCCGGCCAGCTCGATGCGGGCATAGGGCTTGAGCCGCGCCATCAGTTCGTCCGGGCGCAGGAAGATGTCGGCCGGCGGCAGCACCGGGCGCTCGGTGTCGCCGCGCGCCATGTCGTAGCGGCCTTCCACGTCTTGCCAGAAGACGGTGGCGGCTTGCTGCACATCGTGGTGCTGCACGATCAGCGCGTCGTCGCCCAGGTAGTCGAACAGGGTGGCGGTGTCGTCGAAGAACAGCGGTAGGAAGTATTCGATGCCGGCCGGCCACAGGCCCTGGGACACGTCTTTATAGATGCGGCTCTTGCTGGGGTCGCCTTCGATGCGCTCGCGGTAGCGCTGGCGGAAGGCGGTGACGCCGCTGTCGTCGGCCGGGTATTCCCGTGCCGGCAGCAGGCGGATTTCCGGCACCGGGTACAGGGTGCGCTGATTGTCCGGGTCGAAGGTGCGCAGGCTGTCGATCTCGTCGTCGAACAGATCGATGCGGTAGGGCAGCGCCGAGCCCATCGGGAACAGATCGATCAGGCCGCCGCGGATGGAGAACTCGCCCGGGGCCATCACCTGGGTGACGTGATGATAGCCGGCGGTGACCATATTGGCGCGCAGCTGTTCCACGTCCAGCCTTTGCTTGGCTTGCAGGAAGAAGGTGCGTCCCAGCAGGTAGCTGATCGGCGCCAGCCGCGTCATCGCGGTGCCGACCGGGGCGATGATCACATCGCATTCGCGCTGATGGATTTGCCATAGCGTGGCCAGCCGTTCGCTGACCAGTTCGCCGTGCGGCGAGAAATGGTCGTAGGGCAGGGTTTCCCAGTCCGGCAGCAGGGCCACGCGCAATGCCGGCGCGAAGAACGGCGCTTCAGCTTGCAGGCGCTGCGCCGATTGCGCGTCGGCGGTGAGGATGAGCAGGGGGCGCCGCTCGGCGGCGAGGCGGGCGACGACGCTGGCGTCCAGGCCGGCGGGCAGGCGTCCGTGACGGGTTTTCTGGCTGGCGGGGGGAATCCGCGGGAGGTTATCCAACATGCAGCTTCACTGTTTTGGCGGTTACGGGCTTGGCGGTGTCGCGATTATAGCAGCCGTCCGTGATGGTCCGTTGCTTGGGCTTGCGCGCGGGGCGGCGGTCGGCGGAAAAGAGCTTGCGGGGTGAATATTTTTCATCGCCATTGTCTGGTTTGCGCGGACGATTGCATATATTGTATGTCAGCCGGGTGCTTTTGTTTTTCATTTGGCATGAATGTTGATAATACCTTGATGCGAAAATAATTTCGGCGCGCGGCGGGATGCCCGCGCGGATGGGGGCGGGGTGGAGTGACAGTCGGATCGGCCTGCCGGGACGCGGCGGTGTTTCTGGGGTTTCTGGCGTGCACGGCGTTCTGGCCGCGCGAGCCGGTATTGGGTTTTTCGCTGGCGGCTTTTCTGGCTCACGGCGTGTGGAGCTACCGCTTTTTGAGCCGCGGCTGGCGTCAAGCCTGGTGGTGGCCCTTGCCGGCCGCTGCCTTGCTGACATTGTGGTCGTCACCGCAATGGGCGGCTTTGTTGTTGATCAGCCTGTACGCGTTGGCGCCCGGCCTGTACGCGGCCGGTCTGCGCGGCGAGAAGGGGCTGGCGGTGCGCCAGCCGGCGGACCTGCTGCGGGTATTGCTGCGCCTGGCCTGCTATCCCTCGGTGCTGCTGGCCGGCCTGGCCGCCGGCGATGGCTGGCGCTGGTTCGGCATGGAGGGCTTGTGGTCGTGGGCGGCCCAGGCCTGGGGCGTGTCCGGTCTGGCGCTGTCCTTGTGCGTGCCGCCGGCCTTGTACGCGGCCGGTGCCGCGCCCACGCGGCGGCAGGCGCTGGAAACCGGCCTGATCATGGCCTTGGCCTGTGTGCTCTGGTTCAGCTTGCTGGGCAGCAGCGTCGCTTATTCGCTGCCTTGCCAGCTGGTGTTCTTCCCGCTGATGCTGTGGGCGGCCTTCCGTGTCGGCTTTCGCGGCGCGGCGTTGGTCGGCACCTGGGTGGTGGCGTTGTTGTCGCTGTATGTGCTGGCGCCGCAATGGACCATGCACGCCAGCGTGCTCAACGGTGCCAGCGAGGTGGCGCTGACCCTGGCCCTGAGCTGCGCCACCCTGTTGGTGTCGGTGCTGGCCGACGGTCACCGCCAGAACGAGAACGCGCTGCGCGAGTTCCGCGCGCGGGTGGAGTCCCTGGTCAACAACAGTCCCAATATGATGTCGCTGAAAGGGCTGGACGGCCGTTTCCTGCTGGCCAACGCCGCCTATGCGCGGCGGGTGGGGCGCGCGCCGCAGGGCATGCAGGGGCTGACGGTGGAGGAACTGTTCGACGGCATTGACGCCGCCCAGATCCGCGAGCAGGACGCGGTGGTGCTGTCCTGCCTGGAGCCGCGCCAGTTCGAGGAGAGCTTTCTGTTCAACGGCGTGCTCAGCCATCTGCTGGTCACCAAGTTTCCCTTGTTCGACGCCGATGGCCGCCCGGCCGGTGTCGGCAGCGTGGATACCGACATCACCCAGACCCGCCAGGAGCAGAAGGCCAAGCGCGAGGCGGAAGAGCGCTATCGCGCCTTGGTGGAGCAGTCGCTGGTGGGCATCTACATCCTGCAGGACGACAGGCTGGTGTACGCCAATCCCAAGCTGGCCGCCATTGTCGGCTACCCGCCCAAGGAGCTGGAAGGCATGGGCCTGGAGCAGTTGCTGGTGCCGGGCGAGGCGGTGCGCATCCGTCAGCAGATCGTCAAACGCTATCGCGAGAACATCGCGGTGCTGCAGTACGGCACCCGCGCGGTGCGCAAGGACGGCGTGGTGGTGGATGTGGAAATCCACAGCCGCTTGTTCGACTACGAGGGCAAGAAGGCCATCATCGGCGTGGTGATGGATATTTCCGAGCGCCTGGCGGCGGACGCCAATCTGCGGCTGGCGGCCAAGGTGTTCGAGAACTCGGCGGAAGGCATTCTGCTGATGGACGCCGAGGCGCGCATCATCGCGGTCAATCATGCTTTCAGCCGCATCACCGGTTATGCCGAGGCCGAGGCGCTGGGCAAGGTGTCGCGGATTTTCGGCGATCAGAAACAACTGGGCCGGCAGGCGATGCTGGAAGCATTGGCCGACGGCGGCCACTGGCAGGGCGAGATGCTGGACCGGCGCAAGAACGGCGAATGGTATCCGGCCGAACTGTCGATCTCGGCGGTGCGCGACGTCGGCGGCGAGCTCAGCAATTATGTGGCGGTGTTTTCCGACATCACCCTGCGCAAGCAAGCCGAGGAGCGCTTGCAGTTCCTGGCCAATCACGACCCGCTGACGCAGCTGCCCAACCGCAGCAGCCTGACCGCGCGGCTGGACGAGGCCATCATCAGCCTGGACTGCGTCAACGGCTCGCTGGCGCTGATGTTCATCGATCTGGACCGCTTCAAGCTGATCAACGACTCCTTCGGCCACCAGGCCGGCGACGAGCTGCTGCGCGAGACCGCGCTGCGCCTGCAGCGCGCCGTCGGCGCGCGCGGCCTGCTGGCGCGTTTGGGCGGCGACGAATTCACCCTGCTGATGACCGGCTTCAAGGACGCCGCCGCGCTGGTGGCCGCCGCCGAGGACACGCTGGCGGCGCTGGGCCAGCCGCTGCGGCTGGAGAACCACGAAGTCTACGTCACCGGCAGCATAGGCATCAGCGTCTTTCCCAACGACGGCACCGATGCCCAGACCCTGCTCAAGAACGCGGACGTGGCGATGTACCGCGCCAAGGAAGCGGGCAAGAACACTTATCAGTTCTTCGCCGCGGAAATGAACACCCAGACCTTCGAGCGTCTGCTGCTGGAAAATGGCCTGCGCCTGGCGCTGGAGCGCGGCGAACTGGAGCTGCATTACCAGCCGCAGGTGGAAGCGCTCAGCCGCCGGGTGTTGGGGGCGGAGGCGCTGATCCGCTGGCGTCATCCGCAGCTGGGCCTGGTGCCGCCGGCCCGTTTCATTCCGTTGGCGGAGGAAACCGGCCTGATCAAGCCCATCGGCGACTGGGTGCTGCAAGAGGCTTGCCGCCAACTGGCGGTCTGGGACCGTCAGGGCGTGGCGGTGCCGCGGCTGGCGGTGAATCTGTCGGCGCGCCAGTTCGAGCAGCAGTTGCTGCCGTTCAAGGTGGCGGAGGCGCTGCGCGCGGCGGGGCTGTCCGCGGCGCGGCTGGAGCTGGAGATCACCGAAAGCATGATCATGCAGAATCCCGTCGAGGCGGTGCGCCAACTGGGCGAGTTGAAGGCATTGGGCGTGGGCCTGTCCATCGACGACTTCGGCACCGGTTATTCCTCGCTATCCCACCTGAAGCGTTTTCCGCTGGATACCTTGAAGATCGATCAATCCTTCGTCGAGGGCCTGCCGGACGATGGCGACAACGCCGCCATCGCCGAGGCCATCCTGGCGCTGGCGCGCAAGCTGCAATTCCAGGTGGTGGCCGAGGGGGTGGAGCACGAGCGTCAGGCGCAGTTCCTCACCAGCAAGGGCTGCGCGGTGCTGCAGGGCTATCATTTCGGCCGCCCGGTGCCGGCGGCGGAACTGCCGGCCTTGCTCGCCGCCATCGCCGCCGCCGGCGAGCAGCGGCAACTGGCGCTGGCGTCCGGGGTGGAGGTGCTGGGTAGCTGAGCGCACGCCGGTTTTGCCCTCGGCGGCGGCGCGCTCTAAAATGGCGGGATTGTCATTCGAGAATCGCCATGAGCAACAAACGCCTGATCCACGGCTTTCACGCCATCAATGCCCGCCTGTGGCAGAACCCCAAGAGCCTGCTGGAGATCTGGTTGGCCGGCGGCCGCCACGACGCCCGCGCCAAGGCGGTGCTGGACAAGGCCGCCGAGGAAGGCATCAAGCTGCACATCGTCGACAAGGAGCGCCTGGACAGCATGAGCGGCAACGCCCGCCACCAGGGCGTGGCGGCGACGATAGACGCCAGCCGCAACTTCGTGCACCTGGACGACGTGCTGGACAATCTGAGCGAGCCGCCCCTGCTGTTGATCCTGGACGGCGTCACCGATCCGCACAATCTGGGCGCCTGCTTGCGGGTGGCCGACGCGATGGGCGCGCACGCGGTGATCGCGCCCAAGGACCGCTCCGCCGGCCTCAATGCGACTGTGTCCAAGGTGGCGTGCGGCGCCGCCGAGGTGATGCCCTATATCACGGTGACCAATCTGGCGCGCACGCTGCGCGACCTGAAGGACGCCGGCATCTGGATCGCCGGTACCACCATGGAAGCGGATACCGACCTCTACCACTGCGATGCCGCCGGCGCGCTGGCCTGGGTGATGGGCTCGGAAGGGGAGGGAATGCGTCGGCTGACCCGCGAGCATTGCGACGTGCTGGTGTCCATCCCGATGTTCGGCACCGTGGAAAGCCTGAACGTGTCGGTGTCCGCCGGAATGGTGCTGTCGGAAAGCCGCCGCCAACGCACGCTGGCCCAGGCCAAGGCCGATTGATCACTGGCCGCCCGCACCGCCAAGCCCCCGTCCTCGGGGGCTTTTTCTTGGGCGCGGGGTTTGACTGTGATCAGATGCGAGCCTAAAAAAGTAGACAGAATATGGAACCGATCTGGCGCCGCCGCAGTCTTGTTGATACCTTACCTGGGTATCCTATTTGCGAGAGGGGAGTGCAGTGATGGATAGACGTGGATTCATCGGCGCCGGCGCGGCGTTGGCTCTGGTTCCGTTGTTGCGGCAGGCCTGGGCGGCAACGCCCGCGGCGGTGGATCATGCGGCGATGGGGCATGGCGCGATGGGCGCCGAGACGATGCCGGCCGCGGCCGCTTTGGGCTTGCCGGCGGGCCTGGCTTTGCCGGCCCTGCCGCTGCTGCGTAATCAGAGCGCCTTGCCCGGCGTGTTCAGCGCGGCGCTCAGCGCCGGCGCGCAGGCCTTGCCCTTGTTGCCGGGCAAGCCCGCCACCGTGTTCTGGAGTTATAACGGCCAGGTGCCGGGGCCGACGATAGAGGTGTTCGAAGGCGACGAGGTGCGCTTGCACTTCGAAAACCGCCTGTCTCAGCCCACCACCATTCATTGGCACGGTTTGCCGATTCCGGCGGAGCAGGACGGCAATCCGCAAGACCCGGTGCTACCGGGAGGGAGCCGCGAATACCGTTTTACCTTGCCGCAGGGCTGTGCCGGCAGTTACTGGTATCACCCGCACCCGCACGGCCATACCGCCGAGCAAGTGTATATGGGCCTGGCCGGCGTGTTCGTGGTCAAGAGCCGCAAGGACCCGCTGGCCCACTTGCCGGAGCAAAGACTGGTGTTGTCGGACCTGAAGTTGGACGCCGACGGCAAGGTCGCGGCCAATAGCGACGCCGATCGCATGGACGGCCGCGAAGGCCAGTTCCTGCTGGTCAACGGCGCCTGGCGGCCGCAACTGACGCTGGGCGTCGGCGAGCGCCAGCGCTGGCGGGTCTGGAACGCCAGCAGCGCGCGCGTGCTCAAGCTGGCCCTGCCCGGCCACGAACTGGAACTGGTGGGCAGCGACGGCGGCCTGCTGCAGCGGCCGCACCGCGTGGACAGTGTGCTGCTGCCGCCCGGAGCGCGCGCCGAACTGGTGGTGACCGGACGCTTCGCGCCAGGTCACGGCGCCGGCCTGCTGGCCCTGCCGTATCGGCGCGGCAAGATGATGTCGGCCGAGCAGGACGTGAACCTGACGCTGCTGGAGCTGCGCCGGGGCACCGTCGCCAAAGCCACGGCGCAGCTGCCGGCGCGGCTGCGCGAAATCCAACCCCTGGGCGCGCCGGCGCTGCGGCGCAGGGTGGTGTTGTCCGAGGACATGGCCAATCCGCAGGCGATGTTCCTGATCAATGGCAAGACCTTCGACATGGAGCGGGTGGATTTCCACGGCAAGGTTGGCCAGGTGGAAGAGTGGGACATCGATAACCAGGCGGATATGGATCATCCCTTCCACATCCACGGCACCCAGTTCCAGGTGCTGGCGCGCCGCAACAACGGTGTCTGGCGCGAGGAAGCCTTCCTGGCCTGGCGCGATGTGGCCAATGTCTCCGCCGGCGAGACCTTGCGGCTGCGTTTCCGCCAGGACATGCCGGGCCTGCGCATGTTCCACTGCCACATTCTGGAGCATGAGGATGCCGGGATGATGGGCATGCTGCGGGTGCAGCCCTAGGCGTCCGCGCGCAACTGCGTCACAATGAGCCGTGCTTCCGTCCGCCGCCGGCGGGCGGAACAAGGCTTGGGATGGTTTGGATTAGGGTTTGGAGATTCGGGATCGACATGACGCGAGAAAAAACGCCGGACGGCTGCTGCGAAGAGCTGGCGCAGCTTTCCGACAAAACCGTGGTGCAGCCGGGCAAGGCGGCGCTGATCAAACGGCTGGCGCGCATCGAGGGCCAGGTGCGCGGCATCAGCGGCATGGTGGAAGCGGACCGCTACTGCGTGGACATCCTGACCCAAGTGGCGGCGGTGAAGTCGGCGCTGGACGCGGTGTCCATGCAATTGCTGGAAAACCATATGAAGGGCTGTGTGACGCGGGCGCTGCAGCAGGGCGACGCCACCGGCATGGTCACTGAACTGATAGACGTGGTCAAAAAAGTGCGCTGATCGGCGCGCGGTGAAGGATGCCAATATGAAACGCTTGCTCGCCGGCCTGCTGCTGGCCGCTTCGGCGCTGGCCACGGCCGCGCCCATCCCGTTCGAGGTGTATATCAAGTTGCACAACGGCATGTCCGAGGCCGAACTGGTGTCCCAGGCCGGCGCGCCGGATTACAGCAGCGACGGGCCGACCACCAAGACCAAGAGCGCGACGGGGGTGACCGAGTCCAATACCCGCGCGCTGTCCTGGATCGCCAACGACACCATTCCGTACACCACCACGGTGACGTTGCGCAATGGCGTGGTGGTGGATATCACGCGCGACAAAAAGCTCTGAGAACCTGTTCAGAGTCCGCTGCGCGTAGACGATGCGGCCTTGAAAACATCTTCAGAACCGCTCATATGCACACGAGTGCATTCCTATGTTTAGCCGTTTTCACCTATCCCGCTCTTGCGCGCCAGGTTTAGAACAGGGTCTGATGCCCTGTTTGGCGAGACGTGGGCTGACGCCAAGTCGTTGCCTGCGCCACAGAGTCACGACCACGCGGCGCGGAAGATCCTGATTTTATTTGCTTGTCGTCGTTTAAACGCGTAGAATGCTGCGGTTTCAACCCCTTGCCTTTTGCAACTGCATGGCAAAAGGCTTCAATAGCCACAAGGAGTTAACATGCGTCATTACGAAATCGTGTTCATCGTCCACCCGGACCAGAGCGAACAGGTTCCGGCCATGATCGAGCGCTACAAGGGCATGGTTCTGGCCGCTGAGGGCAAGATCCACCGTCTGGAAGACTGGGGCCGCCGTCAACTGGCTTACCCGATCCAGAAGCTGCACAAGGCTCACTACGTTCTGATGAACGTAGAGTGCCAGTCCGAGACCCTGGCCGAAATCGAACACGCCTTCAAGTTCAACGACGCTGTTCTGCGTCACCTGACCATCAAGCTGGAGCGCGCGGTTACCGAAGCGTCCCCGATGATGAAGGACGAAAAGGCCAAGAACCTGCTGGACGCCCAGCAGCCGGCAGCCGAGGCTGAAGCTTCCGCCTAATCGGCGAGGAGCGAGGTCTTGCAGAACCGTCTGGTACTGACCGCCACGGTCGACCGCGAGGATGCGCTGAGATACACCCCCGCCGGCTTGCCGGTGCTGGAAATGTGGCTCAAGCATCAGTCCAGACAGACAGCTCACGGTTTTGATCGGGATGTGGCCTGCGAAATACAGGCCGTGCTGATAGGCGAAGAAGCCCGGAAGTTTTCCGGGAAACTGGCGGGAAACACGGTGAATCTCACCGGCTTTCTGTCCCAGCGCAGCCTCAGGAATCCGCGGTTGGTACTCAATATCGAATATGTTGAATTTGTAAAAGGTTAGTCAAAATGGCTCGTCAACTCTTCAAGCGCAAGAAGTTCTGCCGCTTCACGGCAGAAGGCATCAAGGAAATCGACTACAAATCCGTTGATCTCCTGAAAGACTTCATCGCCGAAAACGGCAAAATCATTCCGGCTCGCATCACCGGCACCAAGGCCCGCTACCAGCGTCAGCTGACCACCGCTATCAAGCGTGCTCGCTTCCTGGCCTTCCTGCCGTACACCGACCAGCACTAAGCCGGGAAAAGGAACTTAAAAGATGCAAATCATTCTGCTCGAAAAAGTTGCCAACCTGGGTCAACTGGGTGATGTGGTTAAAGTCAAGGATGGTTACGGCCGTAACTTCCTGATCCCGCAAGGCAAAGCCAAGCGCGCTACCGAAGCCAACCTGAAACAGTTCGAAGCTCGTCGCGCCGAACTGGAAGCCAAGCAAGCCGAGATCCTGGCCGATGCCAAGGTCCGTGCCGAGAAGCTGAACGAAGCCGTTGTCACCATCGCTCAGAAAGCCGGCGTTGACGGCCGTCTGTTCGGCTCCGTGACCAACGCCGACGTGGCTGAAGCCGTGACCGCCTTCGGCGTTGCGGTTAAGCGCGCCGAAGTTCGCCTGCCGAACGGCCCGTTCAAGGCCATCGGCGAGTACGACATCGAGATCGCTCTGCATCACGACGTCGTGACCCCGATCAAGATCGTGGTGGTTGCCGAAGCTTAATTCCTGCTTTCAGGAACGCTTTAACAAAAAGCCCGCTCATTCGAGCGGGCTTTTTGTTTGTGCGCGCCTTGGCGCGCGGCGTCAATCGTCCTGGCTCAGCACCAGGCGCGCGCGCAGGCCGGGCGCATCGGCCTCGGCGATGGACAGCAGGCGGTCGATATTGGGGTGCTTGCCCGGATTGGCGCGCGCGTCCGGCGTGTGTTCGGCGTACAGTTCCAGGCCTTCGCGCGCGGCCTTGCGGTCGATGTGGCCGTGGCGCTTGATCAGCGCGTGATAGACGCGGACCGAGCCGGCGCTGCCGGGCTGATTGTCCAGCCGGCCGACCGGCTCGCCCTTGGCGTCCAGCAGCACGATGGCGTGGATGTCGTCGACGGCGGGCAGGGTGGTGAGGATGTCCTTGAAAGCGCTTGCTTGCATGATGTGGTTTCCTATTGTCTTTTTCGTGGCGGGCCGATGGCTGTGGTCCGTTGGGCTGGGGCACGGGGCGGGCTGGTTCTGGCGCGCCTTGATGTTAGGCGCGCGCCGGGCGGATAAAGTTCGTCGGGCGCGCGGCGAATGCACATTTTTGGTGCGGCTTGCCTTGTATTGGTGCAGTTCTTGCCACGATAGCGCCCATTAAAGCATGCTTGTCCTGGCATTGTGTTGCGAATTTGTTAAGCAATCAACAGCTTGGCGTTGAACTGTTAACTTGGCACGGCAATTGCTAGATTAAAGACGATCTGGTGATGATCGGGCCGCGCCCGGCATCTCGCGCCAGTCTCCAAAGGGGATAAGAGAGCGGCACAGCCGCCTTGGATCGGGGTCGATCGGCGAAGCCGGCGACCCCGTTTCGCTTTCTGCGCCTGGGCGAAGTCTCGCGCGTTAGATCGAGACAAGGCGTTGCGGCTGAGAAAGCGGAATGCACGCGTGGCGCATGGGCATTTCGAAGCCGTGCGCAACAGGCTTTGAACTGGTTTTCAGGGTTGTTCGCCCATCAGGTAGCACTGGCTCATCCGTTTGAAATGATCGCCGCCGGCCTGGCGCAGGCACTCGAACAAGACCATTTCCTTGCTGACGATGACGGCGCCGGCGTCGCGCATCCGCTGCAGGCCCAACTCGATGTCGGAAGCCTTGCGGCTGGACACCGCGTCCGCCACCACGAATACCTGTTTATCCAGCTCCAGCAATTCCAGCACGGTCTGCAATACGCAGACATGGGCTTCCATGCCGCAGACGATCACCTGCGGCCGGGATAAGACGGCTTCCGGCAGGCAGTTGGCGGCGACGCAGGAAAAATGGGTTTTCTCCACCACGGTCGGCGCCGGCGCTTGGGCCAGCAGTTCCGGCAGCGTGTGTCCCAGGCCGCGCGGGTATTGCTCGGAAAGCACCACCGGCACGCCGTTGTCGCCGGCCACGCCTATCAGCCAGCGACAGCGCGCCGCCATGCCGGCGGCGTCCACCACCGCCGGCGCCAGCTTTTCCTGAACATCCACCACCAGCAGGCTGGCCAGCTCCTTGTGCATCAGCATAAATGCGCTCCTTAGAGGTGTTGAGAGGGCTTGTCGCAACGTATCAGGATACCTGTTTTGGCCGGGACTTGCGCCGCGCTGAAATCGCTTTGTCATTTCCTCTTGCCGGGCTCGCCCGATTCCGCTGATGATGAGGAATGGATTGAATCGCGATAATCGACAGGAGATGAATTGTGCAGGAACTGCGTATCCGGAAAGTGGAGCCAGAAGATGCGTCCGCCTTGGCGGCGATGATGGTATTGGAGCCGGTGGTGGCCAATACATTGCAACTGCCCTATCAATCGGTCGAGGACTGGCGGCGGAAACTGGCGCAAACGCCGCCACATGTGCATTCCCTGGTGGCCTGTAACGCCGAAGGGCGGGTGATAGGCAATGCCGGCCTGATCGGTAACGAGCGTCCGCGCATCCGGCACGCGGCCAGCCTGTTCATCGTGGTGCACCCGGACTGGCATGGTCGCGGCGTGGGATCGGCCTTGCTGCGGGCCTTGCTGGAACTGGCCGACAACTGGCTGGGGCTGCTGCGGGTGGAGTTGGCGGTGGTGCATGACAACGAGCCGGCGATCGCGCTGTACCGCAAGTTCGGTTTCGAGTTGGAAGGACGGCGGCGGATGGAGCAACTGCGCGCCGGTCGCTATGAGGACACCTTGATCATGGCGCGGCTGCGCCGGCCGGAATGACAAAGCGCCTGCGTAAGCAGGCGCTGGCCTGGCGTTGCTGGGTTTATTTGCCGGAGGCGTCTTGCGCCTGCGGCGCCTGTTGTTGCTGTCCTTGCAGTTGCGCATCCATGCGCGCGCGCATTTCCCACATATTGGAGAGTCCTTCGCCCGCCAACGCGGCGCTGGACAGCAGGATCAGGGACAGAGTGGTCAGTACGGTTTTCTTCAGCATGATGTTTCCTTTCATGACAGATTGACCGGTCGACCGGTGCGGCGCTGAGCGTCGACGGGGTCGGCTGCGGGCCTGGCAAAGCCCGCCGCGATGACGGCTGGTTTTGCTCTTGAATTCTAGTGAATGCCGACGGCTTGTCTGCTGAAAGCAGGTGGCAATTTGCTAAGGAATATGTGCCGCCCAGGCTTGGCGGCGCGGTCCTTCGCCGCGATAGCGGCGGAAGGGCGCGATATCGGCTCAGCTCTTGCTGCCGGCGTTGTCCTGCTGGGTGCTGGCTTGTTGCTTGCTGTCCTGCTGGACAGCGGCCTGCTGGGCTGCGATCTGGGCATCCATGCGCGCGCGCATTTCGCGGGCATTGCTGGCGCCTTCGCCGCCGGCCATGGCGGCGCCGGACAATAGCAGCAGGGACAGCGTGCTCAGTATGGCTTTTTTCATGATGGTTTCCTTTCGCGACGATCTTGCCCGCATGGGCCGGCTTGCGGCGGCTTGGGCTTGAGTCGATATTCTATGGCGGGCCTGGGCGCCGTGCGGTAAACGATTGTGCGGGTGTGCTAATGAGTTTTGATCGCGTTTACAATGTGCTTATTTGCCGGCTTGGGCGGTTTGCGCCGGGGCCTGCTTGGCGGCGATCTGGGCCTGCATGCGCTCGCGCATTTCACGGGCATTGCTGGCGCCCTCGCCGCCGGCGGTGGCGGCGCCGGACAACACGATCAGGGACAGGGCGGCGATTACGGTTTGTTTCAGCATGGGGAATTCCTTGTAAAGTGTAGGTTCGCTTATTTGGCTTGCAGAGCCTGGGCCGGGGCTTGCGCCTGCTTGGCGGCGATCTGGGCCTGCATGCGCTCGCGCATTTCACGGGCGTTGCTGGCGCCTTCACCGCCGGCGGTGGCAGCGCCGGACAACACGATCAAAGACAGGGCGGCAATAAGGGTGTGCTTCAACATGGTCAAAATCCTTGTGTGATTGAGTGGCTTGGCGGCGGAGAAGATGTTCAAAATGCTAGAATCGTCTCGCTTCGCCGCTAAGTGGTCGCATCGCCTTGTTTGGCGGGCTGTGCGACTTAGTGACTGAATATTAAGGATGTTTTGTCGCCGCAGATAGCGGAATGATTTGCACTGAACCATCAGTAAATTTGAATATGAAACTATCACTCGACGCTTTGCTGGTGCTGGACGCCATCGACAACCACGGCAGCTTCGCCGCCGCCGCGGACGCCTTGTTCCGGGTGCCGTCAGCGGTTACCTATACCGTGCAGAAACTGGAGCAGAGCCTGGGCGTGCAGATCTACGATCGCAGCGGCCA
This sequence comes from Chromobacterium aquaticum, assembly GCF_021129195.1. Lineage (GTDB taxonomy): Bacteria > Pseudomonadota > Gammaproteobacteria > Burkholderiales > Chromobacteriaceae > Chromobacterium > Chromobacterium aquaticum. Next base: position 14,650 of record NZ_JAJOHW010000077.1, on the reverse strand, counting down.
CCGCGCCCGGCTGACGCCGGCCGGCGAGCGCCTGCTGCGAGACGGCCGTCATTTGCTGGACGCGGCGCGCCAGCTGGAACTGCGCGTCAGCAAGCAGGCTCAGGGCTGGGAGCACCAGTTGCGCATCGTGATCGGCGATCTGGTGGACTTCGCCCAGGTGATTCCCTTGATCGCGGAATTCGATCAACTGGCCTCGGCGACGCGGCTGATTTTCCGCAGTGAGATTTTCGGCGGCACTTGGGACGCCTTGTACGACGACCGCGCCGACCTGGTGATAGGCGCGCCCAATATGCCGCCGCCCGGCGATTATTTCACCCGCACCATAGGCAGCTATGATTTCGTGCTGGTGGTGGCCGCCGGCCATCCGCTGACGACGGAGGACAAGCCCTTGCCGCCGCATGTGCTGCGTCAGCACCGCGCGGTGGCGATAGGCGACACCTCGCGGCGCTTGCAGCCGCGCACCGGCGGTTTGCTGGATGGACAGGAGGTGCTGACCGTGCACAGCAGCCGCGCCAAGCTGGACGTGATCCTGGCCGGCCTGGGTAGCGGCTATCTGCCGCGTTCCATGGTGGGCCCTTATCTGGCCAGCGGTGAACTGGTGGCCAAGGAGGTGGCGGAGGATAGCCCGGACCACCAGATGTGTTTCGCCTGGAAGCAGGCGCAGCCGGGCAAGGCTTTGCAGTGGTTCATCCAGCGGCTGGAACGGGCGGTGGAGGCGGGTGAGCTGAGGCCGTGAAAAAGCCGGCGTCCGCGAGGGCGCCGGCTGGATGGGCTCAATTGCGAGCGGGTTCTTAGAGCCTGTTTACGATCTCGCGAGCTAAGGCGAGATAAGGCGAAAACGAGCGAAAAAGCGGAATGTACATACGGTACATGAGCATTCTGAGGTCATTTCCAACGCCGTATCGCGGAAGCGCAGCAGATCGTAAACAGGCTCTTACACGTCCTGGCCCTCGACGATGCCGTCATGGCTGGCGGCGCGCTTGGGCAGCAGCAGGTTCAGCACGATGGCCAGCAGCGAGCACAGGCCGACGCCGGCCAGTTCGAAATCGCCCAGCCTCAGACTGAGTCCGCCGATGCCGGCGGTGAGCACTACCGAGATGATCACCAGATTGCGCGGTTCCATCAGGTCCACCTTGGCCTCGATCAGGGTTTTCAGGCCGATGGAGGCGATAGTGCCGAACAAGAGCACCATGATGCCGCCCATCACCGGCAGCGGGATGGATTGCAGCAGCGCGTTGAACTTGCCGAAGAAGGCCATGGCGATCGCGAACAGCGCGGCCCAGGTCATGGTGACCGGGTTGAAGTTGCGGGTGATCATTACCGCGCCGGTCACTTCGGCGTAAGTGGTCACCGGCGGGCCGCCGATCAGGCCGGCCACGCAGACGCCCAGGCCGTCGCCGGCCAGGGTGCGGTGCAAGCCCGGCGACTTGGTGTAGTCCTTGCCGGTGACGCCGCCTATCGCCATCACGCCGCCGATGTGCTCGATGGCCGGCGCAATGGCCACCGGCAGCATGAACAGCGCGGCCGCCCAGTTGACTTCCGGGCTGTGGAAGGCCGGCATCGCGAACCACGGCGCGGCGGCCAGCTTGGCGAAGTCCACCACGCCGAACAGCGCGGCGGCGATATAGCCGACGATGACGCCGGCCAGAATGGGCACCAGTTTGAACAGGCCGCGCGCGAAGATGGAGACCACGATGGTGGTGCTCAGCGAGATCGCCGCCAGCAGCATCGACACGCCATAAGGCGTCGCCTGCTTGCCGCCGGCCAGGCCCATCGCCATGCCGGATGCGGCGGTGGCCACCGACAGGCCGATGATCATGATCACCGGGCCTATCACCACCGGCGGCAGCAGCCGGTTGACGAAGTCTATGCCGCGCCAGCGGACCACGGCCGCGAACAGGAAGTACATGAAGCCGGCGCAGAACAGGCCGAACAGCGTCGCGCCCTGGCCCCAGGTGTGCATCGAATAGATGATGGGGCCGATGAAGGCGAAGGAGGAGCCCAGGAAGATGGGTACCTGGCGACGGGTGCATAGCTGGAACAGCAGGGTGCCGACGCCGGCGCCCAGCAGCGCCATCGCCGGATTGAGGCCGGTCAGCAGCGGCACCAGCACCAGCGCGCCGAAGGCGACGAACAGGATCTGGGCGCCGGACACGGCCAGTTTCAGTTGTTGGAACATGCGAGATTTCCTCTGGTCGTTTCTATTGGTTTTTTTGGGGTGCGGCGGCTTGCGCGCGGGCGCAAAAAAGCGCCGCTTCCGGTAATGGGAGCAGCGGCGCTGGATGGGCTCATGATCAGGCTTGCTTGGTGCCGAAGATCTTGTCGCCGGCGTCGCCGAGGCCGGGGATGATGTAGCCGTGCTCGTTCAGGTGGCTGTCGAGCGAGGCCGCGTAGATCTGCACGTCCGGGTGGGCGTCGTTGACGATCTTCACGCCTTCGGGCGCGGCCACCATCACCACCGCCTTGATCTGCTTGCAGCCATTGCGCTTGAGCAGGTCTATGGTGGCGACCAGGGAGCCACCGGTGGCCAGCATCGGGTCGATGATGATGGCGATGCGCTCGTCCAGATTGCCGACGAATTTCTCGAAGTAGGACACCGGTTCCAGCGTTTCTTCGTTGCGGGCCAGGCCGACCACGCTGATCTTGGCCGAGGGCACCAGGTCGAGCACGCCGTCCAGCATGCCGATGCCGGCGCGCAGGATGGGGACCACGGTGACTTTCTTGCCCTTGATCTGCTGGACGTCGATCTTGCCGCACCAGCCATCTATGGTGACGCTTTCCAGTTCGAAGTCGCGGGTGGCTTCATAGGCGAGCAGGCGCGCCAGTTCCTGGGTCAGCTGGCGGAATTTCATGGTGCTGGTATCGGCTTCGCGCAGCAGGCCGAGTTTGTGTTGCACCAGCGGGTGCTGGACGACGGTGATGTTCATGAGACGTTCCCATACCTTGGCAAAGAGCTGCTTTCGGCGCGGGCGCGCCGAAAGCAGCTCTTGGTATTAATTATGAAACCGGCAGCCTTCATTGCTATCGGGCTGCCAGTGCGGGGTATTTGGTATGGGGCGGTATTTTACCCCTTTTCCCATTCCGAAATCCACTGTAAGAATTCCGCGGCGGCGCAGGGCGCGCTGCAGATATAGCCCTGTACCGCGTCGCAGCCCAGCTCGGTCAGCGTGGCCAGGTCAGCGCTGTCCTCCACGCCTATGGCCACGGTGGTGAGGCCGGCGGCCTTGGCCAGGCTGATGTCCTCGCGCAATATGGCTTGCAGATGCTGATTGGCGTTGACGCCCTGCACGAAGGCGCGATCCACCTTCAGCATGCTGAAATGGCTGCTCAGCAGCTTGTCGGTCAGGGTGACGCCGATGCCGAATTCGTCTATGCCGGTGCCGAAACCGGCCGCGCGCAGCTGGGCCAGCTTGGCGTCGGCCTTGAGCCAGTGCTGGCGCAGCGTGGATTCGGAAAACTCCAGCGTCAGCTTGGCCGGCTCCAGTCCCAGGATGCGCACTTTCTGCTGCAGTTGATCGCACAAGCTGTCATCGTCCAGCGACATCGAGGTCAGGTTGATGCTGACCGGGATGTCGTGGCCGCGCTCCTGCCAGTCGCTGCAGGCGTACAGCGATTTCTCCAGTATCAGTTCGGTCAGCTCGCGTATCATGCCGCGCTCTTCCATCGCCGGCACAAAGCTGACCGGCGACAGCACGCCCAGCGCCGGGTGTTGCCAGCGCGCCAGCGCTTCGGCCGCGATCACCTTGCGGCTGGCGATATCGACTATGGGCTGGAACCAGGGAATGAGCTGATCGTTGACCAAGGCGCGCCAGATTTCTTCTATCGGCATGGCGTTGGCGGGTGCGGAGGCGGGGGAGTGGTCCTGATGTGTCGGCATGAGTTGACTAGGGAGCGCGGTTATCACCCTGATTGTATGACATGCTTAATGTTTTCGAAACGCGAAATGCCGTGGCAAAAATAAAGGTCCCGGCCGGAGCCGGGACCTTGGCGGAGCGCTGAATCACAGGTCTTTCAGCAATTCCTGCAGTTCGCCGTTCTGGAACATTTCATACATGATGTCGGAGCCGCCGACGAATTCGCCCTTCACATACAGCTGCGGAATGGTCGGCCAGTTGGAGAAGTCCTTGATGCCCTGGCGGATGTCTGCGTCCTGCAGCACGTCCACGGTGACGAACTGTTCCAGGCCACAGGCCTTGAGAATCTGCACCGCGCGGGAGGAAAAACCGCATTGCGGGAATTGGGCCGAGCCCTTCATGAACAGCACCACCGGGTTGTCGGTCACGGTTTGCTGGATGGTTTGTTGCGCGCTCATCTATGGTCCTTGCTGGGATTGTTAATCTGGCTGCGGGTTTGCGCCTGAGAGCCTGTTCAAAGTCTGCTGCGCTTCGGTAGAGACATGGCACGATGAGTACCGGCTTCAGAATGCTCGTGTACCACTTGTACATTCCGCTTCTTCAGCCGTTTTCGCCTTGTCTCGCCTTTGCTCACGAGACTTTGAACAGGCTCTGATAGCGGCGGAATACCCGAGCGTTTCAATGGGTTATTCTACTTTTCGTCCGCGCGCGGGTCAATTTGCTTGACCGCTTGCGGCTGGTTCGCGTGCCACTGGCGCAGGAAGATGTGCACCTGGCCGTCGTACAGCGCGCGGCGGGTGATCAGCCGCGACACATTGGACGCCAGCAGCGCGGTGGCCATCAGCGGAATGATCATCGCCGAGGAGTCGGTCATTTCCATCACGATGATGAAGCCGGTCATCGGCGCGCGGGTCATGCCGGCGAAAAAGCCCACCATGCCCAACAGCACGATCAAGGTCTGCGGCAGGAAGGGCAGCAGATTGGCCATGTTCAGGCCGAAGCCGGCGCCCACCGCCAGCGAGGGCGCGAACATGCCGCCGGGCACCGCGCTGATGAAGCTGATGAACATGCTGAGCAGCTTGAGCAGGCCGTAGCCCTGCATGCCGGCGCCGCTGCCCTCGATGATTTCACGGGCGCGGAAATAGCCGGTGCCGAAGGTGATGCCGTCGCTGGCGATGCCTATCACCGCCAGCGCCAGGCCGCAGCCGGCGGCGAACAGCACCGGTTTTTGCTGGCGCCAGCCGTGCAGCGGGCCGGGCAGGCGCTGGGTCAGCGCCAGCATGATGCGGCAGCAGACGCCGCCGAGCAGGCCGCCGATGACGCCGCAGACCGGAATCGCCAGCCAGGACTGTTCCAGCTCCATATTCACCGACACCATGCCGAAATAGCTGTAATTGCCGAGGATGGCGGTGGCGGTGAGGCCGGACACGATCACCGATAGCAGGATGGTGGAACTGGCGCGCAGGTCGAAGGTGCGGCCCATTTCCTCGATGGCGAACACGATGCCGGCCAGCGGCGCGTTGAAGGCGGCGGCCACGCCGGCGGCGCCGCCGGCCAGGATGAAGCTGCGCGCCGCGCCCTCGTGGCGCAGCGCCGCGTGGCGGTTCAGCGAATACTTGATCGCCGCGCCCACTTGCACGATGGGGCCTTCATAGCCGAAGGTGGCGCCGGAGCTGATGCCTATCAGGGTCAGCAGCATTTTGCCTATGGCGGCGCGTATGGTCAGGATGCGTTCGCGCAGCGCCTGCATGCCGCCTTCCAGCGCGGCGATGGATTGCGGGATGCCGCCGCCGGCGGAGCCGGGGAAGTAATGGCGCATCAGCCAGATGGCCAGCGCCAGGCCGGCCGGGGTGATCAGCAGGCTCCAGTACGGCGAATTGTCGTAGATGCGGGTGAAGATGGCGTGCGACAGATGGCTGCCGTTGGCGAAGACGCTGGCCATCAGGCCTATCAGTATCGCGGCGGTCCAGATCGGGATGTGGCGGCGCCACAGTACTGCGGACAAGTAGAGGTAGCGCAGGCGGCGCTGAACGCGGCTGCGGACTTGTCTGGCAGTGGGAGAGTCTGGCATGGAGCCGGCCTTTGCGGATGAATATGTGAGGTTTTGCTAATATTCAATGGTAAGGCGTATTGCCCGGAATGACAAACCCCGACCGCATCAAGGGCCGGGGTTCATGCATGCTCAGGCAGTTTTTTCCAGCACCGCGGCGAAGAAACCGTCGGTATTGTGCTGCTGCGGCTTCAGTTCCAGGTAGTCGCCCATTTGCAGCGGGATCTTCTGCTCCGCCAATACCTCGTCCATTTTCACCAGCTTGAACTCGGGATGGTCGGCCAGGAAGGCGGCGACGATGTCCTGATTCTCCTGCGGCAGCAGGCTGCAAGTGGCGTAGACCAGGCGGCCGCCGGCGCGCACCAGCCGGCAGGCGGAGGCCAGGATGGACGCCTGCTTGGCGTTCAGCTCGGCCACGCTGTCCGGGCTCTGGCGGAATTTCAGGTCCGGGTTGCGGCGCAGCGTGCCCAGGCCGGAGCAGGGCGCGTCCACCAGCACGCGGTCGGCCTTGCCGGCCAGGCGCTTGACCTTGGTGTCGTTTTCCGAGGCCAGCAGCTGCGGATGGACATTGGACAGGCCGGAGCGCGCCTGGCGCGGCTTCAGCTTGGCCAAGCGCTTTTCCGAAACGTCGAACGCGTACAAGCGGCCGCTGGAGGCCATCTGCGCGCCCAGCAGCAGGGTCTTGCCGCCGGCGCCGGCGCAGAAGTCGACGACCATTTCGCCGCGGCGCGCGCCGGTGATCAGTCCCAGCAGCTGGCTGCCTTCGTCCTGCACTTCGAACACGCCGGCCTTGAACAGCTCGTGCTTGGCCAGCGAGGGCTTGCCCTTAAGACGAATGCCCAGCGGCGAGTAGGGCGTGGCTTCGCATTCGAGGCCGTCGGCCTGCAGCCGGCCCAGCAATTCGTCGCGCTTCATTTTCATGGTGTTGACGCGCAGGTCCAGCGGCGCGCCTTCGGCCAGGCCCTTGCCCAGCGCGATCACTTGCTCCGGCGTTTGCTCGCCCAGGCGTTCTATCACCCACTGCGGCAGTTCGGCGTCCACTTCCAGGCTGGCCGGCAGCGCCTTGCCCTTGATCTGGCCCAGCCATTCCTTTTCGCCGGCGCTGGCGGCGTCGCCCAGTTCCTTGACGTTGAGCTTGTGGATCTTCAGCAGGGCCACCAGGGCCAGCCGGCGCGGGGTGGCCTTGTCCGGCGCAATCAGCGCGCGCAGCTGCAAGAGGCGGCGCAGCGCGCCGAAGGCGGTTTCGGCGATGATGTGGCGGTCGTTGGCGCCCAGCTTGCTGTGTTCGCGGAAATAGGCCGACAGCACCGCGTCGGCCGGGCGGTCGAAGCGTATCATCTGGCCGATGACGGTTTCGATATGTTTCAGTTGATGGTGATTAATAGTCATTCTTGTGTTTTCTCGTGGGTTGCGGCGGCAGCTTCCATTGCGGCGCGCCGTTCACATCGATGCGGATGGCTCTGAAGTCGATTCGCTTGTCTTTGTCGGTGCGTGTGATGCGCACCGGCAGATTGGAGAATTCCGGCGCCAGCCAGAATTCGTTGATATCGCCGTCGCCCTCGGCACGGAACACGATGACCCGGATCTTGCCGGCGCCGGTGTCGTAGTCGGTTTCGCCGCTGGGGTGCATCGGGTATTCGTACACTTTTTTGCCGGTGGTGATCTGGATGGGCGCGGGGCCCAGTTCACCGCCTTTCAGCCCTAGCTGGAAAGCCAGGCTGAATATATCCTGCGCGCCGGGCTTCAACTCCAGCAGCTTGTCGCCCTGGTCGCCGTAGCGCAACTGACCCGCATTGTAGTCGAAATGCGCGGACTCTTTGGCTTGGCCGCCACGCCAGGCTTGCAAGCTATCCGGCAGCAGCCCGGATTTGGCCTTGAAGCGGCCTTCCGACAGATAGCGCAGCTTCGGGCCGGCGATGAAGGGGGTGCCATTGACGTCCAGCCGGTAGCTGCCGTCGCCGCGGCTCCACTCCAGCGTGGCGGTGCCGGCCATGATGGACCCCCAGAATAGCTGGTAGCTCAGCGTCGCCTGGCGCGGAAAGCCGCGCAATTTGCCCTTGGGATGGACATAGCCGTCATCGGCGGCGGTTTCGGCCGCCGGCGCGCTGGCCTCCTCCTTGTCGTTCACCGCCATCTCGGCCGCGACCGGCTCCGACGAGGCGATCTTGATGTCGGCGTCCGGCGCCGCAGTCTCGGGCTTGGCTTCCGCCTGCGGCGCGCTGCTGTCCTTGCTTGGCTGCGCCTGGGCGAGGATGGGCTCCGACGCCGCCTGCGGCGCCGACGCCTCCATCTTCTTGGCGGCGGGCTTGGGTTTGGCCGGCGCCGGTTTGGGCGTGGCCGGCCGCAATTGGGCGACCGCGCCTTGCGGCTCCGGCTTGGCCGCCGGCTCATCGGCGTCCAGCGCCTGCATCTTGACGCTGATGCTGCGCAAGTCCTGATCCGGCGGCAGTTCCAGCTGCACTTCCGGCAGCAGGCCGGAACCCAGCACGCCAAGGTGAATGGCGAGCGACAGGGCCAGGGCCAGCAGGATCAGGCGACGGCTGCTCATGGACTCAGGGCGCGGGCGCCATCAGGCTGCCGGCAACGGCCGCGCGGCTGGCGATCTTGCCGGCGACGATGTTCAGCTCGCCGGCGACGAAGCGACGCACCGCGGCCGGGTAGAGCTGGTGTTCCAGCTGCAGCACGCGCTCGGCCAGCGTGGCGGCGTTGTCGCCGTCCAGCACTTCCACCACGCCCTGGGCGACGATGGGGCCGTGGTCCAGCTCGGCGGTGACGAAGTGCACGGTGCAGCCGGCCACCTTGCAGCCCATCTCCAGCGCGCGCTGGTGGGTGTTGAGGCCGGTGAAGGCCGGCAGCAGGGACGGGTGCACGTTCAGCATGCGGCCTTCGTAGCGGCGGGTGAAGCCGGCGCTGAGGATGCGCATGAAGCCGGCCAGCACCACCAGGTCCGGCTGGTGGTCGTCTATCAGTTGCGCCAGCGCGGCGTCGAAGTCTTCGCGGCTGGCGAAGGCCTTGTGGTCCAGCGCGGCGGTGGCGATGCCGCGCTCGGCCGCCCAGGCGAGGCCGGCGGCGTCGGGACGGTTGGAGATCACTGCGGCGATGCGCGCGCCGGCGATCTTGGCGTCGACGATGGCCTGCATATTGGAGCCGCGGCCGGAAATCAGGATGACGATATTCTTCATGATGGAATCGACGGAGACGTTGCCAGATAGTGTTCCCAGTCGGCGGCATCGGTGATGCAGCGCAACTGCTGTTCGTGCCAGCCGCCGCCCAGGTCCAGGCAGCGGTCGAGCTCGGTCAGGATGACGGCCTCGCGATAAATGACAAACGCCGCCAGCAGGGCCAGCGGCGCCAGTAGCATCCAACGCAGCGCTTTAGGCGATCTGAGTTTGATGTTCGCCTCCATCGCGGGCGCGCACCGCGCCGATCCGGTACACGGTCTCGCCTTCGGCCTGCAGCAGCGCGGCGGCCTGTTCGGCGTGTTCCGCCGCCACGATCACCACCATGCCGATGCCGCAGTTGAAGGTGCGGTACATTTCCTGGCTGTCGACCTTGCCCTCTTGCTGCAGCCACTGGAACAGCTTGGGCTGCGGCCAGGCGGCGGCGTCGATCTGGGCGACGACATGTTCCGGCAGCACGCGCGGAGTGTTCTCGGTGATGCCGCCGCCGGTGATGTGGGCCATGCCCTTGACCGGCAGCGCCTGCATCAGCTTGAGCAGGGGCTTCACATAGATGCGGGTGGGGGCGATGATGGCGTCGCGCAGGCTGCGGCCGTCCTCGAACGGTGCGTCCAGCTCAGGCTGGGCGCGGTCTATGATCTTGCGCACCAGCGAGTAGCCGTTGGAGTGCACGCCGTTGGATTTCAGGCCCAGCACCACGTCGCCCGGGGCGATGTCGCGGCCGCTGATCACGGCGCTCTTCTCCACCACGCCGACGGCGAAGCCCGCCAGATCGTATTCGCCGGTCGGGTACATGCCGGGCATTTCCGCGGTCTCGCCGCCGATCAGCGCGCAGCCGGCCTGTTCGCAACCAGCGGCGATGCCCTTGATCACGTCGGTGGCTTGAGGCACGTCCAGTTTGCCGCAGGCGAAGTAGTCGAGGAAGAACAGCGGTTCCGCCCCTTGCACCAGGATGTCGTTGACGCTCATTGCCACCAGGTCGATGCCCACGGTATCGTGACGATTCCAGTCGAAGGCCAGTTTCAGCTTGGTGCCGACGCCGTCGGTGCCGGAAACCAGCACCGGCTCCTTGTATTTCTTGGAAATCTCCACCAGTGCGCCGAAACCGCCGATGCCGCCGATCACCTCCGGGCGCATGGTGCGCTTGGCATAAGGCTTGATGTTCTCGACCAGCGCGTCGCCGGCATCAATGTCGACGCCGGCATCACGGTAACTGAGGGAAGTGGTGTTCAAGGTAAACTCGCTTTCTGCAAACTTGAAGTATTTTTACATCAAGCTTTCGCCGACGCGAAAGCAGCACATTTTAACTGAAGTCGAGATGAAACGCTCCCAAAACCGTCTGATTCCCTGGGTCATCGGCGCAACAGCGCTGCTGTTCGCCGGCTGGCTGCTGCAGCAGTTGGCGGCCGCGCTGACGCCGTTCGCGGTGGCCGCGGTGCTGGCCTATGTGCTCAATCCCGCGATGCGCTATCTGGCCGGCAAGGGTTTGCCGCGCGCCTTGGCCGCCGGCCTGCTGACACTGGCCGGCATGGCCGCCACCATCGCCTTGCTGCTGGTGGTGGCGCCGATGCTGTTCAAGCAGACCCAGGGCCTGATCGATCGATTGCCGGTGCTGGTCGATTTCGTCCAGGGGCGGGTGCTGCCCTGGCTGCGCGCCGAGTTCTCCATCCAGCTGGAACTGGACGTCGCCGGCTGGAAGCGCCTGCTGGCGGACAATGCCGGCGCCTTGAAGAGCGCGCTGTCGGCGGTGGCGCTGCGCGCCACCCAGAGCGGCGTCATGCTGGCCGGCCTGCTGTTCAATCTGCTGCTGTTGCCGGTGCTGCTGTTTTACTTTCTGCAGGACGGGCCGCGGATGGCGGCGCTGCTGGCCCGCCTGGTGCCGCTGCGCTGGAGCGATCAGGTGAGCGGGCTGGCGCGCGAACTGGACCGGGTGCTGGGCGAGTTCCTGCGCGGCCAGCTGTCGGTGATGCTGATCATGGCCGTGATCTTCGCGTCCAGCCTGGCCTTGCTGGGCCTGGAATCCGGCATCGCCATCGGCGTGGTGGCCGGCCTGCTGGTGTTCATCCCCTATCTGGGCACTTTTCTCGGCTTCGCGCTGGCAGGGCTGGCGGCGGTGCTGCAGTTCGACTCCGCCGGCGATGTGCTGCTGGTGCTGGCCGTATTCGGCGCCGGGCAGTTGCTGGAGAGCCTGCTGATCACGCCCTGGCTTGTGGGGGAGCGGATAGGCCTGTCACCGGTGGCGGTGATCTTTTCCCTACTCGCTTTCGGGCAGTTATTGGGCTTCGCCGGCCTGCTGCTGGCGCTGCCGATGGCCGCCGCAACCTTGGTGATCTGTCGCTTTCTGGCGCGCGCTTATTTCAACACTCGCTTTTATCAGCGTAAAATCAGGAATAGACATCAAAACCTAGTTTGATCGCCTTCACTTGGACCAGTTAATACTTGATTTGACGCCCACCCCCTTGCCGGCCTTCGACAACTTCCTGGCCGAACGCAATCGCGAGGTGATTACCGCGCTGACGGCCGAGGCCGGCGAGCGCTTCATCTATCTGTGGGGCGAGCCCGGCTGCGGCAAGACGCATCTGCTGCAGGCATGGATCGCGCACGCCGAGCGGCTGGGCCGCGCGTCCATTTATCTGGACGGCAAGACCGAGCATCTGCCTGACTTCGCGCGCGAGGCCAGCTTCATCGCCGTCGACCATGTCGACGACCTGGCGCCGGACGACCAGATCACCCTGTTTTCCTTCTACAACTCGCTGAAAGAGAGCGGGGAGTCGCGGCTATTGATGGCCGGACGCCAGCCGCCTATGGCCTTGGCGGTGCGCGACGATCTGCGCACCCGGCTGGGCTGGGGCCTGGTGTTCGAGGTCAAGGCGCTGTCGGACGAGGACAAGCTGGCCGCCTTGCGCAGCCACGCCGCCAGCCGCCAGCTGTCGATTCCGGACGATGTCTACCGCTACCTGCTGACCCATTGGCGGCGTGACCTGTCCAGCCTGATCGGCATGATTGACATATTGGACCGCTATTCTCTGGCGATGCGGCGGCCTATCACCGTGCCGCTGGTGAAAAACGTTTTGCAAACCGCAAGCCCGGAACCATGACCCATACCTCTTCCCGACGCAATCTGGCGCTGTTCGACCTGGACCACACTCTGATCGCCGGCGATTCCGACTTCGAATGGCCGCGCTTCCTGATCCAGCGCGGCATTCTGGAGCAGGCGCGCTACGATGAGCGCAATAATCACTTCTACGAGCAGTATCGACAGGGCACGCTGGACATCCACGAGTACCTGACGTTCGCGCTGGAGCCCTTGAAGCACTTCAGCCGCGCCGAGCTGGACGCGCTGCACGCCGATTACCTGGAACAGCACATCAAGCCCATCATCACCCGCAAGGCGCGCGAATTGCTGGCCGCGCACGCGGCCCAGGGCGACGAAATCATTATCATCACCGCCACCAACCGCTTCATCACCGGACCGATCGCGCGTGAACTGGGCGTGGAACATCTGATCGCCATTGAGCTGGAAGAAGAGGAAGATGGACGCTTCACCGGCTGCGTCAGCGGCGTGCCCAGCTTCCAGCAGGGCAAGATCACCCGTTTGCAGCAATGGCTGGATGAGCGCGGCCTGAGCATGGACAGCTACGAGCAGAGCTTTTTCTACAGTGATTCGCATAACGATCTGCCGCTGTTGAAGCTGGTGGATCAGCCGGTGGCGGTTGACCCGGACGACACCTTGCGCGCCCATGCCGAGCAACAGGGCTGGCGCGTGATTTCGCTGCGCGATTGAGCTCGGGCTTATCCACAGTCGTGGCGGAATAACCTTGTGGATAACTGTGTGGATTGCTTGCCCGGGCTTGGCTTTTGCTGGAGAAGGTTAAAAAAGCGGCAGTGACCAATCGTGGTCGTGGAATTGATAGATTTGCTTGAAAGCCTTGCCTGGCGCGGCTTTGACCGGGGCGGGCCTGAAATGGCTAGCGGTGGATTGCCGCAAAGATTCGAAAGTCTTTATAAAATACCGGCTTAGGCTGCTTTGTTGACAACTGTGCGCAACTTTCGCCGCTAAACGCCTGTTTGTGGCTGCCGTGGCCCGCGCGCGCAGCGGCGGCGGTTGCGGAGGCGGTGTCGAAACCGCTAAAGTTTGACGTTTGCCATCGTTTTTTGGAGAACTTCCTCGTGTGGTCAATCATTGAAGCGGCCGGCTGGCCGATCTGGACCATCATCACCGCCTCGGTGGTGTCGCTGGCGATCATCTTTGAACGGCTGTTCAGCCTGAGAAAAAGCGGCGTGGCGCCCGAGGGCCTGCTGGGCCAGGCCTTGCAGGAATACCGCCGCGCCGGCGCCAGCGATGAACTGCTGGGCAAGTTGCAGGCGCATTCGCCGCTGGGCCGCCTGTTCTGCGCCGGCCTGCGCAATGTCGGCGGCAATCGCGAAGTGATGAAAGAGGCGATAGAGGACGAGGGCCGCGTGGTGGCGCATCAGCTGGAGCGCTTCCTGACCACCTTGGGCACCATCGCCGCGATGGCGCCGCTATTGGGCCTGCTGGGCACGGTGATAGGCATGATCGAGATCTTCGGTTCGCAATCGCCGGCCGGCACCAATCCGCAAGCATTGGCACACGGCATTTCCGTCGCGCTGTACAACACCGCCTTCGGCCTGATCGTGGCGATTCCCAGTATGATGTTCTACCGCCATTTCCGCTCCAAGGTGGACGGCTTGCTGGTGGACATGGAATCGCAAGCAGTCAAGCTGGTGGAAGTGCTGCACGGCGAGCGCAAAAACGGAGGCTGAGCATGAATTTTCGCCGAGGCCGCAGCCGCGAAGAGCCGGAGATCAACTTCATCCCGCTGATCGACGTGCTGCTGGTGATCCTGATCTTCCTGATGGTCACCACCACCTATTCCAAGTTCGCCGAACTCAAGATCAATCTGCCGGCCGCCCAGGGCGAGCAGGCCAAGACCAAGTCGTCGGAAATCACCGTGGCGGTGTCCGCCAATGGCGAGATGGCGGTGGGCGAGGCCAAGCTGGCCGCCGGCGACAAGGCGGCGCTGCTGAACAAATTGAAGGACGAGGCGGCGGGCAAGAGCGATGTGATCGTCATCGTCAACGCCGACGCCAAGGCCACGCATCAATCGGTGGTGACGGTGATGGAGGCTGCGCGCGAGGCCGGCCTGAATCAGCTGACCTTCGCCACGCGCACGCAATAGCCGCATGCACTGGATAGAACGGCACTGGTATCGGCCGCGCTGGTGGCTGACAGCCCTTCTGGCTCCGCTGGAAGGGCTGTTTGTCCTGTTGGCGGCGGCCAGGCGGCTGGCTTACCGTCGCGGCTGGCTGAGCGCGGAGCGCCTGGCCGCGCCGGTGGTGGTGGTGGGCAATATCAATGTCGGCGGCGTCGGCAAGACGCCGTTGACGCTGAGCCTGCTGCGCGATTTGCAACAGCGCGGCGTCAAGGCGGGCGTGATCAGCCGCGGCTATGGCGGCAGCCACCGCCAGCCCACGCTGGTGCTGGCGGATAGTTCGCCGGAGGAGGTGGGCGACGAGCCCTTGTTGCTGGCCGCCAGCGGCGCGCC
>NZ_JAJOHW010000076.1 GCF_021129195.1 Chromobacterium aquaticum | reverse complement strand
CCGCTGGCGCTGTGGCTGCGCCCCGGCGCGGCGGACTGGCTGCTCTTGCTGCTGACCGGCTATCTCGCCTACCTGGCGGCCGCGCTGCTGGGCATGCTGGCGCTGCGCCGCGCGCGGCTGGGCCCCAACGGCGCGCAGCTGCGGCTGATGCTGGAAGCCCTGCTCTGCCTGCCCTACGCCAGCCAGCTGCCGCGCAAGCTGGGCCTGGCCGGCTTCGCCCCGCTGCCGCTGATTGATCTGCTGGCGCCGGAGGCCGGGCTGGACGCGGACAGCGCCGCCCACATCGCCGCGCTAGCGCGCGAACAGCTGGAAGTCACGGAACCGGCCGATGCCCGCGCGCATCTACAGCAGATCATCACGCTGGCGGAAGCCAGGCAAGCGGAGCCGCACCCATGAAACTCATCACCCTAATCGTTTTCGGCCTGCTGGGCTTCTGGCTGGTGGATTACCTGCTGAGCGCGCGCAAGAACGCGCGGCAACAGCCGCGCCGCCCCGCGCCCGAGGCCGAGCCGGTGGCGGAGCCCGTCTCCGAGCTGGAACAAGCCTGCCGGGTGCTGCAAATCACGCTGCCCTGCTCGGCGGAAGCCTTGAAAGCCGCTTACCGCGCGCGGATGGCGGAATACCACCCGGACAAGGTCAGCACGCTGGGCCAGGAGTTGCGCGAACTGGCCGAACGCAAGAGCAAGGAGATCAACGCCGCCTATCAGCGCCTGCTGCCGCTGTGCTCCTGAGCGCCGGCTCGCCATTCTTCCCAGTGTGAAGCCGCCTTGCGCGGCCCCAAAAAAAATCCCGCCAGGCTTGGCGGGATTTTTCATGGCGAGCCGGCGCGGCTCAACTCATATCGCTGCGACGGTACAGGCTGAGACCGATGGCCAGCACCGCCAGCATGCCGGCGCAGCTGCGGTTGATCCAAGACATCACCCGGGCGGAAAAACTGCGCATCGCGTGGCGGCCGCCGTAGGCGTAGATGAACATCATGGTGCAATCCACGCAGGCGGTGACCACGGCCAGGATCATGTACTGCGTGACCACCGGCTGCTCCTGGCGGATGAACTGCGGCAAGAAGGCGGTGAAGAACAGCAGGCCCTTGGGATTGGACAGGCCCACCACCAGGGAACGCAAGAAAGCGCCGCGGCCGCTGGCCTCGCCGCCCTGCTCGCTGGCCGCCAGCGCCTGAGTGGGCGCGCGCCACATCATCCAGGCCAGGTAAACCAGATAGGCGGCGCCGCCCCATTTCACGATGGAAAACAATTGTTCCGACGCCTGCAGCAAGGCGCCCAGGCCACAACCGACGGCGGCGATCAGCAGCAGATCCGACAACACCGCGCCGGCAAAGCCGTAACTGGCGATGCGCATGCCGTGGCTGGCGCCGTTGTTCAGCGCCAACAGCATGGACGGGCCGGGGGTGATCATCACCGCGCTGACCGCGACGATGTACAGCAATAGGGTGGCGAAACTCATTCAATAACTCCAGGACGCAACATTCAATATGGCGGCGCGGCCCCCCGGAAACAGTCAATGACGCCGATGCGCGGCGCGAGACACGGCGAGCGGGCGTGGAGCATGAAAGCTGGAAATGACGGATGAAGGGCGGCAAACAACGCGGAAGCCGTATTTTAATACAAAACCCGGCGCGGCTGTAGTGGCATGTTTGCTTATGCTTATATGGTTTTATTCCAAGCGGCGGCATCGAGCCGGCCGCGCGCCCGGCAACGCCCGAGCCGCCCGTCCGGTTGACCGCGCAACAAAAGCTTCATCAAAACCTCTCCTGTCCGCAACATGCGCGCACTATGCTGGCCCGGTTTTTTTCATGCCCGGAACATATACACCATGCGCATCCTCAGCCTGACCCTGGCCGTGACGGCCGCCATCGGCCTGGCCGCCTGCGGCAGCAACGGCGGTCCCACCAGCGGCTCCGCCAACAACAACCAAGGCAACCGCCCCGCCGTGGCCAAGAACGTGATCTTCTTCCTGGGCGACGGCATGGGCATCAACACCACCACCGCCGCCCGCATCTACTCCGTGGGCGAGGACGGCGAGCTGACCATGGACACGCTGCCGGAAAGCGGCTTCGTCAAGACCTTCTCCAACGACGCCCAAGTCACCGACAGCGCGCCGTCCATGTCCGCCTACATGACCGGCGTGAAGATGAACAACGAAGTCATCTCCATGTCCAGCAATACCCAGGCCAAATCCCCCACCGCGGACTTCACCTCCAACTGCGGCACTGGCAACGGCCAGCCGGTCAGCACCCTGCTGGAACTGGCCAAGGCCGGCGGCAAGGCCACCGGCGTGGTCACCACCACCCGCGTCACCCACGCCACCCCGGCCGCCACTTACTCCCATGTCTGCCACCGCGACGCCGAATCCGACATCGCCGCCCAACTGGTGCCGGGCGGCGCCCTCTTCAACGCCAAGCTGCAAGACGGCGTGGACGTGGTGTTCGGCGGCGGCCGCCAGTTCTTCCTGCCCAAGGCCGCCGGCGGCAAGCGCGCCGATGGCCGCGACCTGGTGGCGGAGCTGAAAGCCAAGGGCTACGGCTACGCCGCGGACAAAACCGGCTTCAACGCGCTGGACCCGGCCAAGACCACCCGCGCCGTGGGCCTGTTCACCAGCAGCCACATGAGCTACGACCTGGACCGCGACGCCTCCAAGGAGCCCAGCCTGGCCGAGATGACCGCCAAGGCCATCTCCATGCTGGCGGACCGCAAGGACAAGCAAGGCTTCTTCCTGATGGTGGAAGGCGGCCGCATCGACCATGCGCTGCATGAAACCACCGCCAAGAAAGCGCTGCAGGACACCGTGGCCTTCGACCAAGCGATCAAGACCGCCATCGACGCGATGAAACAGCGCGATCCGGACCTGAAAAACACCCTGATCGTCGTCACCGCCGACCACGACCACACCCTGGTGCTCAACGGCTACGCCCAGCGCACCGGCAAGACCACGGCCAGCAACCCCGGCGTGCTGGGCCTGGTGAAGAACTACAGCAACGGCAGCGTGGCCACCGACGCCGACGGCATGCCCTACTCCATCATCGGCTTCGGCAACGGTGAAAACCGCGTCAACGGCAACCGCAACGCCGCCGCCGCGCTGACCGACGCCGTGGTCTCCGCCAACGACTACCACCAGGAAGCGGCGGTGCGCATGCCGGCCGGCGGCGAAACCCACGGCGGCACCGATGTCTACATCGGCGCCATCGGCCAGGGCGCGGACGCCTTCCACGGCTTCCTGGAAAACATCGACGTGTTTGGCCTGGTGAAGAAAGCGGCCGCGCTCTGAGCCGCGCCTCCCCCCAAACGCTACGCAAACCCATACAAGAGAAACGCAATGAAACCGATGATGAAACCGCTGCTGAGCGTCGCCGCGCTGGCCGCCGCCCTGCACGCGCTGCCGGCCCAGGCCGCGGGCGAAGCCAAGAACGTGATCTTCTTCCTGGGCGACGGCATGGGCCCCACCACCGTCACCGCCTCGCGCATCTACAAATACGGCGAAGCCGGCAAGCTGAACATGGAACAGCTGTCCCGCACCGCCCGCGTCAAGACCTTCTCCAACGACGCGCAAACCACCGACAGCGCGCCGTCCATGTCCGCCTACATGACCGGCGTGAAGATGAACAACGAAGTCATCTCCATGTCCGCCGACACCCGCGCCATCGACCCCAATAGCAACGGCACCGGCAACTGCGGCAGCGGCAACGGCCAGCCGGTGGCCACCCTGCTGGAACTGGCCAAGGCCAAGGGCAAGGCCATCGGCGCGGTGACCACCACCCGCGTCACCCACGCCACCCCGGCCGCCACCTACTCCCACGTCTGCCACCGCGACGCCGAATCCGACATCGCCGCCCAGGCGGTGCCGGGCGGCGCCGGCTACAACGCCAAGCTGGGCGCCGGCCTGGACGTGCTGATGGGCGGCGGCAGCAAATTCTTCCTGCCCACCGCCTCCGGCGGCAAGCGCCCGGACGGCCGCAACCTGCTGACCGAAATGCAGGCCAAGGGCTACACCCTGGTCAGCAGCGGCAGCGAACTGGCCGCCTTCAACCCGCAATCCGGCGGCAAGCTGCTGGGCATCTTCAACAAGGACCACATGGACTACGAGCTGGACCGGGTGAAGAACAGCCTGAACCAGCCCAGCCTGGCCGACATGACCGCCAAGGCCATCGACACCCTGTCCCGCAACGGCAACGGCTATGTGCTGATGGTGGAAGGCGGCCGCATCGACCACGCGCTGCACGGCACCAACGCCAAGCGCGCGCTGGAAGACACCATCGCCTTCGACAACGCCATCAAGACCGCGCTGGCCAAGGTGGACCTCAACAACACCCTGATCGTGGTCACCGCGGATCATGACCACACCATGACCATCAACGGCTACGCCAAGCGCGGCAACCCCATCCACGACATCGTGCGCGGCTACGCCGACGGCAAGGAATCCAAGGACGCCGACGGCGCCACCTATACCGCGCTGGTGTTCGGCAACGGCCCCAACCGCAAGGCCAGCCGCGTGTCGGTGGACTCCGCCACCGCGATGGGCGACGACTACCAGCAAGAAACCGGCGTGCGCCTGTCCAGCGAAACCCATGGCGGCGGCGACGTGATGCTGATGTCCAGCGGCGCCGGCTCCAAGGGCTTCAAGGGCGTGATGGACAACACCAAGGTGTTTGGCCTGGTGAAAAGCGCGCTGGGCCTGTAAGAACCTGTTTACGATCTGCTGCGCGTCGTGAAGCGTTGCACGGTGAGTACCCGCTCAAAATGCTCATGTACCACATGTACATTCCGCTTTTTCACTCGTTTTCGCCTTGTCTCGCTCTAGCTCGCGAAATCGTAAACAGGCTCTAAACCCCCGCCACCGCGTCGGCGCCTTCTCCGGGCCCGGCGCGGCGGCCACGGATTCACTCCATTCGGCTTGCCCACGGGCAAGCCTACTTTTACGCATGAAGAAAGACCGCGATGAAAACCCTGCTGCCGCTGGCCCTGCTGGCCCTGTCCCCGGCGCTGCACGCCGCCGCCGCGCCAGACCTGGTGGCCACCCTGCGCTATGAAACCGTCACCATCGGCAATGACGGCGTGGAAAAAACCATACGCTACCAGGAAAAACTGACCCGCCAGGGCAAGCATGTCTGGCGCGAACGGCTGAACGCGCGCGCCGGCGGCCACGGCCACGAGCATGGCGCGGAAGACGGCCACGACCACATCGACTACCCCGCCGCCAACCGCCACGTATGGCTGGATGCCAAGGGCCAGCCGCGGCTGGAATTCGCCGTGCCGCAACAAGGCCTGCTGGTGCAAGTGGGGCAGCGCGAATGGAGCGACGTGGGCTTCGACGGCTCCTGGACCCAAGCCAGCCAGATCGTGGACATCGCCAAACTGAAAGGCTTTACCGTCAGCCCCGGCGCGGACGGCAGCCGCTGGTACCGCAAAACCGCCAATGGCCACAGCAAGCAACTGCAATGGAGCACGCGCTGGGCGATGCCGCTGCAAGTGGAATCGCGCTCGCAGGACGGGCGCTACCGCGAAAGCATACGCGTGGAGATCCGCCCGCTGGCCGCCGGCCAGCCGCTGCCATGGGCGCAGACCGGACGGCTGCGCGCCAAGGACTATATGGATACGCTGGACTAAGAACCCTTTTAGACTCGCTAACAAAACCCCTGATCCTGCGTTGCGCCTCCTTGTCGTACTATTTGTAATGCCTGCGTCGGCGCGCCTTGGCTCAGCTACGCTGCGCGGTTTTGTTAGCGACTCTTATAATCTGCTGTGCGTCGCGAAGCGTGACACGGTGAGTACCGCTTCGAAATGCTGATGTACCACCTGTACATTCCGCTTTTTCGCTCGTTTTCGCCTTGTCTCGCTCTTGCTCGAGAGACTTTGAACAAGCTCTAAGAAGCCAAGCACCAAAGACCGTAAAAAAACATGCCTCGTATTCGCATACGAGGCATATTGAATCAGCGCGGTAAATTTAAAAACCGGCCTGATTATTTAATTTGCGTCCAAGCCTGCCCCCAGGCCGAGCCGGTACCGGGCGCGTAGTGCGCCGCGGATTGGCCGCACCAGGCCGAGTAAGGCATGGGCTTGCATTGAAACACCTTACCGACATTTTTCACTTTGTCGCCCGCCTTGTAGCTTACGCCTGGGCGATAGTCCGCTATATCGCCCTCCGTTCCACCGGTTTCCGCCGCTTTCACACGCAGCGCATGAGTGCTTTGGGCCGTGTTGCCTTTGTTATCCGTCACCAGCAGTTTAACTTCGTGATTGCCCGGCTTAGTATTTTGGGGCGCACGAACCAAAACCTGATCACCGTTGGCTTGCAAGCCAAGGCCGCTGGCATTGCTCCAAGTAAAGCGCAGCTGTGAGCCGGAAGATGATTTACCCGACAAAACCAGCCCTTGCGCCGCCGCGATGGTGAGTTCTGTTCCACCAGTAATATTGGCCTGGGGCAAGACCACGCCATTCTCCATTGCCTTGACGGTAATCGCGTGGCTAGCCTGAGCGGTTTGGCCCTTGTTGTCGGTAACCGTTAGCATAATCTCATGTTTACCGGCCTTGACACCCTGCGGCGCGCTAACGATGGCGCGGTCCTGATTAGGAAGTAGCGTTAACCCGCTATTATTGGCCCATTGATAACTTAAACCCGTGCCGGTTGATGCTTGTGCCGATAACATAATCCCTGTCGCGCTCCCCTCTTCCAGATTGGAGCCACCGCTAATGACGGCTTTAGGAGGAAGGGCACCAGTATTTTCATCTTTCACGGTGATGGTGTGACGGCCCTTGCCAATTTTTTAGCACCGTCAAAGACCTCGAGATGGATGGTATGTGTTCTAGACGGGACACCTTTGTCGGCAAAGATCAGTAACTGGTTAAAATTTGGATGAAGCGTTAAGCCAGATGTATTTTTCCACTCAAAACGCAGTTTTTTCCCGGCAGGCATATCAGCCTCTATTATCGCCCCTTCCTCCACGTCTCCAGCAACCACTTCTTTATCGCCATGGATGTTGATGTCTGGCAGGACTCCATTCTCTTGCCCACGCGCCCATAATTCCATGGAGTCTTCTGATGTACGGTTTTTCGCATCCGTAATCTTCAGTTTAACCAGGTACTGAGTGTCTTTTTGCAGATTGGGAATAGAAAAACTGACTTCACTGCCATTGGTGTTTAAGGGCAAAGCAGGTTGAATAGACCAGGCATACTTTAAATTATCTCCTGTCGATTTAGCGGCGGATAACGTCACCTGACTACCTGCGGGCACGTCGTTGTCACCGCTGATAACGGCAACGGGGGCCGGTTGCCAGCCGCCGCCGGCATCTTGCAGCATAATGTCAGCCGCTTTAACCAAGTCCGGTTGCATCCCGATGGGCGCCGCCGGATCAGGATAACGTAAGGGCTGACCACTTCTCACCAAAATATCACGCATTTTTTTGGGTGGGATATCACCTAGGTTATTGGCCCGTGCAATACTTTGCAGCAAGGCAACGCTGCCGGCAATAATCGGGTTGGCGGAAGAGGTGCCGCTATATGTCGTCGTATAGCCATTAGGATTTTGTGCTGACCAGGAGGTACTGGTGACATTCCTGCCCCAGCTGAATAAGTCCACTCGGCCGCCATATTGTGAAAAGCTGGCGCGTTTGGCGTCCTTTGGGTCGGCGGCACCCGCATAAATGGCCCCGGAGTCTCGGATTTTTCTATCGTATTTCCGCTTTAAGTTGGGGTGATCCAGATTGATATTGCCATTGGCGGCGGCAATCACTACATGAATGCCTTTTTCTGCGGTCATATAAGAGATGGCGTCAAACACATCTTCTGCTTGCTCAACCGGCATATAGCAGTTGATTTTGCAGCCGTATTCAGGCAATCCATTGACATAAGAGTAGTGTATGCCGACCTGTACCACATCACCTGCCTTTAATTGCTTGGCCAGGTCTAGCAACTGGGGGCCCGAGCCATACTTGCTATAGCCTGCTTGTGCTCTAGCCGCAATCCCGATGGTGCCAATACCGTTGTCTTTTGAAAACATTACACCGGCACTGGAGGTATCATGGCTATCCACTTTATGTTGGCTGGTATCCCAGTGTTTAAGAAAGGGTTTGGGCAGATTGGGATGGTCGTAGTTCCAGTGATTAATTTCTACTGAAACAATACGGGATAATTCGCCTTTATTCGCATAACGCTTATGGGCTTCCACCACATTGAGCCCGCCCATGCGATAAGGTGATTTAGCGATATCCGGATAGAGATAATACTGGCAGCTGCTGATGGGCGTCGCGTCGCAGTCGGCGTAATTGGGTACGCTACGGGTGGCCGCGCTTTCTTCCGGCAACGGCGGTTCACCAATGGAAACCGCTTCCGGGCGCACATAGGCGGTTTCCACCAAGGGGTTTTGCTTTAGCTTTTCTACCAAGGCTTGAGCCTCCCGCTCTGTCGCGGGCGGTTTGCTGATTTGAAAGTAGCGATCCAGATTATGCCGTTGCATCGCTTCAACCGTTTTGAGCGAATCGGTTTTAGTCATGCGCCAGTCGCGCGCCGGGTCCGGCAGTTCAAAAAGCGTTGCCAGTTGCAGGCCCGAGGTTTGCAGTTGCCGCGCGGCCAGCTGTGGATCGACGTTTTTCTCGGATCGGGTCAAAGGGTCCGATACGGTTTTCTTGACCTTGACGATGACTTCAATATCACGCGCATAGCTTGCCGCGGACAGCGATAGCAATATCGCGCTCAACGTGCCAAGTTTGAAATAGGAGTTCATTATTGGGCCCAAACACAACTTAAAATGTTAAATGGATGTGTTGCCAAGTCATGATCAACAGCTTGGAACTGCCGCATGTCGATGGCGCGCCCAAGTCTGGCTAAGATCGGCCGGACTGAGAAAAACCCTCAAAAGAACCTGAATAAAAAGGGAGCGCTTGCCTAAGCTCAGCGCTCCCAAAGCCGCACAACCCGCCGCGCCAACGCCGTTGCTGCAAACACCAGCCTCGCGGCTTTCCCCGCCACCGCCGGCTTGACGCCCATCGCCAGGCTGTTTAGGCTTTGCTCCGCGCCGTGCTCAATCACGCGGCGCAGGGTTTGCAGGCCCGTCATTTAACTCTCCCGCAGATACAACGGTCCGCTTTGGCGCCGTTACGTCTGCTGCCACGCCGTACCCATTCGGGGCGGGCCGTGGCAGGGAGCCTTAGGGCTACCGGTTTTTGGTAGAGTTAGCCGGTCCTGCAACCTTGTCACGTGCCTGCCCTAGCCTCGCCTAGGCAGGTTTCCAAACTGACATGGAGACCGTGATGACCTTTCCTACCTTTCCCCCTGGTATTCCCCCACCGGATTCAGAAGAAATCGCAGCCGCGCCGCTGGAACAACTGCGCCTATGCCTGCATCAACTGCCGGCCGCCGATGGCAATCTCGTTGAGCTGGGCGCGCTGGGCCGGCAATTGAGCCGCAGCCACGCCGAGCTGGATGCCCTGCTCTTGCAAGGCACCATCGATCTGCGCGCCGCCCATCTGGGCTTGCAAGCCTTGCTCACTCTGCTGCAAGGCCGTGACGAGCCGCTGCTGTTCAGCAGCGAGGAAGCGCTGGCCTTGCTGGAGCCGGTGCAGCAGCGTTTGCAGCTGGGGCTGCAGCGCATCAATCGCGTGTTTTGATCGGTCGGATGGGGAGCATTGCCATGATGAAGCTATTGAAGCAGCACAATGACGCGCTCAAGCGCGCCGCGCGTTTGCTCATTGTCTATGAGGCGCGCAGCGGCGTAGTTGCCTTGGCGGACGACTGCCCGGCCCATCCGGCCAATTCCACGGCCATTCTTCAGGAGATTCAGCTGGTGCTCGCCGAGTTTCGCCGTTGGCAGCAACGGCATGGCGAGCAGGAGTACGCCCGCGCCGCCATCCTGGCGATGTGGGCGTCCGGCGCATGGAGCAACCGCGATACTTGCGCGCGGCTGTGTTATCGGCAGGCGGGGTTCAGCACGATGGCGCTGGCGCGCCAGGCCCTGGTGGGCGCGCCGGCGCCGGAGAGCGCCCGTTCCTAGAAAAGCCCCCCGCTACGGCAACACCCCCAGCAGCGACCACAAGCGCCGCGCCTCGGCATCGCTGTCTATCAGTTCCGCCAACAGTTCGCGCAGCGGCTTTTCGCCCCACTCCACCGCGCGGTAGATCAGATAGGGCACCGGGCTGTGCGGCTCGGTGCGCGCCAGGTAGTCGGCGATGCCGCGCAGCTGGCGGTAGGCGTCTTCCCGCCCTTGCGGCTCGCGTTGAGCGAAGACGGCCGCGGCCACAACGGGCGCCGACGCGCTGTTGCCCGCGTCGACGGCGGCTGGCGGCGCGGCGGTTTCCGTGCGCTCAAGCACAGCGGCTTCCGGCGGCGGGCCGGGATGCTGGGTGGCCAGTTCCTGCAAGGCCAGCGTCGCCTGTTCCAGCGCCTGGCTCAAGGGCGCGTAGGATGGTGCATCGACGCCCATATGCTCATCGCACCAGGCCTGTAAGCGCGCCAGCCATTGCCGGCTGCGCGCCAGCGCGCCGCGGCTGGCGTCCAGCGTGGCCGGCGGCAGCGCGCGCAGCCAGTCGTTCAGTTTCTGCTGTTCGTGGCGCGCCTGCTCGCGCTCTAGCTTGCCGTCGTCGCCGCTGGCCAGCAGCCGGCGGTTGAGGTCTTGCCATTGCCGCAGCGTCAGCGGCTGCCGCTCCTGCGGCGGCGGCGCGTCCAGCAGCGGCACTTGGGCCGCCAGCGTGGCGGCGTAGGTTTTGGCCAGCCATTCCAGCGGCCCGGTGCGGAAGCTGACATCGTCTTGCTGCGGCAGCGGGTGCAGGCTGTCCCAGAATTGTTCGCAGCTTTGCGCGGTCAGCGCCAGCGCGGCTTCCAGGCCGGGCAGGCCTTGCAGGTGCAGCCAGGCTTCGCCCAGCCAGGCCATCACCATCAGGTCCTTGCTGCGTTCCGCCAGCAGCGCGGCGGCCATGCGTTCCACCGCCGGCCAGTCCGCCCGTTTCAAATCGCTTTCCCAGATGCCGGTGGGCAGGCTGGGGTCGTCTTCGCGGCGCAGTTCGCGCAGTTGATCGTATTCCGGCGCGTAGCGCAGCGGTTCTCCGCCGGGGCTGTCTGCGGCGATGGCTTGCAATAGCGCGTCCAGGCTGACGGTGGCGCTCATGGTGCGGTCCTCATGGTGGTCAAAGCGCGCATCAGCTGCCCTCTATCGCGGCCAGCCGCGGGTTGGCGGCGGCGCGGAACGGCGACGGCGGCGCGGCGTAAGGCAGGCCGCTGACGCTTAGCCCGCTCTTGCCGCCCGGCGCTTGCAGGCTCAGCCGCATGAACATTTGCGCGTTGCCGCTGCCCAGGCCGGCCGGGTTGCGCACCGGCAGCGCCAGCATCACGCTGACGTCGTTGAAGCCGTCCAGGCTGCTGGAGCGCAGCGGCGAGCTGTTTTCGCGCAGCAGGCGCAGCAGCGCCCATTGGCCGCCGTAGTTCCAGCTGGCCAGGCGCTCGAACACGGTGAGCCCGCCTTGCGCCGGGTCTTCCACCGGCGCTTGTTGCGATTCCTTGGCCCAGCGCAGGGTCAGCGTCAGCGGCTGACCCACGTTCCAGTGCAGGCGCTGGCCGTCGCCGCTGGGGTAGCGCAGACGCTGGCCGCTGCTGGCCAGCGTCCATTCGATCACTTGGTCCGCCGCTTGCTCGTGTTCGCGGTCGGTGCGCCAGCGCACTTCCAGGTCCACGCCCTGCCATGGGCCGCCGTTGTCGCGGATGAACATCGGCCCCAGCCAGGCGCGCGCGGCCTTGGCCGCGTCCAGGAAGCGCCGCGCCGCCTGGGCCTGGCCGGATTTGAGGTCTTGCAGGCCGGCCGCGGCCAGCGCGCCGTTGTCGTCCATCAGGCGCATGAATTCCGCCACCCGTTCCGGCGCGGCGTCCGGCGCCGGCAGCTTGGCGGCGAAGGGGAAGCGGTTGGCCAGGTATTGATTGAAGAAGGCCGCCAGTTTTTGATAGGCGGCTGCGCCGGCCTGGCCGCGCAGCACGCCGCAGCGGTCGCTGGCCAGGCTGACCAGGGTTTGAGCGCGCTCGGCGAAGATATTGCCGGCGGCCGGCAGTTCCACTTGGTCCAGCACTGCGCGGCAATTGCCCACGTCCATTTCGTTCAGGTCTTTGCTGATCATGGTTTCCAGCACCGACGGCGCGCTATTGGCCGCTTTTTCCTTGTAGTGGCGCAGTTCGTTGGTGGCGCTTTGCCAGCGCTGCACCAGTTGCTGGTCGCTGACCGACATCTCGCTCTTGTGCGCCAGCAGCCAGCTCAGCGTTGGCGCTTGCGCCTGGGCCAGGGTGCCTATCAGTTCCAGCTGCGAGCCCAGGTATTGCTGCAGTTCGCGCGCGCCGCCGGCGCGGAAGGCGCGGGCGGCGGCGTTGCGCGAGCCGTCCCACCAGCGGAAGCTGCCTTGCAGCGGCTGGTAGACCGCCAGCCCTTGCAGGCTGCGCTCCGCGTGGCGTAGGGATTGCAGCGCGCGCCGGTCCATTTCGCGCAGCACGCCCTCGCGCATCGCCGGCTGTTCCAGGTCTTCCAGCGCCGCCAGCAGCGGGGCCACCGCCTTGGCCTGAGCCTCGAAGGCGCTGCCCTCTTCCACCGAGCCGCCCACCAGGCCGGTGGCCGGCTCGGCGTGGCGGCTGATCAACTGGTGCCACATCACTTTCGCCGCGCTGTCCTGCAAGGCGCGTTCCAGGCCCTTGCGGTAGGCCGGCGGCATTTGGGTGGCGCTGCCGGCCAGGTATTTCTGGTAGCCGTCGTAATAGCGCAGCGCCGTCGTCATCGCTTCGGCGTCCATGCGCTTCAGCCCTTCCGCTCCCGGCCCGTCGTCGTCAAGCGCGCGCGCGCCGGCCACCGCGTCCTGCTTCAGCAGCGAGGCCAGGGTCACGTTCAGCTTGAGCACTTGGTCTTGCAGTTCCAGGCCGCCGGACGGACCTTGCGCCAGCAGCGCCGAGGAGGCGCCCACGCCGCCCAGCCAACGCTTGCGGAACTCCTGGCGCGCCACCGCGGAGTAGTCCACCACCCGCGCCACCGCGTCGCGCCCTATCAGGCTGGAGCGGCGCGCGCCGTCCAGCATCGCGCTGTAGCCGGGCACCAGGTCCTGGCCGGCGGCGCGGCTCCAGGCGCTGTTGGTGGCGTTGACCAGGCTTTGCAGCAGGCCGATGTGGCCGGCGATGCTGTCCAGGTCCGCCAGGGTGTTGCCTTGGCCGGATTCCAGCATTTGCAGTTGCTTTTGCAGTTGCTGGGCGGTGAGGTCGAAGGTTTGGTTGGTATAGAGCTGGCGGAGCCAGGCTTGCATCAGCGCGCTGAAGTGGTCGCCCACTTGCGGTCGGATCTTGGCGAGGTCGATCGGCGCGGCCACCAGTTGGTCGCTGGCCAGCAGGATGCGGCGCAGATTGTCGCGCTGGGCGTTTTGCGGCGCGCGCAGGCTGAGGCCGAACAGGCCGTTGGCCAATTCCGCCGCTTCGTCCAGCGTGGCGTTGCCATCGTTCACCGCGTGGTTGAACTGGCTGACGCGCTGTTCCAGCCGCCCGGCGTCGCCGGCCAGCTGCCGCGCCAGCAAGTAGGCCGGCCATTTTTCCGGCGTGGCGGTGTCGTCGCTGACGCTGTCGGAGCCGGCCTCGCCCAAGCGCCGCAGTTGTTCCGCGTCGCGCAGCAGCCGCTGTTGCAAGGGCTGCATCACCGCGCGGCGCAGCGCGTATTCGATGGTGTCGTCGATGCGGCCGTCCACCGGGGAAAACAGCGAGGTGGGCAGCAGCAGGGTGCCGAAGCGGCGCGAGGGCGCGTCCTTGAGCGCGCGCCAGAAGGCGGTGATGCTCTGCCGCGCGGCGGCGTCGTTGCTCAGTTCCGGCCGCGGCCCGCCGCGCTCCAGTTGCAGGATGCGCAGCTGGCGGCCCAGCGCGTCGGCATCCGCGGTGACGGTGTGCCAGTACCAGCTGATGCCGGCCAGCCACAAGGCGGCGAACAGGGCCATGGCGGCCAGGGTCCAGCGGTGCCAGCGCTGGCGCAGCAGCAGGATGCGCGGCACCGGCTGGGCCAGGCCCTGTTCCGCCAGCACTCGCTGGCGCAGCAGGCGGCCGGCGAACAGCGGCAGCGCCGGCGGCGGCGCGACTTCGTCCAGCTCGCCTTGCGGCGCGGCTTGGGCGCCGGTGAAGTAGATGCCGCGCAACTGCGGCGCCTCGCCCAGCGCGTTGCCGCGGAACACCGGGTCGCACAGGGCTTGCAGATTGGCGCGCGCGTCTTCGAAGCTGCGCGGCAGCAGGTAGAGGTCCGCCGAGGCCTGGCCTTGCAAGGCGCCGATCTCGGCGATGGTTTCGCTCAGGGTCAGCCGCAGTTTTTCCAGCGCCTGTTCTATCCAGTCGGATTGATAGGCGGTGCCGGCGGCATAGGGCGAGGACCAGCCCAGCATCGCGTCGCGCGCCTCGCGCGGCAGCGCCTGCGCCAGCTCCAGGAAGCCCGGGGTCTGCTCGGTTTCGGTCACCACCAGGTAGATGGGCAGGCTCAGGCCCAGCCGTTGCTGCAGGTCGTAAAACTTCTTGCCGGCGGCCAGGCCGGCGCTGACCGCCAGGTTCTCGCTCCACAGCTTGTCGGCGGACACGGTCCAGATCAGCGCGTCCAGCGGCCGGCCGGCGCGGCTGCGCAGCAGCACGCTCAAGAGCCGCCGCCAGGCGGACAGCGGCGCCAGCGCGCCTTCCGGGTGGCTGAACATATCGTCCGGGATCACCAGCACCGCGCCGTCGCCGCCGTACCACCAGCGGCCGAACCAGTTGGCTTCGCCTTCATGCCGCAGTTGCAGCGAGGCGCACAGCGCCTCGACATTGCTCACCCGGTCGCCCACCGCCAGCACCCAGGGGGTCTGGTAGCGGTCTTCGGCGCCCAGTTCGCGCTCAAAGCGGCGCACCGAGCCGCGGAAGCTGCGCCGCGCCGGGTCCGCCTCGCGCCGCAGCCACCAGCGCGCCGCCGGCCAGCGCCAGCGCGAACAGCAGCCGGCCGTATACCGGGCCCAGCAGCCGGCTGAAACCATCGGCCAACTGGACCACGCTGTCCAGCGATTGGCCGCCGTGGCCGCCGCCGAAGGCCTGGGCCGCGGCGATCAGGATGGCGGCGGTGATCAGCTGGCACAGCGCCGCGCCCAGCAGGGTGTCCAGCCGCGCGGCTTTCAGGTCGGCCTGGCCCAGGCCCTTGTCCAGCAGCGCCGACTGTTGATAGAAAATGGTCCACGGCATGATGCAGGTGCCGATATTGGCGGCGGCCAGGTAGAGAAAGTCATGGTCGCGCCACGGCAGGTGATGCAGCTGCGCCAGCAGCACCGCCGGTTCCGGCCGCGCGAGCCAGGCTTCGGCGAGGAAGGCGAGCTCGAACACGCCGAGGGCGATGGCGACGCGCTCCACCGAGCGGTAGCTGCCGGTGGCCACCATCAGGAAAATCAGCAGCGCCAGCAGGGACACGCTTTGCCAGGGCGGCACGCCCAGCATCTCGCCGATGCCGGCCAGGCCGCTGAGCTGGGTGAGCAGGGCGCCGAAGCAGCTGATCAGCAGCGTGGCGGTGCTGATCCAGGACGCCGCGCGGCCGAAGCGCCGCAGCACCAGTTCGCCATAGCCCTTGCCGGTGCCCAGGGCCAGCCTTATCGTCAGCTCCTGCGCCAGATAGAGCAGCGGAATCAGCAGCAAGAGCAGCGGCAGCATGCGCAAGCCCCAGCGCGCGCCGCTCTGGGCTGACGCGATGACGCTGCCGGTCTCGGTGTCGGCCAGCATCACCACCAGGCCGGGGCCGACGGCGGCGAGGAAATGCCTGAACCGCTGCGTCAGCGGCCGCGCGGCGGCGGTGTGAACGCCGTTCACGGTTTGCCGCCGGCGGGACCGGACTTGAAGTCGCGCAGCAGTGCCGAGTCCGGCGACAGCACCAGGGTGGGCGCGGAGTCGGACAGCGAGTGGCGATAGGTTTGCAGCGAACGGTAGAATTTGTAGAACTTGGGGTCCTTGCTGAAGGCCTGGGCCAGGATGCGGTTGGCGTCGGCGTCGGCTTCGCCGTGGGTGATCGCGCTCTGGCGCTGCGCTTCGGACAGGATCACGGTGCGGTCGCGCTCGGCCCTGGCCTGGATCTGCTGCGCCCATTCCGCGCCCTGGGCGCGCAATTCCTTGGCTTCTTGCTGGCGGGACGATTTCATCCGGTCGTAGATGGCCTGGCTGGTTTCCAGCGGCAGGTCGGCGCGGTGCAACTGCACCTCGGTGACTTCCAGGCCCAGCGGCTTGGCGCGCGCGGCCACTTCCTGCTGGATGCGGCGCAGGATGGCGGCGCGTTCCGGCGACAGCAGCGCCTTGAGCATTTCCTTGCCCAGTTCGCGGCGCAGGGAGGTGCTGACCAGTTGGCCCAGTTGGGCGCGCGCCTGTTCCTCGGTGCGCAGCGCCTGATAGAAGCGCAGCGCGCTGGCGATGCGGTAATGGGTGTAGGTTTCCACTTCCAGCCGTTTTTCGTCGCCCAGGATCACTTGCTCCGGCGGCGGCGCCAGCGTTTGCAGCCGGGTGTCGTAGTACTGGACGCTGTCCACCAGCGGCAGCTTGACTTTAAGTCCGGGCTGTTCGTCCACGTCCACCGGCGCGCCCAGGCGCACCACCAGCGCTTTCTGTCCTTCGCCCAGGGTGTAGAAACAGGCGGACAGCAGCCACAGGCCCGCCAGCACCGCCAGCGCGCCCGCGCCGCGCCATTGCCGCTTCATCAGCGT
Organism: Chromobacterium aquaticum; assembly: GCF_021129195.1. Lineage (GTDB taxonomy): Bacteria > Pseudomonadota > Gammaproteobacteria > Burkholderiales > Chromobacteriaceae > Chromobacterium > Chromobacterium aquaticum. Next base: position 21,118 of record NZ_JAJOHW010000076.1, on the reverse strand, counting down.
TTCTCCTTGTCTTTGGCCTTGTCCTGCAAGGACATATAGGGCACCACGCCGGACATGCCCTTGCCGGATGAGTCCACGATGACCTTGCCGGCCTTTTTCAGCACCTCGTCCATGCTTTCCAGATACAGCCGCCAGGCGGTGACATCCTTGGCCTGGGCATAGCTTTGATAGATGGAATCGAAGCGCTTGGCTTCGCCTTGCGCCAGATTGACCACCTGGCTGCGATAGGCCTCGGCCTCCTGATGGATGCGCTCGGCTTCGCCGCGCGCCTTGGGAATGATGTCGTTGCTATAGGCCTGGGCCTCGTTGCGCGCGCGTTCCTGATCGGCGCGGGCGCGCTGCACATCGTTGAAGGCGTCTATCACCGCGGCGGGGGGGTCGACGCGCTGCAATTGCACCTGGGTGAGCAAGATGCCGGCCTGCTCGGCGTCCAGCCGCTGCTGCAGCAGCGCGCGGGCCTCGTCCGCCACTTGCTGGCGGCGGTTGGACATCGCCGCCTGGATCTGGGTGTGGGAGATCACATCGCGCAGCGCGCCCTCGGCGGCGATGCGCAGTGATTCCTCGGGTTTGTTGACGCGGAACAGGAACTGGCCGGCGTCCTTGATGCGCCAGAACACCGCGGCGTCGGCCTCGACGATGTTTTCGTCGCCGGTCAGCATCTGTTTTTCGCGCGGGTCGGGGGTGTTGGTCGGCGCGCCGTCGTAGAGATTGCCCAGCCGCAGCTGATTGATCTGGGTGACCTTGGGCAGCAGCACGCTGTCCACCGGCCAGGGCAGGTGGTAGTGCAGGCCCGGCGCGGTGGTGTCGCTCCATTTGCCGAGGCGGACGACGACGCCTTGCTCGTCCGGCTGCACCCGGTAGACGCCGGAGGCCAGCCAAGCGAGGGCGACGACGCCCAGCAACAGCTTGCCGCCCTGGCCGCCCATGCCCATCAAGTCCAGCCAATGCCGGACGCGCAACCTGAACTGACGCAGGGAGAAATCGCCGGAGTCGCTGGGGGCGGTCGGGGGTAGGGAGGGCATGGGCCGGGCTCGCGAGTCTTGTTGTCTGTCCCCTGCCTTAACGTGCTTGATGCAAATGGGTTGACCGCGCTTGGGCGGCAAGGCTTGAAATCGGCGCGGCCGCGCCGAGGAGCGGGAGGCGGTTCACGCTCCCGCGAGCGAGATCGCAAACAGGTTCTTAGTCGAAGCTGAAGCGGCTGCCGGCGGCTATGCCTTGCTGCCCGGCCAGCGCGTGGCGGGCGTAGCCGGTGCAGTGGCAGGCGTGCAGGCGCTCGGCGCCCAGGCGCTGGAAATAGCGGCGCGTCTGCCAGACGCGCCACGGATTGGCGCTGCGCAGGTGGAAACCGCCTATCACCGCGCGGACGCGCGGCTCGGCGCAGACTTCGCGCGCGTAGTCGACGATGTGGCGGATGCCGGAGTGGGCGCAGCCGCTGAAGATGATCAGGCCTTGCTCGCTGTGGTAGACCAGGGCCGAGTCGTCGGCCACCGGGTCCGGCCGGTGGCCGCGCGCGTCCAGCAGCCGGCCCAGGGTGCCGCGGCCCTCGGCGTGGCGTTGCCGCGGAATCTGGCCGAGGAAGACATAGCGGTCGGCGAAGGCGTGCGGCTCGGCGTGCAGCTGTAGCTCAAAGCTGGCTTGCAGATCGGCTTCGTTCAGCGGCGAGCCCAGCTTGCGCAGCGTGATCGGCCCCAGCCGCGCTTCGCGCGCTCGGAAAGCCCCGGGATGGGCCAGCAGCGGCAGCGGCGCAGCCGCGCGCTCGCGCAGCAGTCGGCTTAAGGCCGGCAGGCCGCCGCTGTGGTCGTAATGGCCGTGCGACAGTACCACCCGGCTCAGCGTGGCGAGGTCTACGCCCATCTGGCTGGCGTTGTATAGCAGCGCGTCGCTGCGGCCGGTATCGAACAGGATGCGTTCTTCGCCGTCCTCGATCAGCAAGGCCAGGCCGGCTTCGGCGATCAAGTCCGGGCGCAGGCTGTGGTTTTCCGCCAGTACGGTGACGCGCATCGCTTATTGTCCGCGCATGAACAGCTTGTCCAGCTCGCGCATCGACAGCCGGGTCCAGGTGGGACGGCCATGGTTGCACTGGCCGGAGCGCTCGGTGGCTTCCATGTCGCGCAGCAGCGCGTTCATTTCCGGCAGCGTCAGCTGGCGGTTGGCGCGCACCGCGCCGTGGCAGGCCATGGTGGCGAGTAGCTCATTGCGGCGCTCGGTCAGCACCTGGCTGAGGCCGAACTCGCGCACATCCTTCAGCACCGCGCGCGCCAGGTCCACCGGGTTGCCGTCCTTCAGCCACACCGGCACGCCGCGCACCGCGATCTGGGTGGGAGACAGCGGCGCCAGTTCCATGCCCAGCCGCTTCATGTCCTCGCCGTGCTCGTGGGCGGTGGCCACTTCCATGCGGTCGGCGGCGAAGGATACCGGCAGCAGCAAGGGCTGCATCGGGATGGTGTCGGTTTCCAGCGCGGTCTTCAGTTGCTCGTAGACGATGCGTTCATGGGCGGCGTGCATGTCCACCAGGATCAGCCCGTCTTCGCACTGGCTGAGGATGTAGACGCCGTGCAGCTGCGCCAGCGCGAAGCCCAGCGGCGGAATGCCGTCCGCGCTTTGCGGCAGCGCGGCGACGCGCTGCGGCGGCAGGCTGTATTCCACCGGCGCCGGCGCGGCGCTGTGGGCGCGTTCTTCCTCGCGCAGGCCGCCGAACAGCTTGTCGTAAATGCCGGTGGCCTCCCTGGCCACGTGCAGCGGCATCGCCTGCTGTTGGTAGCGGAAGGCGGGCTGGGACGCGGCCTGGCCGGAGGAGGGCGCGGCGGAGCGGTTGAACGGCTTGTCGAACAAGGGCGCCGATTCGCCCTGGGCCAGCGCCGGGTTGTCCGGCGTTGCGCTGTCCGCGTCGGCGATCTGAACGGTGGGCGCGGCGCCGGCGGTGGTGCTGGCCAAGGCCTTGTGCACGCTGTGGAACAGGAATTGGTGGATGGCCTGCGATTCGCGGAAGCGCACCTCGATCTTGGTCGGGTGCACATTGACGTCGACGCCGGACGGCTCCATGGTCAGGAACAGCGCGTAAGCCGGGTGGCGATCGTGGTGCAGTACGTCCCGATAGGCCTGGCGCAGCGCGTGCAGCGCGGTCTTGTCGCGCACGAAGCGGCCGTTGACGTAGAAGTACTGGGCGTCGCGGCTGGCCTTGGAGTAAGTGGGGGAGGCGACGAAGCCGCTGAGCGTCAGCGGGCCGGCGGCGGTGTCGATCTCGATGGCGGCGGCGACGAAGTCCTTGCCCAGCATCGCGGCCACGCGCTCGGCCAGGCTTTGCGCCGGCAGGCGCCAGATCACCTTGCCGTTGTGGCGCAACATGAATTCCACATGCGGATGCGCCAGCGCGATGCGCTCGAAAACGGCTTCGCAGTGCGCGTATTCGGTGTTCTCGCTTTTCAGGAATTTGCGCCGCGCCGGGGTGTTGAAATAGATGTCCACCACTTCGACGCTGGTGCCGGGCGCGTGGGCGGCCGGCTCCACCGGGTGCAGCGAGCCGTCGATGGCGATGACTTGATGGGCGTGCTCGGCGTCCGGCGGTCGGCTGACCAGGGTCAGCCGCGACACCGAGGCGATGCTGGCGAGGCCCTCGCCGCGGAAGCCCAGCGTGGCGACGTTTTCCAGGTCGTCCAGCGAGGCGATCTTGCTGGTGGCGTGGCGGTCCAGCGCCAGCGCCAGGTCTTCCGCCGCGATGCCGCCGCCGTTGTCGGTGACGCGCAGCAGCTTGATGCCGCCCTGGGCCAAGTCCACCGTGATCTTGGACGCGCCGGCGTCCAGGCTGTTTTCCAGTATTTCCTTGAGCGCGGAGGCGGGGCGTTCCACCACTTCGCCGGCGGCGATCTGGTTGACGAGGTGGTCGGGCAGGCGTTGGATGCGTGTCATGGGCGGCGTTGGGGCGTGATGTCAAAGCAAAAGGCCGCGCGAAGAGCCTGTCAATGTCTGCTGCGCGTCGGCGATACGGCGTTGAAATCGTCTTCAGAATGCTCATGTACCGTCTGTACACTCCGCTTCTTCAGCCGTTTTCGCCTTGCCTCACCTTAGCTCGCGAGACTTTGAACAGGTCTTGGGCGGCCTTGTCGATTCTACTACGGATCAGCCGCGGGCGGCCGCGCGCTTGTGGCGCCAGATTTCGATCAGCCCCGGCAGGAAGGAGACCAGGATGATGCCGAAGATCAGCAGCTCCAGGTTCTTGCGCACGAAGGGCAGGTTGCCGAAGAAATAGCCGGCGTAGGTGAAGCCGACCACCCAGGCGATGGCGCCGACCACGTTGTAGCGCAGGAATTGCGGGTAGTGCATCTTGCCGATGCCGGCGACGAAGGGCGCGAAGGTGCGCACGATGGGCACGAAGCGGGCGAAGATGATGGTCTTGCCGCCGTGGCGCTCATAGAAGGCGTGGGTGCGGTCCAGGTATTGCGGCTTCAGGATGCGCGGGAATTTCTCGAACAGCTTCATGCCGACATTGCGGCCGATGGCGTAATTGGTCGCGTCGCCAAGGATGGCGGCGACGATGAGGAGCAGCACCAGCATATGCGGATTCATCTGGCCCATGGCCGCCAGCGCGCCGGCGACGAAGAGCAGCGAATCGCCGGGCAGGAAGGGCGTGACCACCAGCCCGGTTTCGCAGAACACGATCAGGAACAGGATGGCGTAGATCCAGGGGCCGTAGGCGGCCACCAGCTGGGACAGATGGGTGTCGATGTGCAGGATGAAGTCGATCAGGAAAGTGATGGCTTCCATGGTGTCGTTGCGCTCGGTCTGGGGGTGCTTGGGTTGAAAGTAGTACTGGCCGGACAAGCCGGCCAGCGTTTGGAGAAGTGATCAGACGACCGCTTCTTCTTTTGGTTTCACCGGCTTGATCATATGTTCGCGCTTCACGCCCAGCCACAGGGCGATCGGGCTGGCGACCAGCACCGAGGAGTAAATGCCGAACACGATGCCTATGGTCAGCGCCATCGCGAAGCCGTGCAGCGCCGGGCCGCCGAACAGCAGCATGGACACCACCATCATCTCGGTGGAGAAGTGGGTGATGATGGTGCGGCTCATCGTGGCGGTGATGGCGTTGTCGATGACTTCGGCGACGCTGTGGCCCTTCATGCCCGGCTTGCGGAAGTTCTCGCGAATCCGGTCGAACACCACCACCGATTCGTTCACCGAGTAGCCCAGCACCGCCAGGATGCCGGCCAGCACGGTCAGCGAAAACTCCCAGCGGAAGAAGGCGAAGCAGCCCAGGATGATCACCACGTCGTGCATATTGGCGACGATGGCGGCGATGGCGAAGCGCCACTCGAAGCGAACCGCCAGATAGATCATGATGCCCAGGCACACCAGGATGGTGGCGGTCAGGCCGTGGGTCACCAATTCCTCGCCCACGCTGGGACCGACGAAGTCGACCTTGCGCAGCTGTACTTGCGGATCGCCGGCCTTGAGCATGCCCATGACCTTGTCCGACAGCTGGGCGGAGGTCACGCCCGGCTTGTTGGGCAGGCGTATCATCACGTCGCGGCTGCTGCCCAGGCTCTGCACCGTGGATTCGCCCAGCTTCAGCGCGTCCACTTTCTCGCGGATGGCGCTCAAGTCGGCGGACTGCTGGTACTGCACTTCCAGCACGGTGCCGCCGGTGAACTCGACGCTATAGTTCAGGCCGCGGGTGGCCAGGAAGAACACGGCCAGGATGAAGGTCACCAGCGAAATGGCGGTGGTGAGCCGGCCGTAGCTCATGAACGGGATGTCCCGTTTGATGCGGAAAAGCTCCATGTCCGGTCCTTATCCTTTGTTTTCCGGTTTCCACACCTGGCCGATGGCCAGCGTGGTCAGTTTGCGGCGGCGGCCGTACCACAGGTTGACCAGGCCGCGGGAAACCACCACCGCGGAGAACATCGAGGTCAGGATGCCCAGGCAGTGCACCACGGCGAAGCCGCGCACCGGGCCGGAACCGAAGATCAGCAGCGCGAGGCCGGCGATCAGCGTGGTGACGTTGGAGTCCAGGATGGTGTGCCAGGCATGGCTGTAACCGGCCTGGATCGCCGAATGCGGCGGCACGCCGTTGCGCAGTTCCTCGCGGATGCGTTCGTTGATCAGCACGTTGGCGTCGATGGCCATGCCCAGCGCCAGCGCGATGGCGGCGATGCCGGGCAGGGTCAGCGTGGCCTGAATCATCGACAGCAGCGCCAGCAGCAGGAAGACGTTGATCGCCAGCGACAGCGCGGAGAACACGCCGAACACGCCGTAGTACAGGATCATGAACGCGGCGATGGCGGCAAAGCCCCACAGCGTGGAGTGGAAGCCTTTCTCGATGTTTTCCTGACCCAGGCTCGGGCCGACGGTGCGTTCTTCGACGATGTTCATCGGCGCGGCCAGCGAGCCGGCGCGCAACAGCAGCGCGGTGTCGTTGGCTTCGGCCGGGTTCATGCTGCCGGAGATCTGCACGCGGCCGCCGCCGATTTCGGAGCGGATCACCGGCGCGGTGACCACTTCGGCGCGGCCTTTTTCCACCAGCACCATCGCCATGCGCTTGCCGATGTTCTCGGCGGTCACCTGGCGGAAGATGGAGGCGCCGGCGGAGTCCAGATTGATGTGGACGGCGGGCGCGCCGTTTTCATCAAAGCCGGCCTGGGCGTCGTTGATATTGTCGCCGGTCAGCTCCACGTCCTTGCGCACCAGGATCTTCTGCACGCCGCGGGAGGAGGCTTCGTCCAGCAATTCGTAGCCGGCCGGCACATTGCCGGCCATCGCGTCGGCCATCTTGCTCGGGTCGTCTTCCACCATGCGCACTTCCAGCGTGGCGGTGCGGCCGATGATGTCCTTGGCGCGGGCGGTGTCCTGGATGCCGGGCAGCTGCACCACGATGCGGTTGGGGCCGTTCTGCTGGATGATGGGCTCGGAGGTGCCCAGCTCGTTGACGCGGTTGTGCAGCGTGGTGATGTTCTGCTTGACCGCGTCGCTCTGGATCTTGGTGATTTCTTCCGGTTTCAGGGTCAGCGTCAGCCGGTAGCTGCTGTCGTCGCTTTTCACGGTGAGCGAGGGCAGGGTGCGATACACCACGTCCTGAGCGGATTTCAGCGTGTCGGCGTCGCGCAGCTGCACTTCCAGCGCATTGCCGTTGCGCTTGATCGCGCCATAGCGGACTTTCTTGTTCTTCAGCTCGCGGCGCAGGTCGCCGGCGTAGCGTTCCATCGTCTTGTCGGTGGCGGCCTTCATGTCCACTTCCAGCAGGAAGTGCACGCCGCCGCGCAGGTCGAGGCCGAGGAACATCGGATGCGCCTTCAGGCTGCTCAGCCAGGCGGGGGAGGCGGACAGCAGGTTCAGCGCGATGATGTAGTTATCGCCCAGCGCGTGCTGGATGGCGTCGCGCGCCTTCAACTGGGTGTCGGCGTCCTTGAAGCGGACTCGCAGGCTGGTGCCGTCCAGGAACAGGCCGTCGGGAGAGATGTTCTGCGCCTTCAGCGCCTCTTCCACGCGCGTCATCACGGCGGTGTCCACCGGAATGGATTGGCGCGAGCTGGAGACCTGGACCGCGGGAGTCTCGCCGTAGAAATTGGGTAGCGTGTAGATCGCGGAAAGGATCAAGGCCACCGCAATGACGAGGTATTTCCAAAGAGGGTAGCGGTTCATGTTTTAGTTCGGGAAAAGAAAATGAACCGGCCACCGGCAGCGGGCTGCGGTGGCCGTCGGCTGAATCCTTACAGCGACTTCAGCGTGCCTTTTTCCAGCTTGGCGGAAACCGAGCCGCGCTGAACGGTGATTTCGACGCCGTTGGCGATTTCCAGGGTCAGGAATTGTTCGCCGATCTTGGCCACGCGGCCGACGATGCCGCCCTGGGTGGCGACTTCATCGCCCTTCTGGATTTCCGACAGCATCTTTTGATGCTCTTTCATGCGTTTCTGCTGCGGGCGAACCATCAGGAACCAGAACAGCACGAAGATGGCGATCATGGGCAGGAAACCCATCAGGTCGAAACCTCCAACTGCGGCGCCGGTGTTGGCGAAGGCGGGGCTGATAAAGGACATCAAACTACTCCCTTAGATATATTTGTTATGGCTGGTCGAAATAAACGGACCATTGTAGCCATGCTGGTCCGCTTTTTCCAATGCTTGCAACGGTCAGGCCTGTGACAGGTCGACCGTGCGGGTGGTTCCTCAGTTGACGCCGCGGGCGCGCTTGGCGGCGAACTCCAGGCGGAAGTCCTCGAAGCGGTCTTCCTCGATGGCGCGGCGCATCTGGCGCATCAACTCCTGGTAATAGTGCAGGTTGTGGATGGTGTTGAGGCGGGCGCCCAGGATTTCGCCGACGCGGTGCAGGTGATGCAGATAGGCGCGGCTGAAGTTGCGGCAGGCATAGCATTCGCATTCTTCGTCCAGCGGCTTCTTGTCGTCCTTGTAGCGCGCGTTCTTGATCTTGACGTCGCCCCACTGGGTGAAGATCCAGCCGTTGCGCGCATTGCGCGTCGGCATCACGCAGTCGAACATGTCCACGCCGTTGGCTACGCCGTGCACCAGGTCCTCCGGCGTGCCCACGCCCATCAGATAGTGCGGCTTCTCCGCCGGCAGCATGTCCTTCAACTCGGTCAGCATCCGGTACATTTCCGGCTTGGGCTCGCCCACCGACAGGCCGCCGATGGCGATGCCGTCGAAGCCGACCTGCATCAGCCCTTCCAGCGATTCCTGGCGCAAATCGGTATAAAGGTTGCCCTGCACGATGCCGAACAGCGCGTTCGGGTTTTTCAGATCGTCGAAGGCGCGGCGCGAGCGTTCGGCCCAGCGCAAGCTCATCTGCAGCGACTTCTGCGCGGTGGCGTGGTCCACCTGGCCCGGCGTGCATTCATCCAGCTGCATCACGATGTCGGAGTTGAGCACGGTCTGGATCTGCATCGAGATTTCCGGGCTCAGGAACAGCTTGTCGCCGTTGATCGGGCTTTGGAAGGTGCAGCCTTCCTCGGTCAGCTTGCGCATGTCGGACAGGCTGAACACCTGGAAGCCGCCGGAATCGGTGAGGATGGGCTTGTCCCAGCCGATGAACTCGTGCAAGCCGCCGAACTGTTCGACGATCTCCAGGCCCGGGCGCAGCCACAGGTGGAAAGTGTTGCCCAGAATGATCTGGGCGCCGATGTCGTTGAGCTCGACCGGGCTCATCGCCTTGACCGAGCCGTAAGTGCCCACCGGCTGGAACACCGGCGTCTCCACGGTGCCGTGGTTCAACTCCAGCGTGCCGCGCCGCGCGCCGCCGGAGGTTTTGTGTACGGTAAACTTCAGCATGATTCGGGGATTGCTCTGGTATGTTTGTTTAGCAAAATCAGCCGGCTAGTATACCGTAAGCCGCGCCGGCTGGGGTTTTGTCGCGGTTTTGCTTGTAACGGGGATGAAAAAAATGCTTGCCAAGAGGGATGGGCTTGTTTAGTATTCGCAACTCGACGACAGGCACGTAGCTCAGCTGGTTAGAGCACCACCTTGACATGGTGGGGGTCGTTGGTTCGAGTCCAATCGTGCCTACCAAAATTCAAACGCATGGAGCGTTACAAGTGTACAACTTGCGAACTACCACAACCCGAAATTCTCACGCTAGCTGAGCCTTGCGGGTTGTTCCATGCGAAAAAAGTGCGGCTCAGGCCGCACTTTTTTTTTATCCTTCGCTTTCTAAAAATTTCTCTCTCGCCTTGTTGGAGTTGACATGCCAGACATTCGCTTGCCGGACGGCTCGATCCGTTCGTTCGATAAACCGGTGACGGTTCATGAAGTGGCTGCGTCCATCGGCGCCGGGCTGGCGCGCGCGGCGCTGGCCGGTCGCGTCGACGGCGCCTTGGTGGACACTTCCCACACCATCGCTCGCGATGCCGATCTGGCCATCATCACCGACAAGGACGCGGACGGCCTGTCCATCATCCGCCACTCCACCGCCCACTTGCTGGCGTACGCGGTGAAGGAGCTGTTCCCGGAAGCCCAGGTCACCATCGGGCCGGAAATCGAAAACGGCTTCTACTACGATTTTGCCTATAAGCGCCCGTTCACGCCGGAAGACCTGGCCGCCATCGAAAAGAAAATGGCCGAGCTGGCGAAGAAAGACATCCCGGTGGAGCGTTACGAGCTGCCGCGCGACGAGGCCATCGCCTACTTCAAGAGCATAGGCGAGGCCTATAAGGCCGAGATCATCGAGTCCATCCCGCAGGGCGAAGTGCTGAGCCTGTACCGCGAAGGCGAATTCACCGACCTGTGCCGCGGCCCGCACGTGCCGTCCACCGGCAAGCTCAAGGTGTTCAAGCTGATGAAGGTGGCCGGCGCTTACTGGCGCGGCGACAGCAAGAATGAAATGCTGCAGCGCGTCTACGGCACCGCCTGGGCCAAGAAGGAAGACCTGGACGCCTATCTCTATATGCTGGAAGAGGCGGAAAAGCGCGATCATCGCAAGCTGGGCGTGCAACTGGATCTGTTCCACCTGCAGGACGAGGCGCCGGGCATGGTGTTCTGGCATCCCAAGGGCTGGCAGCTGTGGCAGAGCGTCGAGCAATACATGCGCGACAAGCTGAACCGCGAAGGCTATAAGGAAATCCGTACCCCGATGATGATGGACGCCCATCTGTGGGAGCGCTCCGGTCACGCCGCCAACTATCGCGAAAACATGTTCATCACCGAATCGGAAAAGCGCGACTACGCGGTCAAGCCGATGAACTGCCCGGGCCATGTGCAAGTGTTCAACAGCGGCCTGCGTTCTTATCGCGACCTGCCGCTGCGCTATGCCGAATTCGGTTCCTGCCATCGCAACGAACCGTCCGGCGCGCTGCACGGCATCATGCGCGTGCGCGGCTTCGTGCAGGACGACGGCCACATCTTCTGTACCGAAGACCAGATCAACCAGGAGGCCAAGGACTTCCACCGCCTGGTGATGGAAGTGTACGAGCGCTTCGGTTTCGACAAGGTGGCGATCAAGCTGGCGCTGCGCCCGGAAAAACGCATCGGTGAAGAATCGACCTGGGACAAGGCCGAGGAAGGCATGCGCGAAGCGCTGCGCGCCTGCGGCGTGGAGTGGGAAGAACTGCCGGGCGAGGGCGCGTTCTACGGTCCCAAGATCGAGTATCACATCAAGGACGCGCTGGGCCGCTCCTGGCAGTGCGGCACCCTGCAGCTGGACTTCATGCTGCCGGAGCGTCTGGACGCCGAATACGTGGCCGACGACAATAGCCGCAAACGGCCGGTGATGCTGCACCGCGCGGCGTTGGGTTCGCTGGAGCGCTTCCTTGGCATCCTGATCGAAAACCACGCCGGCGCCTTCCCCTTGTGGCTGGCTCCGGTGCAGATGGTGGTGATGAATATCACCGAAGCGCAGGCCGAATACGCGGCCAATGTGGCCGCCAAGCTGCGCGAACAAGGCTTCCGCGTTGATCTCGACTTGAGAAACGAGAAGATCGGCTATAAAATTCGCGAGCACAGCCTGCAAAAGTTGCCGTATCAGATCATCGTCGGCGACAAGGAGAAGGCTGGCGAGTTGGTTGCTGTACGCTCCCGCGGGGAAGACCTGGGGCAGCTTACGCTGGATGCGCTGATTGCGCGCCTCAAGGCTGAGATGCCTGGGGCCTGATTCCGGCGACGGCAGGCATTGAGTTTAGATTAATAGGAGATTTGGCTATAGCTCAGGAACGCGAAGCACGGATCAACGGCGAGATTACCGCCCGTGAAATCCGTCTGGTAGGTAAGGAAGGTGAGCAGATTGGTGTTGTCAGTCTGCGTGAGGCGATGGCTCTTGCCGAAGAGGGCGATGTGGATCTGGTGGAGATTTCCCCGACCGCGCAACCTCCGGTGTGCAAGCTGATGGACTACGGCAAGTACAAGTACGAGCAGTCCAAGAAGCGTCACGAAGCCAAGCAGAAGCAGAAACAGGTTCAGATCAAGGAAATCAAGTTCCGTCCGGGTACCGACGACGGCGACTACAACGTCAAGTTGCGCAACTTGACCCGATTCCTGGCTGACGGCGACAAGGCCAAGGTCACCCTGCGCTTCCGCGGTCGTGAGATGGCCCACCAGAACATCGGTTTGGAGTTGCTTAAGCGTGTCGAAGCCGATTTGTCCGAAATTGCGGTTGTTGAGCAGTTTCCCAAGCTTGAAGGCCGCCAGATGGTAATGATGATTGCGCCGAAGAAGAAATAATCGGTATAATCATCACCTTGACACGGCAGGGTTCGCTCTGCCGTGTTGATTTTGTAGGTCGGCAACGATCTGCTCAAAAGCGTGACGCGATGGTTTTTGAAGCGTTTCCAGTCTGGCTGGCAACCACCTCGCGTCTAATCTAATCAAAATTCAGCAGGAGCAGTCCATGCCGAAAATGAAGACCAAGTCGAGCGCGAAAAAGCGTCTCAAAGTACTGGGTGGTGGTGGTTTCAAGCGTGCACACGCCTTCAAGCGTCACATCCTGACCAAGAAGACCACCAAGAGCAAGCGCCAATTGCGCGGCACCTCCATGGTGGACGCAACCAATGTGGCCTCTGTTCGCGCCATGATGCCCTACGCTTAAGGAGACCTGAAATATGCCACGCGTAAAACGCGGTGTAACCGCACGTGCTCGTCACAAGAAAATCCTCGCACTGGCGAAAGGCTATCGCGGCCGCCGGAAGAACGTCTATCGCATCGCCAAACAGGCGGTGATGAAAGCCGGTCAATACGCCTACCGTGACCGTCGTCAGAAAAAGCGTCAGTTCCGTCAACTGTGGATCGCTCGTATCAACGCAGCCGCTCGCGAGAACGGCCTGCCGTACAGCAAATTCATGAATGGTCTGAAAAAAGCCTCCATCGAAATCGACCGCAAGGTCCTGGCCGACCTGGCCGTGTTCGACAAGCCGGCTTTTGCCCAGATCGTCGAAAAGGCGAAAGCAAGCCTCGCTGCTTAATCGCCCGGACGGATCAAAAGGGAGGCAATCTTGCCTCCCTTTTTTTTGATGCGGCCCGGCCGCAGGCATGATTCACCATCAAGATGGTTGGCCAGACTCGTCCGAGCCCTGGGCGCGTGTGGCCAGCTTTCTTTCGCATACGGTGTGGAACACGATGAACAACGTTGACGCGATTCTCCAATCCGGCCAGGCCGCGCTAGCGGCGGTGACCGATCTCATTGAACTGGAGCAGGTCAAGGCCCGCTATCTGGGCAAGAGCGGCGAGTTGACCGAACTCCTGAAACAGCTGGGCAAGCTGCCCGCCGAAGAGCGCAAGGCCGCCGGCGCCACCATCAATGTGGCCAAGCAGGCGTTCGAAGCCGCGCACAAGCAGCGCTTCGAGCAATTGAACGCCGCCAAGCTGGCAGCGCAACTGGCCGCCGAGGCGCTGGACGTGACCCTGCCGGGCCGCGGCAGCGCGGGTGGCGGACTGCATCCGGTGGCGCTGACGCTGGAACGCATCGCCGGCCTGTTCCGCACCATGGGCTTCGAAGTGGCGGACGGTCCGGAGATCGAAACCGATTTCTACAATTTCCAGGCGCTGAACATCCCGGAAAACCACCCCGCGCGCGCGATGGCCGACACCTTCTACGTGGAAGGCGGCGATGTGCTGCGCACTCATACCAGCCCGATCCAGGCGCGCTTCATGATGGACAATCAGCCGCCTATCAAGATTGTGGCTCCGGGCCGGGTATATCGCGTCGATTCCGACGCCACCCATTCGCCGATGTTCCATCAGATGGAAGGCCTGTGGGTGGAAGAGGGCGTGTCCTTCGCCGATCTCAAGGCGGTGGTCACCGACTTCCTGCGCCGCTTCTTCGAGCGCGACGACCTGCAAGTGCGCTTCCGTCCGTCCTTCTTCCCGTTCACCGAGCCGTCGGCGGAAATCGACGTGCTGGGCGAGCGCGGCTGGCTGGAAGTGGGCGGCTGCGGCATGGTGCACCCCAATGTGTTGCGCAATGTCAACATCGACCCGGAGAAGTACACCGGCTTCGCCTTCGGCATCGGCCTCGATCGTTTCGCCATGCTGCGCTACGGCGTCAACGACCTGCGGCTGTTCTTCGAGAACGACCTCAACTTCCTGAGACAGTTCAACTGATCGCGTACGGAGCCGAATACTATGCAATTTTCCGAACAATGGCTGAGAAGCTGGGTTAATCCGTCGCTGAGCACCGACGAGCTGTCCTACCTGCTGACCATGGCGGGCCTGGAAGTGGAAGAAGTCAACGCCGCCGCGCCGGCCTTCAGCGGCGTGGTAGTGGCCGAAGTCAAGGAAGTGGCCAAGCACGAAAACGCCGACCGCCTGCGCGTGACCAAGGTGGACGTGGGCAGCGGTGAGCTGGTGCAGATCGTCTGCGGCGCGCCCAATGTCGCCGTCGGCCTGAAAGTGCCGTGCGCCTTGCCCGGCGCGGTGCTGCCCGGCGATTTCAAGATCAAGCCGACCAAGATGCGCGGCGTCGAGTCCAACGGCATGCTGTGTTCCGGCAAGGAACTGGGCGTGCCGGACGACGCCGACGGCCTGCTGCTGCTGCCGGCCGATGCGCCGGTAGGGCAGAGCATCCGCGACTACCTGGGTCTGGACGATCAGCTGTTCACGCTGAAGATCACTCCCAACCGCGCCGATTGCCTGTCCATCCGCGGCATCGCGCGCGAAGTGGCGGCCTTGACCGGCGCCGAGCTCGCGCCGGTGGCCATTCCCGCCGTCGCGCCGCAGATCGACGACGCGCTGGCGGTGGCGATAGCGGCCACGCCGGCCTGCGGCCGCTACCTCGGCCGCGTGGTCAAAGGCGTCAATGCAGCCGCCGCCACGCCGGAATGGATGCGCCGCCGCCTGGAGCGCGCCGGCCTGCGTTCGATTTCCGCCGTGGTCGACATCACCAATTACGTATTGTTGGAACAAGGTCAGCCCATGCACGCCTTCGACCTGGCCAAGCTGGACGGCGGCATCGCCGTGCGCATGGCCAAGGACGGCGAAGAGCTGCTGTGCCTGAACGAAAAAACCGTCAAGCTCAACGCCGGCCATATGGTGATCGCCGATCAGACCAAGGCGCTGGCGCTGGCCGGCATCATGGGCGGCGAACATAGCGGCGTGACCGTCGCCAGCAGCGATATCTTCCTGGAAAGCGCGTTCTTCGCGCCGGAAGCGATTGCCGGCAAGGCGCGCGAATTCGGCTTTGGTTCGGATTCCTCCTTCCGCTACGAACGCGGCGTGGACTTCCAGCTACAGCGCGAAGCGATGGAGCGCGCAACCGGTCTGGTGCTGGAGATCTGCGGCGGTCAGCCGGGTCCTATCGTCGAGGAAACGGCGGAACTGCCGCGGCGCGGCGAAGTCAAGCTGCGCGTGTCGCGTTGCGCCAAGCTGCTGGGCGTGACGCTGAGCAGCGAACAGATCGGCGACATCCTGAGCCGCCTGGGTCTGACCCACAGCCTGGACGGCGATGTCTTCACCGTGGCGGCGCCGTCCTTCCGCTTCGATATCGCGATCGAGGAGGACTTGATCGAGGAAGTGGCACGAGTTTATGGTTACGACGCGATTCCGTCCGACGCGCCGCGTTCCGGCATGCGCATGTTGGCTCAGCGTGAAGAGCTGCGTCCGCGCGATCAGATCCGCCACCTGCTGGCGGCCCGCGATTATCAGGAAATCGTCAGCTATGCTTTCGTGGACGAGGCCTGGGAACGCGATTTCGCCGCCAATGAGCAGCCGGTGCGTTTGATCAACCCGATCGCCTCGCAGATGAGCGTGATGCGCTCCACGCTGATCGGCGGCCTGGTCGACGTGCTGGTGGGCAATATCAACCGCAAGCAGCCGCGCGTGCGGGTATTCGAAGTGGCGCGCGTGTTCAAGAAATCCGCCGACTGGTTCGATCAGCCGGAAAAAGTGGCTGGCCTGGCCTGGGGGCCGCGCCTGCCGGAGCAATGGGGCGTCAAGGCCGAGCGCGTCGATTTCTTCGATGCCAAGGCCGATGTCGAGGCGCTGCTGCATCCGCAGCAGGCCAGCTTCCGCAAGGCCGAACATCCGGCCTTCCATCCGGGGCGTTGCGCCGAAGTGCTGGTGAACGGCCTGGTGGTCGGCGTGATCGGCGAACTGCATCCCAAGTGGGCGCAGCAATACGATCTGCCCAGCGCGCCGGTGTTGTTCGAGCTGGATCTGGCCGTGGTGGAAGCGCGGCAGCCCATCAAGGCGCAGCCGGTCAGCAAGTTCCAGGCGGTGCGCCGCGATCTGGCGCTGGTGGTGGACGAGGCGGTGGAAACCGCCCAGTTACTGGCCTGCTTCGCCAAGCACAGCGGCGCCATCGTCAGCGAAGTGGCCTTGTTCGACGTTTATCGCGGCAAAGGCGTGGCGGAAGGCAAGAAGAGTCTGGCCTTCCGCGTGCTGTTGCAGGACAATAGCCGCACTCTGACCGACGAAGACGTGGAGCCGGCGCTAAGCGCCTTGCTTGACGGCGCCGCCGCCGAGTTGGGCGCTCAGCTGCGCTGAGTTTGAGCATGGAGCCCGGCGCTTGCGGCGGGCTCTGCAATGATTAGAATATTGATGTGTGAGAGGGTGACATGACTTTGACCAAGGCTGAGTTGGCCGACATGCTGTTTGACCAAGTGGGTCTGAACAAGCGGGAAGCCAAGGACATGGTTGAATCGTTTTTTGAGGAAATCCGTCTGGCGCTGGAATCCGGCGATTCCGTCAAGCTGTCCGGTTTCGGCAATTTCCAATTGCGCGACAAGCCGCAGCGCCCGGGCCGCAATCCCAAGACCGGGGAAGAGATTCCCATCACCGCGCGCCGTGTGGTAACGTTCCATGCTAGTCAGAAACTCAAGGGAATGGTCGAGCAATTCCATGCCAACAAGCAAGGCTGATCTGCCGTCGATACCGTCCAAGCGTTATTTCACCATCAGCGAAGTCAGCGAGCTCACCGGCGTCAAGCCGCATGTGCTGCGCTATTGGGAGCAGGAATTCTCCCAGCTGCGCCAGGTGAAGCGCCGTGGCAACCGCCGCTACTACCAGCACCATGAGGTTTTATTGGTCAGGCGTATTCGCGGGCTGTTATATGACGATGGTTTTACCATCCACGGCGCACGCCAGCGCCTGGGCGCGGACGGCCAGGAAGTGCGTCCGGCAACGGCCCAGGAGGTTAGGACCGAGCTGGAGGCAATTTTGGAATGGCTTGATTCAGGGCTTGGCAAAAATTAAAAAGCAGTTTAGAATACGTTTCTCTCGAGTCGGGGCGTAGCGCAGCCTGGTAGCGCACCTGCATGGGGTGCAGGGGGTCGGAAGTTCGAATCTTCTCGCCCCGACCACAGAATTCCAATAGAATCAAATATTTAAAGCTCTGCATTTGCAGGGCTTTTTTTATTTTCATCGGTCTTGCGGGACTTTTGCGGGGATTCCCTTCAATCACCCCACCTCCTTAAGTCCGTCCTCGCTTTCTTTTGGCCCGTTCATCCGCTTGTCTATCCGCAGCCGCGAACCATTTTCCTTGTCGCTTGCCGTAATCTAGCCGCGTGCGCGTCGCGCGCGGCGTAAGTTCGACAGAGAGGATGCCATGCTGCATGTTGTTGCCGTGATCACCGCCCAGCCGGGCCAGCGCGCCGCGGTATTGCGCGAGTTGAATGCCATCGTGCCTGAGGTGCGCCTGGAGGAGGGCTGCATCGAATACGGCCCGGCCCTGGATCATGAGGATTCGCCGCGGCCTTTCGGCGCGGACAGCCTGGTGGTGCTTGAAAAGTGGGAAAGCAAGGCGGCGCTGGACCAACATCTAGCCGCGCCGCCGCTGCGCGCCTTCATCGCCGCGACCGAGGGCATGGTGGCCAGCCTGGCCGTGCATGTGCTGAATCCGGCCTAGCCGGCGCTCGGCGCCTCAATCGGCAAGTTCTGCAATTCGCTGTTGAAAAAGCTGCGCTCGCCGCGGCGCAAGGAGGGCAGTTGCGCCTGCAGACGAGCGAGCGCGTCGGCGGCCTCCGGGCCGGCGCCTTGTTCGTGCAGCAGGAACCAGGCGGCCTCCAGCAATAGATTGGCCTGCTGCAAGGGTGTGAAGGCGGTATTGCCGGCCGCCTGCTCCTCCAGCGCCAAGGTCGCCGCCGAGGACCAGCGGCTGAAGCCCTTGGCTGGCGATAGCGAGGCGTGCAAGGGGCGCAAGGCCAGCACCACTTCGGGCAGCGCCAGCGGCTGTTGGGCGCGGAAGCTTGCCAGGCTGCGCGAGCGTTGCGGCGAGCAGTTGCCGCGCGCGATGCGCAGCATGAAGATCAGATTCCAGGCCGAGCCGCTGCCATAGCCGAAGCGGTCGCAAATCCACTCCGACAATCCCAGCCAGCGCATTGCCTGCAGTTGCACCGCGTTTATCGCCTGCTCTCGTTCCGGGTCTATCAGCCGCTGTTGCCAGAACAGCCACATGCACCAGCCGATATTGGCGGCGACGTGTTGGGCGGCGTCGATGGAGTCCGCCTCGTAGGCCGCTTCCAGTGCGCCGTTCAACGCCTGCAGCGCGGCGGCGGCCTCGTCCTGACGGTAGGCCGGCTCGGCTTTGCTGGTGGCGGCGTGCTTGTGCAGCAACGCCAGCAGATTCAGGCATTCGAAACGCACGCGCGGATTGTAGCGGAACACCGGCTGCAATTCCGGCGCGGTCTGCAAATGCTCCAGCGCGGCGCGCGCGGCGCCGGTGTCGCCCTGGGTGTAGCGTTCCCAGGCCTTGACGATGCAGGCCATCGCGGCGAAGGTGGGCTGGGCGCTGTGAACGCTGCCGGCGTCCAGGATGCGGTCCAGCCGCTTCAGCGCGCTGCGGCTGCCTTCCAACTGCGCGCTGCGGCGCCAGGCCAGGCTTTCCTTCATCAGGGCCAGCGCCTGCTGGAAATCGTCGCCGGCGCAGAGCCGCGCCGCATGGAAGGACTCCGCCACCTGGCGGCTGGGGCGGCGGCCGAAGCCATCATGCTCATCGCGGATCGCCTGTGCCATCTGCTGCCAGAAACCCATGTCCCGCATCAGATGAGACCAGCCGCCGGGCTGATCGGCGCCGGCGGCCGAAGGCCGGCGCAGGCCAAGGAAGTGTTCCAGCCAGTCGCGTTCCACCTCCGCGCCCTCGGCCAGCAGGCGCAGCCGTCGCGCGCCGTCGGCGCTCAGCCAGAACGGGCCGCGGCTGCGTCCGTTCCGCGCCAGCGTGGCGATGGGCTGCTCGCGCGCGGCGCCCCAGCCCACTTCCACGCCCCAGCGCGCGAAATCGGAGAAGGCGCGTGAAACCAGCATGCGGATATTGTCCTGGCCGGGGAAGCCGAGCCGCAGCGCCGCCGCCGGCAGCGTGCCGTCGCCATGGCGCTGGGCGTGCCAGAGCCGGGCCAGCAGCCACACGGACTGCGCGCGGGCCGGCTGGCCGTTCACGCGGCAGGGCGAGGACAGTTCGACGTCGATGTGGGCCGGGGCTTCGCTCATGGCGGCTGACCTTACCACAGTGTGTCGATGGCGCCAGGATAGAGCGCGATCTCGCAGTGCTCGAAGCGGGCCGCCAGCCGCTTGGCCTCGGCGCTGAAAAAGCAGGCCATGACTGCCTTGTCGAACGCGCTGCTGGCAAGCGGCGCCTCCGGCGTGCCGCCCAATAGCACCGCGCCGGGCAGCTCCCGCCAGCCGCAGGCCTGGTAGAAACGGCGCAACGGCCGGTCGCAAGTGAAGATGCCCAGGTCGGCGCCATTGGCCTGCATGGTTTCGCGCGCGCTGGCGGCCAGCAGACGGCCCAGGCCGCGGCTGCGGTCCTCGGGCTGGGTCACCATGCAGCAGATGCCGCTGGCGCGGAATTCCGCGTCGGCATGGCGCAGGGATTTGCTGAGGATGTCCAGCGCCGACAGCACCCGGCCGTTTTCCACCAGCAAAAGTGACAATGGCGATAGCGCCGGATCATGGATGGCTTGCAGGCCGGGCGCAGCGTCGCCGGGCCAGGCCAGCTGTTGCAGCGCCAGCACCTGGCCGCGCAGTTCGGCGGGCACTTCCGCTTCGGGGAAGATCAGAATCTCCATCGGCTGGCTCTCCTCGCAAGGGACGGGTATGGTCAACGCTATATGATAACAGCCGCCAACGCAGCGGGAGAGGGACAGACATGGCGGACATGATGACTGAGCCGCAAGCGGGCTGGGACGCAGAGAGCCGCGCGACGTGGGAGGTGGCGCGGCGTTATCACGAGTGTTGGCGCGCGCGCGACGCGGAGGCTGCGCTGGCCTTGTTTCATCCGGAAATCGAATACTGCGACTTCTATCGCAATCTGACGCTGGCTCACGCCGACTTGCCGGCCTACCTGGCCGAAAGCATGCCGCATGGCGGCAAGGAGAGCTTGCGCCACACCGACCGCATCCGCGTGGACGGCGACACCGCCTTCATTCAATACCGCTATGTGATCCGCCTGGCCTCCAGCGGCAAGCTGGTCGGCTTTCAAGGCGGCGAGGCGATCCAAGTGCGCGACGGGCTTATCATCGCCGTGCGCGAATACTGCACGCCGGTGCGTTTGAGCGGGGAACGGGCCGGCGATCGAATTGGCTTGAACCCGCAGCGGCTGGCGCGGCTATTGGCGGATTTGCAGGCTTATTTCGCCGAACAGAGGCCCTATCTGGATTGCGAGCTGAGCCTGGGCCAGGTGGCGCAGGCCACCGGCTACACCCGTAACCAGATTTCCCACGCGCTGAACCAGGCGCTGGGCCTGAGTTTCTACGCCTGGCTCAATCAGCAGCGCATCCGCCATTTGCTGGCGCAGCCGCGACAGCCGTCCGGCCCGCTGCAAATGGCCTTCGCCGTCGGCTTCAAGTCCGCCTCCACTTTCTACAAGGCCTTTCGTCTGGAAACCGGCACCACGCCGCAGCGCCACTTCTCCGCCGATTCCTAGCGGTCCCGCGCGCATGACGCGGCGCGCGCGCCGGCTTAGTCTGCTTGGGTTCGTCCCCTGAGCGGGGCGTTGCCAAGGAGAGCGCATGAGCACCTTGTCTCAAGCCTGTTTGTGGCTGGACGCCGCACCGCCGGCGGTGCCGGCCAGGCCGCCGCTGCGGCAGTCGTCCAGCTGCGACGTGGCCATCATCGGCGGCGGCTACACCGGCCTGTGGACCGCCTATTACCTGAAGCGCGCGGCGCCGGAGCTGGACGTGGCGCTATTGGAGGCGCAGCGCTGCGGCGACGGCGCTTCCGGCCGCAACGGCGGCTGGCTGCTCGGCGGCCTGGCCCAGCAG
>NZ_JAJOHW010000075.1 GCF_021129195.1 Chromobacterium aquaticum | reverse complement strand
GCGCTACAACGCCTTCGGCGACGTCATTGCCCGCCAACACTACGCCACCCGGCTCGGCGCCGGCGCGCTGGCCGCGCTGAACGGCGGCAGCCAAAGTGGCTTGCCCGGCGGACTGCAAAGTGACGGCGACCGCCTGGAAACCAGCCAGTACAACCGCCTGGGCCAGCGCATTGCCGCCGGCGACCGGCTGAACGCCGAACGCGAACAATGGCGCTACAACGCCTTCGGCGAAGCGGTCGGCCACCAACTGCGGCTGGACGCCGCGCGCGGCAGCTGGCAGACCAGCGGCTACGACCGGCGCGGCCAACTGCAAAGCCAGACCCGCGACGCCGAAGGGCTGGCGTTGCGGACGGCATCGAGCTACGACGCCTTCGGCCGGCAGATCGAAAGCGTGGACGCCAACGGCCACCGCCGCCGGCTCGACTACGACAAACTGGGCCGCCAGATCACGACGCAAGACCCGCAAGGCGGCCGCCAAAGCCACGCCTACGACGCCTTTGGCCGGGTGCAGAGCCAGAGCGACGCGCTGGGCCACGTGACCACCACCGCCTACGACGACGCCAGCGGCCGCGTCACCGTGACCCAGGCGGACGGCGTCCAGATCATCACCCAGAAGAACGGCCATGGCGACACCGTGCAACTGATAGACGGGCTGGGTCAGGCGACGACCTACCACTACAACCGCGACGGCCAACTGCTGAGCACCACCACGGCGGCGGGGACCACCCGTAGCGGCTACGACAGCGCCGGTCATCGGATCGAGAGCGTCGACGCCAACGGCACCCGCACCGTCTACCAATACGACGCGGCGGGGCGGGTGCTGCAACGCACCGTGGACCCGGATGGCTTGAAACTGAGCAGCCGCAGCGAATACGACGCGCAGGGCCGGATCCAGCGGCAGACCGAGCCCAACGGCCGGGTGACCGAAAGCCGCTACGACGCGGCGGGGCGGCTGGAGGCGGTGATGGTGGACCCGGCCGGGCTCAAGTTGACGACCACCTACCGCTACGACGCCCAGGGACGACAGATCCGGGTGACGGAAGCGGCGGGGACGGCGCAGGCGAAGAGCACGGAATACGAATACGACGGCGCGGGGCGGCGGGTGCGGGAGACGGTGGACCCGGACGGCTTGAAGCTGAGCACGGTGTACCAATACGACGGTAACGGCAATGTGGTGGCCAAGACCGATGCGGCGGGCAAAACGGCCCACTACATCTATGACGACAATGACCGTTTGCGTTACAGCCTCAACGTACAAGGGCTGATGACGGAAACGGTATACGACGCGGCGGGGCAGGCGGTGCAAAGCCGACGCTACGCGACGCCGGTATCGGTGTACGGCCTGACCACGGTGCTGACGATGGCCGAGCTGGCGGGGCGATTGGTCACGCATGAGAAAGACCAAAGCACGCGCACGGTGTACGACGCGATGGGGCGTCCGAGCCTGAGCATTGATGCTGCGGGCTATGTGACCGAGCGGCGTTACGACGCGGCGGGGCGGGGGACGGACACCATACGCTACGCCAAGCGCCTGGCGCAGATGGGGCTGTCGGCGGAACGCCTGCAAGACCGCGCCCAGGCCAACCTGCTGCGCAACAGCCTGTTCGAAGCCTCGGCGCCGGGCAAGGTGGCGAGCTGGGGCTATGGCGCGTGGAACGCTGATGCCGAAGTGGGCGGCAATCTGAACGCCGACTGGCGGATAGCGGAGGGCCTGGCCGGTGAGAACACCGTCTACTTGCACCAGACCGGTCGCCATCCGCAAGACGCTTACCAGGAACTGGTACAAAGCGTGCCGGTGCAGGCCGGGCGCCGTTACGCGTTCTCGGTGTACACCGGCGCGCATCGCGCGAATACCAGCCTGCACATCGTATGGTTCAACGCGGCGGGTCAGGCGCTGGGCGCCACATCGGAGCAGACGGGCACGCATCGCAACACCCCGGCAGAGAACCTGCCGGGCGGCTCAAAGCTGGCTGGCTACAAACGGACAGTAGCCGATGGGATTGCACCGGAAGGCGCGGTGCGCGGCGTGGCGACGCTGCGCAAGACCAATACCGCGGTGGGCGAGAATGACTCCTGGTTGTTTGCGACGCGGGCGCAGTTTGAAGAACTGGCGCTGGACGCCTCGGGACCCAGTGACTGGAAGCCGGCATTGGTGGCCGACGTGGCTGACCAACACAGCCGCAGCTTCTACGACGCGGCCGGGCGACCCAGCCTCAGTGTCGACGCGCAGGGCTATGTGACCGAGCGCCGCTACGACGCGGCCGGCAATGTCACCGACACCCTACGCTATGCCAAAAGCCTGGCGCAGATGGGGCTGTCGGCGGAACGCCTGCAAGACCGCGCCCAGGCCAACCTGCTGCGCAACAGCCTGTTCGAAGCCTCGGCGCCGGGCAAGGTGGCGGGCTGGGATTACGCCGCGTGGAACGCCGCAGCCGATGTGGGCGGCAACCTGGACGCCGACTGGCGGATAGCGGAGGGCCTGGCCGGCGAGAACACCGTCTACTTGCACCAGACCGGTCGCCACCCGCAAGACGCCTATCAGGAACTGGTGCAAAGCGTGCCGGTGCAGGCCGGGCGCCGTTACGCGTTCTCGGTGTACACCGGCGCGCATCGCGCTAATACCAGCTTGCACATCGTGTGGTTCAACGCGGCGGGTCAGGCGCTGGGCGCCACGTCGGAGCAGACGGGCGCGCATCGCAACACCCCGGCAGAGAACCTGCCGGGCGGCTCAAAGCTGGCTGGCTACAAACGGACAGTGGCCGATGGGATTGCACCGGAAGGCACGGTGCGCGGCGTGGCGACGCTGCGCAAGACCAATACCGCGGCGGGCGAGAACGACTCCTGGCTGTTTGCGACGCGGGCGCAGTTTGAAGAACTGGCGCTGGACGCCTCGGGACCGAGCGACTGGAAACCGACGCTGGTGCTTGACGCGGCGGACCAAGTCACCCACCAAAGCTACGACGCCGCCGGCCGCCTGATCCGCGAAACCCGCGGCGACGGCGCCCTACAGGCCACCACCACCTACCAGCTCGACGCCCTGGGGCAGCGTATCGCCGAAACCGATGCCAATGGTCACACCACCCGCCGCGACTACGATGCGCTCGGTCGCAAGATCCGTGAAACCGACGCGCTGGGCGGTGTCACTATCACCGACTACGACGCGGCCGGCAATGCGATCAAGATCACCGACCCGCGCGGCTACAGCGGCTACAACTATTACGACGCGCTGGGCCGCCAGACCCTACACATTGATCCGGAAGGCGATGCCACCGGCACTGAGTACGATGCGCTGGGCAATACGACCCGCATCACCCGCTACGCCACCCGCGTCGACACCGCCGCGCTCCAGGCCGGCGTGGCGCCAACCCTGGTCGTCGATGCCCAGCGCGACGCGGTGACCCGGATCGAACACGATGCGCTGGGACGGCAGACCCGCATCTTCGACGCCGAGGGCGGCGTTGAACGGATGGCCTACGACGCCTTTGACAACAAGTTGAAATACTTCAACAAACTGGGCGGCACCTACCACTATATCTACGACGCGCAGGGCCGGGTGCTCAAAGAGACCAGTCCGCTGGGCAGCGTCAAACGCTTCGAATACGACGGTTTCGGCAACCGCACGCTGCAAGTGGAAGCCGAGGGTCGGCCGGAACAACGCACCACCCGCTACCAGTACGACACCAACAACCGGCTGATCCGCCAGACCAGCGACGCGCTGCCGGTCTACACCCTGGATGGCGGCGAAGCCACGGTCAGCCCCAGCCAAAGCTGGCGCTACGACGCCGCCGGCCGGCAGATCGAATTCAGCGACGCCAACGGCCAGATCACCCGCAGCCGCTACGACGCGCTGGGGCGCAAGGTGGCGGAACGCAACGGCGACGGCGTGCTCAGCGAATGGGACTACGACGCGGCGGGCAACATCCTGGTCCAGCGCGTCTACGCCAGCCCGGTGGGCCTGTCGGCGGACGGCGGGGTGCCGGCGCCGGCGAATGGGGAGAGGCGAGAAACCCGCTACGCCTACGACGGCAACAACCGTCTGATCGAAACCCGCCTGCCGGCGCAAAGCGTGGGCCAGGGCACGGTCAAAGGCGGTTACACCGAGTCGACCCAGGACCTGATCAGCCGCCAGCGCTACGACGCCAACGGCAACCTGATCGAAAGCATCGATGCCCGCGGCGGCAGCCAGCGCCACGACTACGACCGCGCCGGCCGCAAGCTGCTGAGTGTCGACGCCGCTGGCTACGCCACCGCCTGGGACTACGACGCCGCCGGCCGGGCGATCCGCGAAACCCGCTACGCCAGCGCGATCAGCGGCTATGACAGCGCCACCCCGCTGGCCACGCTGCGCCAGCGGCTCAGCTCGCACGCCGACGACCGCGTGCGCGAAACCGACTACGACCGCATGGGCCGCATCAGCGTCGAGCGCAGCCTGGGGCTCCAGGTGGCCAGCGCAGACGGCCAAAGCCAGAACGTGGTCACCGTCAGCACCCGCTACCAGTACAACGCGCTGGGCAAGGTGACGCAAAAGACCGACGCCGCCGGCCAAGTGACCGACTGGCGCTACGACGCGCAGGGCCGCGAGACCCGACGTCAGGACGCGGCCTATACCGACTACGAAGGCCGCAGCGTGCGGCCGACCCGTGACAGCGAATACAACGGCCTGGACCAGATGAGCCGCCAGATCCGCCGCGGCCTGGACGAGGCCAGCGAAGCCGACGACCAGATCGTGCGCTACCAATACGGCGCCGGCGGCAGGCTACTGAGCCAGAGCGACGCGCTGGGCAATACCATCCGTTACGACTACGACGCCGCCGGTCAGCTGACCCGAACCCAGCGGGCGCGACGCCAGGCCGACGGCAGCGAAGTCAACGACGTGAGCGGCTACCGCTACGACGCGGCCGGGCGTCAGACCGAAAAGCGCGACCAGGCGACCGGCATGCGCTTCGAAACCCACTACAACGCCTATGGCGAGATCGACGGCAAGCGGACCAGCGCCGACGGCCAGGGCGCGTGGCAGGAGTTCACTGACTACGACGGCGCCGGCCGGGTGTTTCGTCGCAACGAAGGCGGCGTCACCCGCGCCTACCTGTACGACGCCAACGGCAACGCCACGCTGCAGATCGAATCGGAGAACGTGGACCTGCGGCAACTGAGCCGGGATCAGATCCTGGCGGCGATCAACCGGCCGGACAGCGGCCTGCGGTTGACGATCAGCGACTACGACGCGCGCAACCAGCGGGTGCAGACCAAACAGCCGAAGATGGTGAACGCGCGCGACGAGGCCTTGGTGCAGGCGCAGCGCTGGGTGAGCGCGGTGCCGCAGGAGGGCAGCGGCGGGGTGGTGACGGCGGGGGCGGCTAAGGTGCCGGGCGTGGCTGTAGGGAAAAACCCCCTAATAGAGGGAAGCGCATCGTTGCTGAGCACCGCGGGTTCAGGATGGGTAACGCTTAAATCCTCTCGTGTGCATGTTGAGCAACGACCGGCGCCTGGCGGAGGAGGGATGGAGCGGGCGTTGAAACGGCCAAGTTATTACAATGAGCAGTGGCTAAGAACCTGTTTACGAT
>NZ_JAJOHW010000074.1 GCF_021129195.1 Chromobacterium aquaticum | reverse complement strand
GCGGAGCGGACTCGGCGGCACGCAATTGCACGCGCAGCGCGGAGTCCGCGGGCTGTGGCGGGGGGCCGGTTTCGGGACGGCTCAGCAACAACGCGGCATGGGCGAGCAGGCTGAGCGCGATGGCGACGGCCAGCGGGCGGCGGCCAGCGGCGGGCAGGGGGAGGGAGTGGATCATCAGGGCTCAACGATAAGCAAACTCGGCCGCGGGGTAAAGCCGGCGTCAGCCGGTCGACACCACCCGGTCACGGCCGGCTTGCTTGGCCTGGTACATGCGAGCATCGGCGCGGTCCACCAGCGCGCACCAGTCAGCGCAGTCATCGCGCCACAGTTCCGCCACGCCGACGCTGGCGCTCAGGCCGCTGCCGTCCGGCCGCTCGCCCAGGCCTTGTTCGCGCAAGCGGGCGATGACCTGGGCCGCCTGCTCCCGAGTGGCGCCGGGCATCAAGAGCACGAACTCCTCGCCGCCCCAGCGCACCAGGATGTCGCTGCGGCGTAGCCGCGCCAGCATCAGCGCGGCGAAATGGCGCAGAACCTGGTCGCCGGCCAGGTGGCCGTAGCGATCATTGATCGCCTTGAAGTGATCCAGATCGATGAAGGCCAGGCTCAGCGGCTGCCGCGCGCGCTGGGCCTGCATCTGCAGCAAGCCCAGCATTTCCTCGCCGCTGCGGCGCGAGAATACTCCGGTCAGCGGGTCGCGTATCGCCTGGTGAACCAGCACGATGATGAAGGCCAACTGGCTGATACCGGCGATGGCGGACACGCCGGCCAGCAGCGACAGCAGCCAGAACTCGCCGCCGAAGCTGGGCAGGTTGGCGCCGCTCAGGTCCAGCAGGCCGGCCAGGATGAAGCCCAGCAGCACCGGGCTGGCAAAGGCCAGGCTCTCCAGCAGCGTCAACGGAAAGATGGCCAGCCCGGCCAGCAGCACGAAGGGCAGGAAGGCGTAGCCGGCGCCGATGGCGGCGGACAGCCCCTCCAGATGGTAGCGGCGCAGCAGCAGGTGGGAGGCGATGTAGAACAGCGTGGGCGTGGCGAACAATAGCGCGATGCCGCGATAAGCCGAGCGCAGGCGGCCATCCATCGGCTGCCACAGTGCCAGCGCGATGAAGGCGGCGGTGACCAGCAGGCGCAGCGCGGTCAGTTGCAAGGACAGCGGGTAGGGCAGGGTCAGCAGGTCTATCACCGCCCAGGCCGGAGTCAGCACCGAAAACAGGATGGCGAACAGCCGGCAGCGATTGAGCAGCATCAGCGCGCGCCGCTGCGCCAGCAGCGGCATGTGCTGGCGCGGGCTCAGCAGCCAGAGGGTGTCTCCGCTCTGAATTTCGCCGGGCGCCATGCCCAGCAGCCTCTGCCAGATAAAGTGTGTGATATGCATGCAGGTGGAGCCGGATAGTTGCTTCATTCTAACCCGGTTTATGACTTTGGGCTTGAAGCAGGTCAAAGGTCGACGGCTTTGGCCGCGCTTGCGGTACTATCGCAGCTCTTGAATCTTCCTGGCGGAGCGGCGCGATGGAAACGCGGTGGCTTGAGGACTTTCTGGTGCTGGCGGAAACCGGCAGCTTCACCCGCGCGGCGGAATTGCGCCATCTGACCCAGCCGGCGTTCTCGCGACGGATCAAATCGTTGGAAAGCTGGTTGGGCGCGGACTTGATCGACCGTACCACCTATCCCACCCGGCTGACCGAGGCCGGCGTTCTGTTCCGCGAGCAGGCGGTGGGCATGCTGTCCCAGCTCAACACCACCCGCGCCTTGCTGCGCGGCTTGCAGCCCTTGGCCGCGGGCACGCTGGAGTTCGCGGTGCCGCACACGCTGTCCTTCTCCTTCTTCCCCAAGTGGCTGTCCCAGGTTCAGCAGGGCTACGGCGCGCTGCCTTGCCGCCTGCAGGCCAGCAATGTGCACGACGCCTTGTTGGCCTTCGTCGAGGGTGGCAGCGATCTATTGATGTGTTACCACCATCCCAAGCAGCCGGTGGAGTTGACCGATCCGCGCTATCTGGGCCTGCGGCTGGGAGTGGAACGCTTGCGGCCGTTTTCGATCGCGGAGAATGGCCGGCCGCGTCACCAACTGCCCGGCAGCATGGAACGGCCGCTGCCCTTCCTCGGCTATGCCAGCAATGCCTATTTCCGGCTGATGAGCGATGTGATCCTGGAGCAGGCGCCGCAGCCGGCCAGGCTGGCGCTCAATTACGAAACCGACATGGCCGAAGGCCTCAAGCATATGGTGCTGGAAGGGCATGGCCTGGCGTTTCTGCCGGAAAGCTCGGTACGGCGCGAACTGCTCGAAGGGCTGCTGGCCGCCGCCGGCGACGAGGGCTGGCAGGTGGAAATGGAAATCCGCCTCTATCTGGACCAGAAGCGCAGGCGGCCGGCGCTGAAGGCGTTCTGGGACTATCTGGCGCGGCAGTATCCGCGCGTGGGCTAGCCTGCTCCAGGCCTGCCGCGTGTTGGAGCGCGGCAGGGAGGGGCCTGAGTCGCGTGGGCGCCAAGGTTATGCATTTCCTGCATGACCCCATCGGCATTTCGAATTGGTCAGCCACGGCGGGCTGGCATAGAGTGCGCTCCTCAAGCCACGCGCGGCGTGGCGCCATCCGCATCAGGAGACGTATCCATGACGACCCGCATCGAACATGATCTGTTAGGCGATCGTGAAGTGCCCGCCGACGTTTACTGGGGCGTGCACACTTTGCGCGCAGTCGAGAACTTCCCCATCACCGGCCAGCGCATCTCCGCCTACGGCGACTTGATCCGCGCGCTGGCCTGTATCAAGCAGGCCGCCGCTCAGGCCAACCGCGACCTGGGCTTGCTGCCTGCGCCCATCGCCCAGGCCATCATCGCCGCCTGCGAGGAAATCCGCGCCGGCCGCTGGCATGAGCAGTTCGTGGTGGATGCGATCCAGGGCGGAGCCGGTACCTCCACCAATATGAACGCCAATGAGGTCATCGCCAACCGCGCGCTGGAACTGATGGGGCACGCCAAGGGCGAGTACCAGTACCTGCACCCTAATGAACATGTCAATCTGTGCCAGAGCACCAACGACGTTTACCCGACCGCGCTGCGGCTGGCGGCGTTCTGGGGCGCCAACCAGTTGCTGACCCGGATGGCGGAGCTGCGTGAAGCCTTCGCCGCCAAGGCGGATGAGTTCAAGGACTACCTGAAGATGGGCCGCACCCAGCTACAGGACGCGGTGCCGATGACGCTGGGCCAGGAGTTTCAAACCTATGCGGTGATGCTGCAGGAAGACGAACAGCGCTTGGTGGAAGCCAGCGCGCTGATGCTGGAGATCAACCTGGGCGCCACCGCCATCGGCACCGGCATTACCGCGCATCCGGATTACGCGCGCCTCGCCTGCCTGCACCTGTCCGAGCTGAGCGGCCATACCTTGCTGACCGCGCCGAATCTGATCGAAGCCACCCAGGACTGCGGCGCCTTCGTGCAGCTCTCCGGCGTGCTCAAGCGCATCGCGGTCAAGCTGTCCAAGAGCTGCAATGATTTGCGCCTGCTGTCCTCCGGCCCGCGCGCCGGCTTTGGTGAGATCAATCTGCCGCCGCGCCAGGCCGGCTCCTCCATCATGCCGGGCAAGGTGAATCCGGTGATCCCGGAAGTGGTGAGCCAGGTGGCTTACGAGGTGATAGGCAATGACGTCACCATCACCATGGCGGCGGAAGCCGGGCAGTTGCAGTTGAACGCCTTCGAGCCGGTGATCGCCTACAGCCTGTTCCGCAGCATGGGCCACCTGGCCGCCGCCTGCGCCACGCTAAGCGACAACTGCGTCAAAGGCATCACCGCCAACCGAGAACGTCTGCACGCCAGCGTCGAGAACTCCATCGGCCTGGTGACCGCGCTCAATCCCATCATCGGCTACGCCGCCGCCACCAATGTGGCGGCCCAGGCGCACGCCACCGGCGCCAGCGTCGCCGACATCGTGCTGGAGCAAGGCTTGCTGAGCCGTGAGCAACTGGATCTGCTGCTGAAGCCGGAAGAGCTGACCCGGCCGCGCTGGGTGACCGTGTAATTGATTTCCCTTGTCTGACTTATCGTTGTGAGCGTTTCAACTTGATCAGGCCGCTATCCGCGGCCTGTTTTTTTGGCCGGCGGCCCAGGCTTGCGACGGCGAGGCAATGCGCGTATAAGAAATTGTGCGTTGCACAATAGGGGGCGCTATGAATGCGGCACTATGGTGGGGTCTGGAATATCCGCGCGGCCTGTACGCGCTAAGCGGCGAGCAGTGGCGCGGCCGGCGGCAGTGGCTGCGCTCCGGCTGTTTTCACGGCGCGACGGTGCTGCGCGGCGCGGCGCCGTGGCCGGCCAAGCTGCGCCGCCTGCTGCAACGCGCCGGCGCCGACTGGATCGCGTTGTGCTACGACGACAGCGCGGCCGCTTCCATCCTGCTGGACGCGATGAGCGCGCATCCACTATGGCGCAGCGAGGCGCTGCAATCTCTGCTGGCCTGGCAGCTGCAAAGCCAGCGTCTGTGGCGGCAAGGTCTGCTGCGCTGGGGCAGGGAGTTGTCCTGTCGGTGTTGAGGGCGGGAAAAAGCGCTTTCGGCATCGGCGATTAGCCGCCATAATCGCGGCTTTCGAATCGCACAGGGCGGCATGCCATGGCTAATCTCTCGATGTTGACCCCGGCGCAGTTGCAAACCTTGGCTCCGCAGCTGCAGCAGTACGCGCAGCAGCAGTTCGGCATCGAATTGGGGCAGTTCGACGCGCAGTTCCTGCTGGACTTCATCGCCGACAAGATAGGCCGGGATATCTACAACAAGGCCTTGGACGACGCGCAACTGGCGCTGGCCGCGCGCATGGAATCCTTGCAGGCGGCGATCTGGGAGCTGGAGAAGTAAGCGCCGCACTGCTCTTTGCCGTTTGCATCCCGTTTGCGGGTACAATCGTTCAGTCTCTCATTTCACACTTGCGGTACCCATGCTCTACTTGCGTTTGATGTTGAAAGGCTTCCTGCTGGCAATCCTGCTGGTGGTGCTGGGCTTCAGTTATGTGGCCTGGAGCATTGTCGATTTCGGCAGCAACGCAAGCGAACCGCAAGCCGACGCCGCGCTGGTGTTGGGCGCGGCGGCCTGGGGCAAGCGCCCGTCCCCGGTGTTCCGCGAGCGCATCAATCACGCGGTCAAACTGTACAAGTCCGGCAAGGTGCGCTGGATCGTGTTCACCGGCGGCACGCCGGAACCGGGCTATCCGTCCGAAGCCGACGTCGGCCGTGATTTCGCCGCCAAGCAAGGCGTGCCGATGACGGCGATGCTGGCGGAAAACCAGTCGCGCACCACCTGGCAGAACCTGGAGAACGCGCGCGAATTGAGCAGCCAGTTCGGCATCCGCTCCTTCCTCTTGGTCAGCGACCCGCTGCACATGCGTCGTTCAGTGCTGATGGCCACCGACATCGGCCTGGTGGCCTATCCGGCGCCAACCCAGTCCAGCCGCTACCGCACCCTGTCCAGCTGGTCCCGTTTCCTGGCTAGGGAAACCTGGCTTTATCTGGGCTACCGCGTGTTCCGCAAGCTATCTTGAGTTCGCCGGGATGGCGGAGCGTTGCGACGCGGCATAAAAAAAACCGGCTATAAGCCGGTTTTTTCACGTCGAGCGGAGGCGAATCAGTGGTGATGCCACAGATCGATCAGTTCGCCGCCTTCCACCGACTTGACCTCGGCGCGGGCTTGCAGCCAGGACAGCAATTGCTGGCGCAGCTCGTCGCTGATCTTGACTTCGCCCACCGGGAAGGCCACGCCTTCCAGCTTGCCGGCGCCGTCGAAATGGCCGCCGAAGCTGATGCCGGCATCGTCCACCTGGGTCAGCCAGGCGTCCAGCAGCGCTTCGGAATCCGCGCCTTCATGCAAGAGCGCGATCAAATGGAAACCCAGTTCGCGGAATTCGCCGACGCGCATTTTCTTGCGTTGACGGGCTTTCAGGCGGCTCAGGCGATGGGGGGAATTGGGATTGCGCAGGGACATTACAGCTCCTTATTCAAAGACCTGGCGATGATAGCAGGCTTGCCGACTTTGCGCTCCGCCAGCTGTACGCAGGTTTCTGTCACTTTAACTAAACAAATATCATATAAAAACGTAATTATTTGCCGTAGTCATTGCCATTGGAATGGAATTAGTATTTTTTCTCATTCTCAATACATGAAATGGATGACTACAGGGATGAAAAGCACAAAAACAATATTGGCGGTATCCATGATGTCCGCGTTGCTGAGCGCATGCGGCGGCGGCGGCGGTAGCGCCGGCAACGGCGGCTCCGGCGCCGGAGCGTCGGCATCGGGCAGGATGCTGGCGGCGGACGGCGCGGAAGTGGCGGCTTTGGCGTGCTCGGGCAATGTGTGCCGCTTGCCGGCCTCGGCCGGCCGCGCGCAGTCCGGTTCCGTCTACCAGTACACCAATACCGGCACCTTGGCGCAAACGGTATCGATCAGCGGCAATCCCTTGAGCGCCGCCTGGCAGATGGTGGTGTCGCGCGTCAGCTCCGGCGACACCTCCAGCCAGGCCAAGCTGGCCGCTTCCGGCTTGCGCGGCGGATCGGACGCCGCCGCGGAACGACTGGAAGCGGAAAGTCAGGCGGTGATGGCCGCGGTTGGCGCGGCGGCCCGCTCCGGCGCCTTATCGCTGCGGAGCGCTGGTTCGCACCGGCTGCTGGCGGAGCAGGCCAGCTTGCAGGCGGCCAGCTACGCAATCGGCGACAAGCGAGTCTGGCACGATATGGACAGCGATAGCGCGACCAGCCTGCAAGCCATGCGGGATTTACCCAATGGCGGCGGCAAGGTCTATGTCTGGGCGCAGGATGGGCTGGACGTCAGCGTAGGCAGCGACCAGGCCGACGCGCTGGCCGAGCGCTTCGCCAATAGCGTCTACCCCTTGGAAGCCTCGGTCGTCAGCGAGCCCTGGGGCAATGACATCGATTCGGGCTGGCGCGCGCTGGCTCTGCCCGGCGACACCAAGGACGTGCACCTGGTGCTGAGCCGCTTGAACGACCCGACGCAGACCGGTGGCGGCCGCTTGCTCGGCTATGTGCGCTGGACCAATGCCTTGCTGGCGTCGGCGGCGCCGGCCATGTGCGGCGGCGACCAAGAGTGCCGCGATGTGGTGGGCAAGAGCAATCAGGCCTTGGCCACCTTCGTGGACCTGGATACCTTCGCCCAGGCCGATCCGGGACGCAACTGGAGCATGAAGGGCAACGGCCCCAGCCTGGCCTTGTCCACGCTGGCGCACGAATATCTGCACGTGCTCTACGCCTACAACAAGATACTGCGCAAGCCGCCGGGTTCCGGTCAGCCCACGGTATGGGAAAACGAGCTGGCGGCCCAGACCATGGGCTATCTGGTGTCGGCGGATACCTTCACCGGCGGCCGCGGCAGCGATGCCAACTCCCATCCGGACCTGCGCCGAGGCGGCGACTTCGAAAGCTTCCTGCGCCGGCCAGCTTGCAATCTGAAGGGCTGGAGCGTGGCGGCATCGAATTACACTTGCTACCCGAAAGCGCTGGCGGCGGGCATGCAGATGCTGCACCAGTTCGGCGCGGGCGTGATGAAGCCGTGGGTGACCAGCGCCAATACCGGCGAGGCGGCCTTGAACGATGGTTTGCGCGCGGTGGGCGCCGGCGATTACGGCAAGCTGATGCTGCGCCTCAACACCACGCTGGCGCTGGGGGGCAATCCGGCCAACGGTTATGGCTTCCCGGCCAAAACGCTGAGCTTGCCGGCCAACCAGTACTTCCCCAATGGCAAGAGCTTGCTGTTGCCGGCGGTGCCGTTCCAGGCGCAGGAAATCGGCTGGAGCGCGTTGGCGACGGCGGAAACCTATAAGCAGAGCCTGCCGCTGTCGCGCGGCGTGGCGCGGGTGACGGTGCCGGCCAACAGCCATCTGATCCTGGTCAAGCCATGATGCGCGGGCTGCTGCTGTGGCTAGGCCTTTGCGCCGGAGTTGGCGCGATGTCGTTGCCGCCGTGGGAGGAGGGCACCCTGGTCGCCGTCGGCGCGCCGCCGTTGGTGCGTTTAGGAGTGGAAAAGGGGGATGGCGGCACCTTCGTCATCCAGCCCGCTGTCGACGGCAAGGGACTGGGGGCTACGGAAGTGGCCGCGTTGAAGAAGCGGACCGGTTCGCGCATCCGCTATCGGGCCGGGCCGTTCAAAGTCCACCCGCTGCTGGGGCGCGAGGCCGTGCTGCTGCAGGCGGAAGTGCTTGAGCCGCGTTGAGCGATCAAACAGCGCCCGGCCTCTGATGATGCCGGGCGCTTTCAATAAGGGGCTCAGTAGTAAAGTGGTCGAGTATGTCAAATGGTTTCAGTCATCGTCGATGTCAGAGTTTGACAAGCCTAGGCTGCGCATGGATTGGAATGGATCAAAGTTATGTTGTAGTACCGGCAGCGCTTCCAACTGGCGGCGCAGTGCTGGCGCGAGACGTAAGTAAGGTCGCTCTCGTTTTAGCGCAAGCGTTCGGGATAGCAGCGCGGTGAGAATCTGCTCAGCTCCGGGGTCGTCCTTGGCCGAATAAGCCGGTAGTTTTGCCTCCCGGGCTAGCAGGGTGGCTTGCAAAAACTCCTCTTCAACTTGCCCAAGGCATGTCCTGTCATTTTTATTACGAAAATAGGCAAGCGCAGCGATCTGCTCATCCCTGGAAATTTCTAATCCGGCGAAGGTGTCCGGAGGCAACACGATCTCTTGTTGCCGGCAATATTTGATCTGAGCGCTATAGTCGATCACGGCTTGAGCCAGGCGTTGTATGGCAAATGAGGTTAGATCTTCTTGGGCAGGAGATTGTGCTTGGCTTGGCGTTAGCCAGAACAGGTTGCCAATCAGTAGAGCCCAAGCCGGCCACGTGTTTTTAAGGTTTGCAGCCATACGCCACAGCCTCCCAGAATTGAGCTTGCTTCCGGTCATGCTGATGATTCCAGTGCTCTTCTTCCGCAATGCGTGTTACCGCCTTCTGCATAATCCTCGGCCAAGCCGCAGTGCTCTGTGCGAACAGTTGCCAGTCTGTTGCGTGGATGTTATAGGCCGCTTGTAGTGGGCTGCTACGATAAAAGATATTGCTTATCACACCAATACTGGTGAGGCTGGCGGCGAGTCGGAGGCCTCTCAGCTTGAGTTCGATTTGCTCCAGAGCTTGTAGGCTGCTTTGATCCAGCTTCAATCCTTGGATTGTCGGGCAACTCTTCATGCTGCTCCCCTGTGGCGGCAAGCGCGCCATCTTGAGGTCGTTGCAGAGGCTTTCTCAGTTAAGGCAAAAATATAAATATATTAATCAAAAAAGACAGCTGCCCTATCTGTCAGGAGCATCCGATGTCGGGGGCAATTGAGGGGACGTTCTAAGAACGTGTTTACGATCTAGCGAACTAAAGCGAAAACGGCTGAGAAAGCGGAATGCATTGGCGGTGCATGAGCACTTCGAAGGCGGTTTCAACGCCGTATCGTCGACACGGGCAGATCGTAAGCAGGTTCTAAGGCCCTGCGTGGGGAGGGGCTGGCGAAGGCATTGCGCGATCCACCCCGACGTGCTTGTAGGCCGGGGTGGATGGGGGAGAGTTTACAGCCCTAATTGTAGCCACATCGCGTCTACGCGCTGTTTGACTGCCTGGTCCATCACGATGGGCACGCCCCACTCGCGGTTGGTTTCGCCCGGCATCTTGTTGGTGGCGTCCAGGCCCATTTTGCCGCCCAGGCCGGACACCGGGCTGGCGAAGTCCAGATAATCTATAGGCGTATGTTCGATCAAGGTGGTGTCGCGCACCGGGTCCATGCGGGTGGTGATCGCCCAGATCACTTCCTTCCAGTCCCGGGTGTTGACGTCGTCGTCCACCACCACGATGAACTTGGTGTACATGAACTGGCGCAAGAAACTCCAGCATCCCATCATCACCCGCTTGGCGTGGCCGGGGTATTGCTTCTTGATGCTGACCACCGCCATCCGGTAGCTGCAGCCTTCCGGCGGCAGGTAGAAATCGACGATTTCCGGAAACTGCTTTTGCAGTATCGGCACGAAGACCTCGTTCAGCGCCACGCCCAGCACCGCCGGTTCATCCGGCGGCTTGCCGGTGTAGGTGCTGTGGTAAATCGCGTTTTCGCGCATGGTGACGCGGTCCACGGTCAGCACCGGGAAGCGGTCCTGCTCGTTGTAATAGCCGGTATGGTCGCCGTAAGGGCCTTCCAGCGCGGTGTCGTCGGGGTGGATATGGCCTTCCAGCACGATCTCGGCGCGCGCCGGCACTTGCAGGTCCGAACCCAGACATTTCGTCAGCTCGGTGCGGCTGCCGCGCAGCAGGCCGGCGAACTGGTATTCGGACAAAGTATCCGGCACCGGCGTCACCGCGCCCAGGATGGTGGCCGGGTCGCAGCCCAGCACTACCGCTACCGGGTAAGGTTTGCCGGGATGCTGTTGGCAGAATTCGCGGTAATCCAGCGCGCCGCCGCGGTGGGCCAGCCAGCGCATGATGACGCGATTGCGGCCAATCAGCTGCTGACGATAAATGCCGAGGTTCTGGCGTTTCTTGTTGGGGCCGCGGGTCACGGTCAGCCCCCAGGTGATCAGCGGCGCCACGTCGCCGGGCCAGCAGTGCTGGATGGGCAGCCGTTCCAGGTCAACCTCATTGCCTTCCCAGACGATTTGCTGGCACGGCGCCTTGCTGACTTCCTTCGGCGCCATCGACAGCAAT
The DNA here is from genome assembly GCF_021129195.1 of Chromobacterium aquaticum. Classification (GTDB taxonomy): domain Bacteria; phylum Pseudomonadota; class Gammaproteobacteria; order Burkholderiales; family Chromobacteriaceae; genus Chromobacterium; species Chromobacterium aquaticum. The sequence goes on along the minus strand of NZ_JAJOHW010000074.1, from coordinate 7,356 downwards.
TGCTTCAGCAAGGGCAGCTTGTCCCAGGCATCTTTCAAGCCCTTGGGCGGCTCCGGCTCCTTCAGGTAAGCCAGGGTCTTGCCGATCTCGCGCAACTGCATCACATCGGCGGCGCCCATGCCCAGCGCCACCCGCTCCGGGGTGCCGAACAGATTGGCCAGCACCGGGTAATCAAAGCGCTTGCCGTCCTTGACTGGCTGTTCGAACAGCAGCGCCGGGCCGCCGGCTTTCAGTACCCTGTCGCCGATCTCGGTCATCTCCAGGTGAGGGGAGACCGGGGACGCAATTCGTTTCAACAGCCCTTGTTGTTCCAATTGGGAGACAAACTCCCGTAAATCTGCATATTTCATGACCGTCTCATGATCTGGCGCAAAGTTTGATATTTGGTGCTTGGATAATCTGCCACCGGACGCCGAACGCTACTGCTGCCTGTAAGCAAAGTCAACGATGGCAGCAAGACCGCCGGCCTGCATTCGACCAAACATGACAGGAGAACCCAATATGAAAAAGCTTGCTCTCGCCGCAATGATCGGCCTGGTTTCCGCCAGCGCTTTCGCCGCTCAAGGCGATATCCTGGCGCGCTTCCGCGTGATCAATGTTAACCCCTCCGCCAGCTGGAGCAACTCTGGCGCGGTGCCGGGCCTGACGGTCGATGCCAAGGACAGCTGGGCGCCTGAGGTCGACTTCACCTATATGATCACCAACAATATCGGCGCCGAGCTGATTTTGGGCACTACCCGCCACGAAATCACCACCAATGCCTTCGGTTCCGTCGGCAAGGTGTCGGTGTTGCCGCCGACTTTGACCCTGCAATACCACTTCGCGCCGGACGCGACTTTCCGTCCCTATGTGGGCGCCGGCATCAACTACACCCGCTTCTACAATGAAGGCCTGCGCGTAGCCGCTGCCAAAACCGACCTGAGCGTGAAGAAGAACAGCTGGGGTCCGGCGCTGCAACTGGGCGCCGACTACGCGATCAACAAGAACTGGTTCGTCAACCTGGATGTCAAGAAAATCTGGATCAAGACCGACGTGACCGCCGATCAACTGGGCGGCGCCAAACTGGGCGAACTGAAGATCGACCCGTGGGTATTCGGCATCGGCTTCGGCACCAAGTTCTGATCGTAAAACCTTTACGAGCCCAAAACGCCCTGCGGGGCGTTTTTTCTTGCTTGTCGCGTTAGAATGGCCGCTTGAGAACTTTCAGACACTGGAGAAGCAAGATGACTGATTGGGTTGCCCAGGCGGTGCGCAAGATAGAGGCCGATTTCAATCGCTCCAGCGACACCCATTTGATCCCGCTGCCGATGCCCGGCGTGCCGGAGATCCAGTTGTATTTCAAGGACGAATCCACCCATCCCACCGGCAGCCTCAAGCACCGGCTGGCGCGCTCGCTGTTTCTGTATGGCTTGTGCAATGGCTGGATACGCGAAGGCAGTACCATCATCGAGGCTTCCAGCGGCAGCACCGCGGTGTCCGAAGCCTATTTTTCCCGTTTGCTGGGCCTGCCTTTCATTGCGGTGATGCCCAAGAGCACTTCGCAGGAAAAAATCCGCGCGATCGAATTCTATGGCGGTCGCAGCCACCTGGTCGACGATCCGGCCACCATTTACGACGAATCCAAACGCCTGGCGCAGGAACTGAACGGCCATTACATGGACCAGTTCACCTATGCCGAGCGTGCAACGGACTGGCGCGGCAACAATAATATCGCCGACACCATTTTCACCCAAATGGCGTACGAGCCCAATCCGGTGCCGGACTGGATCATTTGCGGCGCCGGCACCGGTGGCACTTCGGCCACTTTCGGTCGTTATGTGCGTTACCAGAAGCTGGCGACCAAGGTCTGCGTGGTGGACCCGGAAAATTCGGTGTTCTACGACAGCTTCCACACCGGCAGCGTCGACTGCCGCTGCGAAGGCGGATCCGGGGTGGAAGGCATAGGCCGGCCGCGGGTCGAGCCGTCCTTCATTCCCACCGTCATCGACGAAGTCATCCGGGTGCCCAATGTCGCCAGCTACGCCGCCATCCACTTCCTGGAAGAAGTGCTGGGGCGTCGTTGCGGCGGCTCCACTGGCACCAATTTCTACGGCGTGTGCGAGCTGGTCAGCCAGATGCGCAAGCAGGGCCGCAGCGGCTCCATCGTCACCCTGATCTGCGATGACGGCAACCGCTACCAGGACAGCTATTACAAGCCCGAATGGCTGCAAGCCAACGGCTTCGATATCTCGCCCTGGGTGGAGCGCTACCGCCGCTTCTTCAATGAAGGGCAGTGGTAAGCGCGGTTTGGCGGCTCGTAGACGGCGAGATGCCGACAGTTGTTGTCAAAAAGCATCAATTATCTGAAGTGGAACCATGTTGCGCCGCATCGAAAACCGCCGAGCGGCGCAGCGTTTTTTGTTGAGAAAATAGCAACTTACCGGCCAGCGCAAAACGCTTGGTCCGCTTGATGGAAAAAATACGCTGAGGTCTTGAATTTTCAAGGGATTTCAACGGCCCCAGCTTTATCTTTTTTGTTAAACTGGCGCCCTTTTTCTTGGGCGGGGAAGATAGATGGCTCTCCTTGAAATCAAAAATGTCGTCAAGCGCTTCGGTGACTATACGGCGGTCAACAATGTCAGCCTGTCGGTAGAGGCTGGCGAATTCTTCACCCTGCTGGGCCCGTCCGGCTGCGGCAAGACCACCTTGCTGCGCATGCTGGCCGGTTTCGAACAGCCCGATGCCGGCCAGATCCTGCTGGACGGCCAAGACATGTCGCATGTGCTGCCGGAAAAGCGTCCGGTGCACACCGTGTTCCAGAGCTATGCGCTGTTCCCGCACATGACGGTGCGAGAGAACATCGCCTTCCCGCTGAAGATGGCCAAGTGGGACAAGGCCAAGATCGACGCCCAGGTGGACGAATTGCTGGAAGACGTGCGCCTGACCCAGTTCGGCAATCGCTATCCGCATGAAATGTCCGGTGGTCAGCGTCAGCGCGTGGCCATTGCCCGCGCCTTGGTCGATCGCCCGCGGCTGCTGCTGCTGGACGAACCGCTGTCCGCTCTGGACGCCAAGCTGCGCGAGGAAATGCAGCTGGAACTGATCAAGTTGCAGAAGGAAGTCGGCATCACCTTCGTCTATGTCACCCATGATCAGGGGGAGGCACTGGCGCTCAGCCACCGCATCGCGGTGATGAGCCATGGCCAGGTGGAGCAACTGGACGCGCCGGAAACCCTGTACAGCAAGCCCAAGAATCGCTTTGTCGCCGACTTCCTCGGCCAGTGCAATGTGCTGGAAGGCAAGATCAAGCGCGTGGACGGCGACACCATGCTGGTGGATCTGAAGGGCTGCGGCGAAGTGCGCTGCCTGGCGGTGCCCGATGTGCGCGAAGGCCAGACCGGCTGGCTGGCGCTGCGGCCGGAGAAGGTCAAGCTGGACAAGAACCTGCCGGCGGACGAGGCCGAGGCTCACTTCAAGGGCCGTGTCCACGACTGCCTGTATCTGGGCGACGTCACGCTCTACGTGGTGGAAGTGGGCGAGGGCGTGATGGTGGAAGCCATGCTGCCCAACAGCATTCCCGGCGTCGCCAAGTTCTTTGACGACAACGACATCGTGGAACTGGCCTGGCGCTTCGACGCCGGCAGCTTCCTGACGGAGTAAACGCGCATGGCGATTCGAGATCGATTCGGCAAGTGGGCGCTGTCGTGGCCGCCGCTGGTCTACCTGGTCCTGTTTTTCCTGGTGCCATCGCTGATCATGGTGGTGGCTGCCTTCCGCAATCCGGGCGATTACGGCGGCCTCGCGCCGATGTATTACCTCGAGGAAGGCAAGCTGGTCTGGGACCTGACCCTGGACAACTTCCGCCGTCTGGTGGAAGAGCCGCTCTATATCGAGCTGTTCATCAAGTCCGCCGGCTACGCGGCGACCACCACCGTGGTGTGCCTGCTGATGGCCTACCCGCTGGCCTGGCTGATCGCCCGCTCCGGCAAGAAATATCGCGACCTGATGCTGCTGCTGGTGATCCTGCCATTCTGGTCCAACTTCCTGATCCGCATCTACGCCTGGATGATCATCCTGGGGCCGCAATCGGCGTTCACCAAGATGCTGAACGTGGTGGTGACCTCGCTGGGCTTCGAGCCGCTGCGTCTGCTGTTCACCCCGTTCGCCGTCATCGTCGGCCTGGTCTATGTGCACCTGCCCTTCATGGTGCTGCCGCTGTACGCCAATCTGGAAAAGCACGACATGGCCTTGCTGGACGCGGCGCAGGACCTGGGCGCCAACGCCTGGCAGCGCTTCTGGCGCGTGACCTGGCCGCTGAGCTTGCCCGGCGTGTTCGCCGGCTCGGCGCTGGTGTTCATTCCGGCGCTCGGCATGTTCGCGATTCCGGACATCCTGGGCGGCACCGACTCCATCATGATAGGCAATCTGATCAAGCAGCAGATCCTGGATACTCGCGATTGGCCGTTCGGCTCGGTGCTGTCCATCATGCTGACTGGAGGCGTGTTGTTGATCGCGGCGCTGGGCGCGCTGGTAGGCAGAGGAGGCAAGAAACGTGGCTAAGAAACAATCGCGTTGGCTGTGGGCATCGGCCATGCTGACCTACGCCTTCCTCTATCTGCCGCTGATCATCGTGGTGTTGTATTCCTTCAACGATTCCAGGCTCAATGCGGAGTGGGTGGGCTTCACCCTCAAGTGGTACGACAAGCTGTTCCACAATGAGAAAATGCTGAGCGCGGCGGCCAACTCGCTGATCATCGGCATCATCGCCAGCGCCTGCGCCACCGTGCTGGGCACGCTGGCCGGCATCGCGATGCACCGCTACAAGCTGCGCCTGCTGCCCTTCCTGGTGCTGACGCCCATCGCCATTCCGGAGTTGCTGATGGGCGTGTCGCTGGTGATCTTCTTCGTCATCGTCAACCAGTTGATCGGCATCCTGGAACTGGGCTTGATCACTATCCTGCTGTCCCACATTGCATTCTGCATCGGCTTCGTCGCCATCGTGGTGCGCGCGCGGATGCAAGGCATGGACGACAGCCTGGTGGAAGCGGCGCGCGATCTGGGCGCGACGCCGTTCCAGGCCTTCCGCCTGATCACCCTGCCCATCATCAAGCCGGGCATCATCGCCGGCGCCTTGATGGCCTTCACCCTGTCCATCGACGACTTCGTGATCACCTTCTTCACCGCCGGCGCCGGCGCCAGCATGCTGCCCTTGGAGATCTACTCCATGATCAAGATCGCGGTGACGCCGGAAGTGAACGCGGTGTCCAGTTTGTTGATGCTGTTGACCTTGGTGCTGATCGTCATCGCCTCGCGCGTGTCGCCCAGCGCGCTGCGGGCCAATGGCTGAGTCGTAGGGCCCCGGCCGGGCGACAAGGGAGCCGGCCGGTTTTTCATGTAGTCGCAATGCACTCGTGCAAATAGAAGGAAAACCGCAATGAAAAAAGTCCTCGTGACGCTTGCACTGGCCGTATCTGCTCAGGCGTATGCAGCGGAAGAACTGCATCTCTACAACTGGAACAACTACCTGTCGGAAAGCACCGCCAAGAGCTTCGAGGCTTACTGCAAGTGCAAGCTGGTGCAAGACTTCTACGGCGACAACGAAGAAATGCTGGCCAAGCTGGCCGCCGGTGCCAAAGGCTACGACATCGTGGTGCCGACCGGCTTCGCGGTGGAAGCGCTGATCAAGCAGGGCAAGGCGCAGCCGCTGGACAAAAAACAGCTGCCCAACTTCAAGAACCTGAACGCCGGCTATCTGAACAGCTTCTTCGACAAGGGCAACCAGTACTCGGTCCCCTACGCCTTCACCACCACGCTGCTGGGCTACAACGAAACCAAGCTGAAAGAGCTGGGCTTGCTGGACAAGGCCAATAGCTGGGCGCTGATCTTCGATCCGGCCGTATTGGCCAAGCTCAAGGGCAAGATCACCGTGCTGGACTCTCAGCGCGAACTGGTGTCCGCCGCCTTGATGTATCTGGGCAAGCCGGCCAACTCCACCAATCCGGCCGACTGGAAGGCGGCGCGCGACGTGATCCTGAAGGCCAAGCCTTACTGGGCCGCTTTCAACAACCAGAGCTATATCAAGGAACTGACCGTAGGCAACATCTATGTCGCGCTGGGCTATTCCAACGATATGTACCAGGCGCAGCAGGACGCCAAGAAGGCCGGCCGCAAGTTCGGCGTCAATTTCGGCTTGCAGAAAGAAGGCAACACCCTGTCGCTGGACAACTTCGTGGTGTTGAAGGACGCGCCGCGCAAGGACCTGGCTTACAAATTCATCAACTTCATGCTGGACGGCAAGAACGCCTCCGGTCTGACCAACGAGATGGGCTCGGGCAACCCCAACGCCGCCGCCGGCAAGTTCGTCAAACCGGAACTGACCAAGGTGCATGCGATCTTCCCGACCGCAGGCGAACTGCCGCGCCTGCAACAGTTGAAGGACTTGAACGCCAAGGACCGTCGCGAGCTGAACAAGGTGTGGTCCGAGATCAAGCTGAAGTAAGCGCGATACTCTATATAGAGAAAAAGGCCGGGATTCCGGCCTTTTTTTACTCTCAGTCCCAGCGCCGGCGCGCCAACTCGCCGATGGACGCGACACGGATGTCCACGTGAGCAGGACGCCGCACCTGTTTGCTGACCCAGATCGTTTTCATGCCCAGCTTCTTCGCCGTCAACAGATTGGGTAGCGAGTCCTCCACCATGATGCAGTGCCGCGGGTCCAGCCGCTCTTGCGCCAGAACTTTGCGGAAAGCGCTGATGTGCGGCTTGGGCACATAGTCCAATTGCTCGACGCCATAGATGGAGTGGAAATGCCGTTCAATCGCCAGGCGTTGCAGAATGCCCGTCACATAGTGATGCGGCCCATTGGAGAAAATCACCTTGCGGCCCGGCAGCGCGCGCAGCGACTCCGCCAGATTGTGCTCGGCGAACAGCCATTGCTCCAATTCGTCCAGCTTATGAGTTTCCAATAAGAAGTCGTGTGGATCGATATTGTGGTGCGTGACCAGGCCATGCATGGTGGCGCCGTATTGCGCCCAGTAGCGCTCCCGCAGCAAGCGCGCTTCCACCGCGTCCACTTGCAGATGTTTCATCATATAAGCGGACATCGCATGGCTGATGTGGGCGAAGATGCCGCCGCTGGCGTGGTGCAGCGTGTCGTCCAGGTCGAAAATCCAGTTTCTGTTGCGCATGATCGTGCTTCTTGAAGGGCGGACGAGGAGGGGAATTATCGGATTTTCACGCCGGAAGCGACAGTCCCGATTCGAAGCAAGCGGGGGGCTTAACTTTGTTGAAACGGATGATTCAATATAAATCATGTAGATAGCCGCCGGGTGGCGGCTTTTCTCAAAAAACTTTCAAGAAAGGTGTTGACGGGTGTGG
>NZ_JAJOHW010000073.1 GCF_021129195.1 Chromobacterium aquaticum | reverse complement strand
ATCGTAAACAGGTTCTAAGACACCTCTCCGCAAGCCGCCAGCGGCAGGCTCGAGTTTGCGGCTGCCGCGGCCGGCATTTCCCAAGAAAAAACCGGAACTGGTATGATGCCAGACCGCTGCGACTTTAGCCGCAGCGGCTGGAAAGATATTGGGAATCATAATGTTGAGAGTTATTGCCTTGGTTTTGGCCTTGTTCGTTTCCTCTGCCCATGCCTCGAGCTGGGATTTCACTTATTTCAATCCCGATCAGGGCGCTTTGTTCATCGACAGCGACAGCATCGCCGAAACTCCTGACGGCACGGTCAAGTTCTGGGCCTTGTGCGCGCCTCGCTTCGAGCGTGGCAAGCCGGCGGAGGCTTACGCTTATCGGCAGTCGCTGTACGAGGTGCATTGCAAGCAGCGCCTGCTGGCGATGCCGCTGACGGTGCGCTTCGACGTGGACGGCTCTTCGAGCGAGCAGGCGTTCGAACAGGCTCAGATGGAGGACATCCAGCCGGATACGCAGGAGGATTTCCTGTGGACCTATATCTGCAAGCCGCGGCAGCGTCCGGAGATGGCGGTGGCGATGCGCCAGGGGATACAGGGATTTCTGTTGGAGCAGCGGCGTTATGTCCGCGAGCAGCTGGCGTTTCAGCATGGCAAGGGCCATTGAGCGGCGTTTTTCACGGTAGGCAATCACGTCATTGGCATGATCGTTTTGCGCAAGACCATGCCATTGATGTTTGGCACTCTGTGCGTCACTGAATCACGTACAGGAAATCACACGCCATGAGAATCGCTCCCGGTAAATTGCTGGTGCCGAGAAACTGCGCCCAGCGCGAAGCGCTTAGGCTTGCCGAGGCTTCCAACTTGATCAAGCAACTACGGCAATGGCGGCATGATGCCGCCACCTTGTCGCGAGTGGACTCGGTGGACTCGGAAGGTTTCGACAAGAAGGCCTTGTTCGCGCTGGCGTTGAAGAATCAGCTGGTGCAGGGCAAGGCGCCGGTGGACGCCGCCGGAGAAGGCAAGCGCCTGGATCATATCCAGCGGCTGGTGGTGATAGGCGACAGCCTGTCGGATTCCGAGGGCCGCATGCTCAGCAAGAGCCTGGGGGTGATGCCGTCTTCAGGCCAGTATTATGAAGGACGCTTCACCAATGGCTTCGCCTGGCCGGATTTCCTGGCCTCCAAGGCCTACCTGGGCAAACCGCTGGTGAATTACGCCGAGGGTGGCGCGGTGGCCGGCAAGTACTCCAAGTGGAATCCCACCTTCATGTTCATTTCCCATATGGAGCGCCAGATCAACAAGCATGACTTCAAGCCTGGCGATATGGCGGTGTTGGCGCTGGGTTCCAACGACTATATGACCTTCGGCAAGACCGATGTGGACAAGGTGATCCGGACATATGAGCAGCAAGTGGACAAGCTGGTGGCCAAGGGAGTGAAGGATATCCTGGTGGCCGGCGCGCCGGATCTGTCCAAAACCGTGAATGCGCGTAAGCAGCCGCAGGCGGAAGCCGAGAAGCTGCACGACTTGTCGCAGCGGCATAACCAGCAACTGAGCCAGATGGTGGAAAGCTTGCAAGCCCGTTACCAGGATGCCGGAGTGACCATCCGCTTCTTCGATATCGGCGCCAAGCTGGATTATCTGATGGAGCTGGCGGAGCAGGTGGAGTACGACACCCTGCACAATAAGCACGAGGGCTATATCGACCTGCCGCGCGTGCTCGGCTTCGCCGGCGACGCGCGGCCGCTGGACAGCTCGCACCGTCATCTGTTCCACGACGAGGTGCACCCCAGCCAGGAGGTGCACCAGATCCTGGCCGCGCACATGACGGACTTCATCCGCGAGCAGTACGGGCGGCCGCCGGCGACCGGCTGACGCGTCTCAGCCGCTGGCCAGCCGCGCCAGGTAGCGCAGCCCGCCGATGCCGGGAAGGAAGCAATAAGCGCCGCCGCGGGTGGTGATCATCCGCGAGAAACCCTGCAACACGGTGTTGTTCTTGCCCCCTCGGCCGGGCGCGGCCAGGGTGAAGCTGCTGTCCGCGGCGTCGTTGACACCGAGGAAAACGTCTTCTCCGCTGATGTTGAACACCGCGTTGCCGGCGTCCGGGTTGCCCGGCGCCGTCGCGGATTTGACGAAGTCGCTGAGCAGGTTCCACTGGCTGCTGAGAAATTCGAACTGATTGCTCAGGCTGGCGTTGATGAAGTAGCCGATCAGGCCGCGCGCCGCGGCCGAGGGATGCTCGGGGTCGTAGGCCGGGCCGTAAGGCATGGCCCGGCGCACGATGCGGTGGTGGGCGCTGTCGGTGCCCACCACCGCGCCATTGCGCGGATTGTTGCGGCGGATGTGGGAGCCTATCGGACATTTCAGGCCCAGGGTGTCGTCTTGGGGCGGCTGGGCATTGACGTAGTTGAAGTCGTTCAATTGACTTGTCGGCAGCGTGGCGCCTGCCTCGTCCGGCCGCAGCGTCAGCGGGTTGCCGTTGCGCCAGCGTCCGCATACCTTGGCCGCCAGCAGTTCGGGATCGATGCTGGCCTTGGCCGCGTATTCGTTCAGGAACGCGTCAAAGCCGGCCACGTCCTGTTCCAGGATGCGGAACGCGGCATAACTGCCGTTGCGGCTGAGTTCGGGCGGTTGCACCGAGTACACGCCCTTGCCCTCGTTGCTGTAGCCGAGCAGGAATTCCCCGGTGGCGATGACGGCCTGATCATCCGGCGCCGGGCATTTGCGCGGCGGCGCGCCGGCGATGGTGGGCTGAGCGATGCTGTCGCGATAACCGAAGTGCACTTGATTGTCAGGCAGCGCCTGGGCGTCATGGGCGGACAGTTCGCTGACGGCGCCGGAGAAGGCCTGGCGCAGCCGCGCGCTGAGGCTTTCCAGCAGCGCCGGGTCCTTGGCCACCCACAGGCTGAGCACGATGTGTACTTGCTTGCCATTGGCCAGGCCGCCTATCCATTTGCCAGGCGCGCTGGCGTCGATGTCGCCAACGATGCCGGCGGTGGTCTCATTGGTGGCGCCGCGCTGGAAGGCCGGGTCGAAACTGGCCAGTTGCTCGTCGCCGACGCCCAGCTGTTTCAGTCCGGGACAGGTGAAGCCTATGTTCAGGAAGCTGTTCGGTTTCCGCAGCCAGCGCTCGGCGCTGGTGATGCGCGGCAGGCCGTCCCGGCCCTCCACCAGTTTCAGGATCAGCTCGCCGGCGGCGGCCTTGTCGCTAACGCTCAGAATGAAATGCCGGGCCAGGTCCACGCGGTAGCCGCGCAGAATCGTGCCTTGGATGTCGTCGTACGGGAGGGCGGGGCTGTTCATCGCATGCCTTTCAGCAAGGGGGGGCCAGGCGCAAGCGGCTGACCGCCTGCGCCTGGGGCGCGCTTCAGTCCAGCGCGGCGAGTATGGTCTGCACCGTGTACGGGTAGGCCTGGTACAAGCCGTTGTCGTCCTTGCCGCCGCCGCCATTGTTGGGAATATGCTGGGACGCGTCGTTCTGGGCGATGAAGGCCTGGAACGCCACCACATTATTGGCCACCGGGATCAGCGCCTTGCCGCCCACCACGAATTGCAGCAAGGCGTCGAAGACGGTGCCCACCTGGGCGACGAAGTCATTGATATAGGCGTTGAAGCTGCCGTCGTATTCGGTGATCACCGCGATCACGTAGTTGTCGCTGGCTTGGCCGGTGGGCTGCAGATTGGCGGTGGAGTGGTCCAAGAGCAAGGTGCGCGCATAGTGCACGGTGCCGATCGACGTCAGAGCTTGGTGCAGGGTGGGTTCGTATTCCGCTAGGGTGGCGGCGATGGCTTCCAGGCTGGTGCCGGGAATGACCGGCATGAGCAGGGTGAGTGGGCTGGCCATGGGGCTTCTTCCTAAGGTGGTGTGGGAATTGAAGCCTAGGTGGCGCCATATGGACTGTCAAAACGATTTATTCGTTTTGCAAACCAAATCGGGCATTTTAGGTATTGGTACTAAGGGCTTTTCCGATGGCGCGGCGCAAGGCCGCGCCGTCACTCATTTCCGATTGGTCAGCGATACGCCTATGGCCGACAGCGCGCCGCCTATCAGCATGGACGCCAGAATGCTTTCGCCCAGCAACAGCGCGCCCAGCAGCACGCCGAAAGCCGGCACCAGATTGGTGAAGATGGCGGTGCGCGACGGCCCCACCGCCCGGATGCCCTGGTAGTACCAGATGAAGCCCACCACGGTGCCGATGGCGCCGAGATAGAGGATGGACAGCCAGATCTTCCAGCCGAAGGACGCCCACGGCACCGAGACGATCTCGCCGGCCGCGCCCAGGGACAGGAAGGCCAGCCCCCACAAGGTGGCGTAGGTGGTGGCCGCGATCGGGCTCAGTGTTTCCATCGCCTTGCGCGAACCCAGGGTGTAGGCCGCCCAGCTCAGCACCGCCAGGCTCATCAGCATTTCACCGGCGCCGAAGGATTGGTGGAAATCGTGGAGGGTGCCGGCGAAGTCGCCGCGGGTGATCACCACCATGGCGCCCAGCATGGCCACGGCGATGCCGGCCCAGCGCCGCAGTCCCAGCCGCTCATGGAAGACCAGGCTGGCGGCCAGCGCGGTCATGATGGGATTGAGGCTGACGAACAAGGCGGTGCGTCCGGCCGGAATGCGCGCCAGCGCGCCGAAGAAACAGAGGTTGTAGAGAAAGATGCCGGTGAAGCCGAGAAAGGCGGTGGTGGCGAGTTGCGAGCGGTTCAAGCGCGGCAGCCCGCCTTCGAACTTTTTCGCCACCAGCACCAGCAGCACGGCGGCCACCAGGAAGCGGCAGAAGGCGGCGCTCATCAGCGGCATGGCTTGCGCCAGCACTCTGCCGGCGATGAAGGTGCCGCCCCAGAACATGGCGGTCAGGACCAGCTTGCCGGCCAGAGTGGGGCGCAAGGTCGCTTGTTCGCTTGCCGGCGGCGGCGAGGGGGGCGCGATGACGGCGGCCGCGGTGCTTGATTGTGTCATGGGTGTGCATGCCGGGTCCAAGACCCGGTCTCCAATGCTATGTGGGTGTGTATATACTATTGATTGTTTGTATTCATGAAAAAATGAGCATTTGCTCATGAGGGCGGGGAATGACGTTCACGCAGTTGGAGATTTTTGCGCTGGTGGCGGAACTGGGCGGTTTCACCGCGGCGGCGGACAAGCTGGGCATCAGTCAGTCCGCGGTGTCGCATGCGATCCGGCAACTGGAGAAGGAATGGGGCCTGACCTTGCTGACGCGCGGCCAGGCCGGCATCGAGGCCACCGAGGCCGGCCGCGGCCTGCTGCTGCGGGTGCGCGAGCTGCTGGGCGTGGCCGAGGCGATCCGCCAGGAAGTGTCGGCGGCGCGCGGCCTGAACCGCGGCGTGCTGCGCATCGGCTCCTTCGGTACGACCTCGTCGCTGTTGTTGTTGCCGCGCATACTCGAGCAGTTCAAGGCCAGCTATCCCGAAATCGATGTCTTCGTGGAAGAGGGCGAGGACGACGAAGTGGCGCAATGGCTGGCCGAGCGCCGGGTGGACGTGGGCTTCGTGATACTGCCCGACGAGCGCTTCGACACCATGCCGCTGGTGGCGGACCAGTTCGTGGCGCTGATCCCGGCGGCACATCCGCTGGCCAGCCAGCCCTCGGTGCGTCTGGCCGATCTGTGCGCGATGCCTTTCATCATGACGCTGGCGGGCAATACCTCCTTGATCGAGAAGTTGTTTGAAAGCGCAGGCCTGCGCCCTATGGTCAAGCACCGCTACGCCCAGATCATCACCATCGTCAAAATGGTGGAAAGCGGCGCCGGCGTGTCCATCGTCGCCGATCTCGCGGTGCCGGCGCCACTGATGGCGCTGTGTCCCGGCATGGTGAAAAAGCCGCTGTCGCCGGTGGTGGGGCGCTCGGTGGGGCTGGCGGTGCCCAGTCAGAAACATGTGAGCCCGGCGGTGGCGGCTTTCCTGCAAACCTCCAAATCCATGGTGAAAAGCCTGCGCGGCGGCTCATTGGGCGGCTTGTGAGCGCTTGGAGCGTGTTTACGCTGCGAGCAAGGGCGAGACAAGGTGTTGCGGCTGAGAACGCGGAATGTACACGTGGTACATGCGCACTTCGAAGCGGTACTCACCGTGTCAGGTTTCACCACGCGCAGCAGATCGTAAACAGGCTCTTATCCGTGCGCGATGGCGGTGCGAGAGGGCGCGCAGTATGCTGGACCGGGTCGGCAATCCCGGTTGAAGCGGCGGGCAGTGGGTGTTTTCGCGGGATGAATTGAATATTTTAATTAATCGATGGCGGAGGCGACGGCGATGAATGCTTATCAAGATGATTGCTATGCGTTGAGCTGCGACCAACGCGGCGTTGCCAGGCTGGAGTTGCGCTCGGGCAAGGCCAACATCCTGGGCTGGGCTGAAATCAGGTCGTTGAGCCGAGCCATCCATGCGCTGCGCGATATCGCCGGGTTGCGCTGCCTGGTGATCCAGGGGCGGCAGCATGTGTTCATCGGCGGCGCCAATATCAAGGACATGCTGGAGCTGGAGCCGGAAAGCGCCCAGGCCTTCATCCGCGAACTGGCGGCCTTGTGCGATAGCGTGCGCGAGCTGCCGGTGCCGGTGATCGCCCAAGTGCAAGGCTGGTGCCTGGGCGCCGGCGTCGAATTCATCGCCGCCTGCGACATCCGCATCGCGGCGGATGCGCGCTTCGCCATGCCGGAAGTCAGGCTGGGCTTGCCGTCGGTGATCCATGCGGCGCTGCTGCCGCGCCAGATAGGCGCCGGCCGCGCGCGGGCCTGGTTGTTGAGCGGACAGACCATAGATGCCGCCAAGGCGCTGTCCTGGGGGCTGCTGGACGAGGTGGTGGAAGCGGAAGAGCTGGACGCGGCGGTGGAAAACGCCATTGCCGGCCTGCTGCAATGTCCCGCGCATGCGCTGCGCATCCAGAAGACCTTGTGCAATGCCTGGGATGAGAGTGCGTCGCTGGCCGACAATATCGCCTTGACGGTGCCGGCCTTCGGCGCGACCTTCCACTACCCGGAGGCGCGGCAGGCGATGCGGGACTTTCTGGGCCGCAACAAGGAGCGGAGCTAGCCGCCAAGAGCCGGTTCACGATCTCGAGAGCCAAGGCGTTGCGGCTGAGGAAGCGGAATGTACGGGTGCTAGATGAGCATTCCGAAGACGGCACTCATCGCACAATCTCTCCACCGGCGCGCAGCAGATCGTAAACAGGCGCTAAACGCAGTCCAGGCGACGCCTTACCGACGCACCTGATCAAAGCGGACCTGGCAGCGCGACTCCAGCACCTGGCCGGCGCGCAGCACCGTGGCGTCGTGGTAAGGCCGGCCGATGAACTGCACCCCGAACGGCAGCCCGGCCCGGTCCAGCCCGACCGGCACGGTCAGCGCCGGCAGACCCAGCACATTGGCCGGCGTGCTCAGCCGGATATAGGCGGACACCACGCTTTCCTCCGTGCCGTCCGGCCAGGTGAAGCCGTGCTGGCCGTGAAGCGGCGCGGTGTGCGGCACCGTGGGCGCCAGCAGCAGGTCGATGTCGGCGAACATCCGTCGCCAGGCCGCCTGCAATGCGGCGCGGGCGCGCTGGGCCTTGGTGTGATCGCTCTCCGGCACCAGCACGCAGGCTTCCAGCAAGGTCCTCACCTCGTCGCCATACAGCTGCGGCACGCTGCGCAAGCTGTCCCGATGGTGGGCGGCGGCTTCCGGCGCCACCAGCCCCCATTGGATGGGCAGGATGAGATCGGCCAGCGGAATCTCGACCGCCACCAGCTCCGCGCCGGCGGCGGCCAGTTCCGCCAATTGGTCCTGGAAGCCGGTCTGGATGTCCGGCGCGATATGATCGCAGAAATAATTGCCGGGCACGCCGATGCGCAGGCCTTCCAAGCCCTGGTCCAGCCCTTGGCGGTAGCCGCCGGCCGGCGCCGGCCGCGCGGAGGCGATGGCGTCCAGCATGGCAGCGGCGTCCGCCACGGTGCGGGTGATAGGCCCGACATGGTCCAGCGAATCGGACAGCGGCACCACGCCCTGGCGGGACACCAGGCCGTAAGTGGGCTTGAGGCCCACCAGCCCGCACAACGCCGCCGGCACCCGGATGGAACCGCCGGTATCGGTGCCCAGCGCCGCCAGCGCGCCGCCGTAGGCCACCGCGGCGGCGGAACCGCCGCTGGAGCCGCCGGGAGAGCGTTCCGGCGCCCAGGGATTGTTGGTCTGCGGCGTGGTCAGGCCAAACGCGAACTCATGCGTGTGCGTCTTGCCGGTCAGTATCATGCCGGCCCGCCTGAGCTGGGCCGCCACCGCGCTGTCCGTTTCGGCGCGATGGTGCTGGCGCACGCGCGAACTGGCGGTGGTGGGCAGGCCGGCCGCGTCTATCAGGTCTTTCAGCGTATAGGGAATGCCATGCAAGACGCCGCGGTAGCCGCCGCCGCGTATCTCCTGCTCGGCCTGCCGCGCGGCGGCCATGGCCTGATCCGCGGCCAGGGTGACATAGGCGGACAGCCGCGCTTCCTGCTGTTGTGCGCGTTCCAGCACCGAGCGGGTCAGTTCCACCGGCGACAATTGGCCGTCCGCGATCTGGCGGGCGGCGTCCACAATGCTTAATTGATAAGGCTGCACGGTTCAGCTCCAGTCGGGATTAAAGGGATGGGCGCCGGTGTCGGCCAGGTCCAGCCGGTCCAGCCGGGCGATTTCCGCGCGGATGAAGGCCAGGGTGGCGGCTACCGCCTCCAGGCGCTCGGCGTCAAAGGCGAAGCCGGCGTCCTTGGCCAGCGCGGCCAGCGCGGATGGGGAGAGGGGTGTGGGGGTCATGGCTAGGCTCCTCTGGAGGGTGTGGACGCGGCTCAATATCCGCTGGGGGGCGAGGATGGACGCGGCGAGTGCCGCGGCGATCGCTTATCTGCCGTATGGGCAGAACCGCGGCTTGAACAGACTCTTAGAGCCTGTTCAAAGTCTCGCGAGCAAGGGCGAGACAAGGCGAAAACGAGTGAAAAAGCGGAATGTACAAGTGGTACATGAGCATTTTGAGCTCGCTTTTAACGCCGTATCGCTGAAGCGCAGCAGACTTTGAACAGGTTCTTACACGAATTGCCACTGGAAACCCCCATCCCGGCGCGCCAGCCGGCCGGCGGAAGTGGCGGGAAAGTGCGCGGTGAACACGGTGGCGCGGCGTTCCGCAGCGAAATCCAGCAGCCAGCGCCGCGATTGCCGCGCCGCGTCCTGCTCGCGGCAAAACACTGAATTCCATGCCGGGCGGTACACCTGCATCGGGCTATGCATCACATCGCCGGTGAACAGCGCGGTTTCGCCGCGCGACGTCAGCGAGATCGCCATATGGCCGGCGCAATGGCCGGGCGTGGGATGGAAGCGCAGGCCATCCCTATACTCGCCGCCATCGCGGCTGATGGCAAGCGCCTGGCCGGCGGCGATCACCGGCGCCACGCTGTCGTCGAACACCATGCGTCGGCTGTCCGACGCCGGCGTGGCGAAGAAGTCTAGCTCGCCCTGCGGCAGCGCATAGGCGGCATTGGGGAAGGTGGGGCGCCATTCGCCATCCACCAGCCGCGTGTTCCAGCCGACATGGTCGGCGTGCAGATGGGTGAGCAGCACATGGTCCACCTGCTCGGGCTGGACGCCCGCGGCGGCCAGGCGTTGCAGAAAGGGCGTTTGCAGCCGGTGAAACAAGGGGTTGAACGCGCGTTCCTTGTCATTGCCGATGCCGGTGTCGATCAAGAACAGCTGGCCCGCCCATTCCACCACCCAGCTGTGCACGCTGAGGCTGAGATGCCCGGCGGGGTCCAGCAGGCCGCGCAACTGCGGCTGCTCGTCCAGCAAGGCCGCGTCCCAGTCGGCGTAGAGATAGGAGGGGGCCAGGCCGTGCAACAGCGTGTCCGTCACGCGGCTGATCTTGGCGTCGCCAACTTGGTAAGTGGGATTGATGCCGTTCATTTTTGTCTCTGCTTGTGATGATGCCGTTGGCGGCTTGGCTCTTAGAACCTGTTTACGATCTGCTGCGCGTCGGCGATACGGCGTTGAAAATCGCTTCGAAATGCTCATGTACCACTTGTACATTCCGCTTTCTCAGCGGTTTTCGCCTTGTCTCGCCTTAGCTCGCGAGATCGTAAACACGTTCTTAGAGCCTGTTCAAAGTCTGCTACGCTTCAGCGATACGGCGTTGAAACCGTCTTCGAAATGCTCATGTACCGTGTGTACATTCCGCTTTCTCAGCCGCAACGCCTTGTCTCGCCCTAGCTCGCGAGTCTTGGAACAGGCCTGTACTATCGCGGAATTCATTCATGCATTTCCAATGCCGAATTCTTAATTCGTGATAAATTGAAAGCATCGCCAGTCGAAAGAGCCCGCATGGAATTGCGCCATCTCCGCTACTTCATCGCCGTGGCCGAGCACCAGAGCGTGCGCCTGGCCTCGGAACAACTGCACATCACCCAGCCGGCGGTGTCGCGGCAGATTCAGGACCTGGAGCAGGAACTGGGCCTGCTGCTGTTCGAGCGTTCGTCGCGCGGGCTCAAGCTGACCGCGGCCGGCGACAGCTATTTGCGCGACGCGCGCCAGACGATGGCGGCGCTGGACGCAGCCGCCCACAGCGCGCGCCGCGTGGCCGCCGGCCTGCTGGGCCGGTTGCGGCTGGGCTGCGTGGAAAACGCCGGCTGGGATGGCCTGGTGCCCAGGGCTTTCAGCCATTTCCAGGCGGAAGCGCCCGAGGTCCAGATCGCGCTGGAGGTGCGCAACACGCCGGAGCAATTGCGCGCGATGGCCGACGGCGCGCTGGACGGCGGTTTCATCTATCAATACGAGCCCCTGCCCGAAGCCTTGACCGGCCTGCCGCTGCTGGAGCACGACGTGGTGCTGGCATTGCCGCGCTGCTGGGACGGGGACTACGACGAAACCCGCCCCATCGCCTTGCGCGGCTTGGCGGAGCGGCCCTTCGTGATGCTGCCGCGCGCGGCCTATCCCGGCTATTACGACCGCTTGAACAGCGCCTGCCGGCAACTGGGCGTGCATCTCAAGGTGGCGCAGGAGGCGAGCACCGAAACGGCGATCCTGTCGCTGGTTTGCGCCGGCATTGGCGCCGCCATCGTCAATTCCGCCAATCTGGGTCGTCCGCCGGCCCAGGCGCGCTTGTTGCGGCTGCAAGACCTGTCCTTGCCGATGCCGCTGACCTTTGTCTGGCGCCAGGGCGCCGCCAATCCGGTGCTGGCGCGTTTTCTGGCGCTGTTGCGGCACGAGACGGGCCAGGAAAAGTGAAAACCATGAAAACATTGTCCGCTTTGCTATTGGCCTGGCCGCTGCTGGCGCTGGCCGCGCCCGGAGCCGGCTTTTCCTCCGCCACCGAGGATGAAACCGAATCCTGGAGCAGGGTCGAGCCGGCGCTGGCGGAGGCCATCGTCGACCATGAAGAGATGCGGGAACAGGTGGACGAACTGATCAAGGAGCATGGGCTGAAGCAAGACTACCGGCAATTCTTCGTCGCCCGGCCCATCCGCCTGTCCCGTCAGCACAATGGCTACTGGTTTGTGCGTCCCGGCTCGGCGCCTTATTACCCGGCTTTCTATGGCGCCCACGCCTTCATGCACTGGATCACACAGGGAGAACGGGTGATTTACGCCGGCAGTTCCGACGCGTTCAGCATTCTGCCCGGCAGCAGCCATGGGCTGTTCGACATCGAAGAAGCGCAATGCCGGGTGGACCGATGCTATTTGGTCAGGCTTCGTTATGATGGGCGCCGCTATGTCGAGGCCGAATGCACGTTGCGGGACTTGTCCAGCGGCAAGAGCGGGCCATGCCAATGACTGATGAGGAGTGTGATGATGTTGTTTCTTTCCCGCTTATTGAACTGGCGGCCATGGCGCGCGGCGGAGCGCGTCGTCTTCGACCAGCACGCAATCAGCCATACCCCGCGGCGCGGCGCGGTGACGCGGTTTGATTGGGCGGACCTGGACGCAATCGATATCGAGACCACAGACCAGGGCCCGTTTGTCGATGATGTGTTCTGGCTATTGTCCGGCCCCAAGGGCCTATGCCGCATCTCCAATGCGGCGGAAGGGATGCAAGCCTTGCGGCGAGCGCTGCAGGCGCTGCCGGGCTTTGATCACGATGTCGCCATCATGGCGATGGCCATGGCCGCAAACGCTCGCTTCCCATGCTGGCGGCGGGCAGAGCCGTGATGGCTGGGCGGGAGGCGCGGCGCGGATTCATCGGCCCAGCGCCAGCCACTGCCGCCGCGTGATGCGGCTGATATGTTCGGTGCGGTAGTCGCCCAGGAATGGGTTGTATTTGTTCTCCTCGCTATGGTGGTGGCGGAAACCGCATTTGGCCTGGGCGCGGTGGGACTGGGCATTGCCGGCGAAGTAGCCGCACCACAACGTCTTGAGGTTCAGGGTTTCGAAGGCGTGGCGCATGACCTCGCGCACCGCTTCCGGGATCAGCCCCCGGCCCCAGTAAGGCACGCCTATCCAGTAGGCGATCTCGCCATCCCGCGGGCCGATCTCGAAGTTGCTGCCAGCGCTGTCCAGGATGCCGACACAGCCAACCACGCGGCCCTCGTCCCTCAGCTCCAGCGCGTATACCTCCGGCTGTTTGAATACGGTTTGAATGATCTCGGCGCTGTGCTCCACGCTGCTGTGCGGCGGCCAGCCGGCGATGGGGCCGACCCTGGCGTCCTTGGCCACTTGGTAGAGATCGGCGGCGTCGCTGTCTTGCCAGGGGCGAAGGATCAGGCGCGGTGTTTCCAGTTTCATCGTCTTGCCCTCATATCGGCGCTTGGGGATGCGTGCAGATTAGCGTGTCCAGGCTGAGGGATGAATGGACATTCCTGAGCGGTTTCGGTACTTTTGGAAACAATCATGCTTGACGGCCTTGAGCGATGGCGCCGGAATTACAGGGATTCTCTAATATGCGCGCGGTACCCCAGCTACTGAATCAGGATGATTCGATACGGATTGCGAGGAGCACGCTGGCGGACGGCCTGGGCTTGCCGCTGGGTTTCGGGCACGCCTATATCGCGCTGCTGGTCTGCGTGGAAGGCTGTGCGCGCTTCACCATTAATTTCAAGGAAAGGGCGGTGCGCCGGCACCATGTGCTGGTGTTGGCGGAAGACACGATTGCGCTGCTGCGGCGGCGCTCGCGGCGGTTCGCGGCCTTTGTCTGTCTGATGCCCAAGAGCCGGGCGGCGGAAGTGGCTTATCCGCTGCCGAGCAGCCTGTTTGTCTTCCTGCATCAGCACCCGCATTGCATTCCCGCCTTGGCGGACGCGGCCTTGCTGAGCGGGTGGCTGGCGCAAATGGAAGACGCAGCCGGCCATTGTCCGCAGCATGGCCGGACGATGCTGCGCAATCTGCTGCAGAATTTCTTCCTCAAGGTCGCGGAGCGGGTATCGGCGGAAGACTGCGCCGAGCCGGAGTTCAGCCGCGGCGAAATGCTGAGCTGGCGCTTTTGGGAGCTGGTGGGCCGGCATTCCACGCAGCGCCGCGAGGTGAGCTTTTACGCGGAGGCGCTCAGCATCACGCCGTTCTACCTGTCGCAGCTGAGCAGGAAATTCTTCAATGACAGCCCCAAGGGCTTGATCGACCGGCAAGTAGTGCAGGAGATCAAATCGCTGCTGGCCTATGGCGATCTGTCCATTGGCCAGCTAGCGGACAAGCTGCGCTTTGAGGACGCCTCCTATCTGTGCCGTTATTTCAAGCGCCATACCGGTATGTCGTTGACCGCCTATAGAAAAGCGGCTCGCGGGAGCGCGCCATCTCGATGAGGGCCAGCTCTTGATGTGCTGCGCTTGTTTCTTGAGGTCCTAAGAACCTGTTCAAAGTTTGCTGCGCTTCAGCGATACGGCGTTGAAACCAAGCTCAGTGCTCATGTACCAGGTGTGCATTCCGCTTTCTCCGCCGCAATGCCTTGTCTCACCTTGGCTCGCGAGATCGTAAACAGGTTCTAAGCGGGCAGTCACATGGGTAGACAATGGAATAGCGGGCAGCCGCGCCAACATCACCCTGATCAACGGCGTGAAGCGCTTGAGCCGGGACTGGCTTACGGTGAATGCGGGTTTTGTGGGGCGAAGAAGCTGTTGGAAGTACTGACCGGTTTTCAGGCAAGATTCGCGGCGCTGCCCGAGGAGATTGACCGCCACTCGGGAGAGCCGGCTGCGGGAGAGTATGTCTTCCTGGAGTTTGATTGCTGGGAGGAGGTTTTCGACTATGGGCAATCCCGGTTCATTCTGGGTGAGGCGTCGAAAGTCATCGCATGCGCCTCGCTGCGCATTCATGCTCCAAAACCCCATGGCCTGGATATATTCTTCCTGCTGAATGTGGATTGCTTCGAACCCGTGGTTTCAAGGCGCTTGGCGGATGCGCTGGCCAGGGCAGGGATATCCGGATTCAAGCGGGTGCCAAGCGGAGTTCGCCTGGTCCGAATAGCTGGCGGCGGCAGGCTTATCCGGCCACCTGTTTCATCACGCGCTCGATTTCATCCTGCAATTGCACGCTGTCTATCGGCTTGGTCATGAAGCCATCCATGCCGGCGGCGATGGCGGCCTCGCGATCCTCCTGAAACACGCCCGCCGTCAGGGCGATGATGGGCGTGGCGTTCTTGTCATCGTTCGCGCTCTCCTGACGGATGAATTTACAGGCGGCGATGCCATCCATGACCGGCATCTGCACATCCATCAGAATCAGGTCGATATCATGATGCCGCCAGGCATTGATAACCTCCTTCCCATTGCACGCGGTATAGATGCGGTGGCCGTATTCCTCCAGCAGCATGGTGATGATGTCCAGATTGATCGCATCGTCATCGGCTACCAGGATGTTCAGCGGGCGAGCGTGCTTGGGCCGGTGTTCCGTATTGGCGATGACAGGGTTGGGCAGGCTTTCCGGCGGCGCCGGGCGCAGAGGAAGATAAACCTGAAAAATGGAGCCTTTGTCCACCGTGCTTTGAACTTCAATCCGCCCGCCCATCTTTTGCACCAATTGCAGCGCAATGCTGGTGCCAAGACCGGTGCCGCCAAAGCGGCGCGTGGTCGACGCGTCGGCCTGGGAGAACGGCTGGAATAGCCTGGCCAAGGTGTCCTCGTTCATGCCGATGCCGCTGTCGCGAATCATGATGAGGATGTCATCTTTTTCGGATAGCACCGTCAGCCAAACCCCGCCCCGTTCCGTGAACTTGATGGCATTGCCCACCAGATTGATCAAGATCTGCCGGACCCGAAACGCATCGCCAAAGAAAGTGTGCTGGGTCATGGACGGGTATTTCAACTGCAAGGCGATGCCTTTTTTGTCCGCGCTTAATTTCAGGATGTCGATCACATGCTCGGCCACTTCTCGCAAAGAGAAGGGGGCTTCTTCCAGTTGCAGCGCATTTTGTTCCAGCTTGGCGGTATCGAGGACATCGTTGAGCAGGCCCAGCAGGCTTTTGGCTGAGTGGTTGACTGTCCTTAACATCTCCTTTTGCTTGGCATCCAGCGGCGTGCCTTGCAACAAGTCGGTGTAGCCGATAATCGCGGTCATCGGGGTTCTGATTTCATGGCTCATGTTTGCCAGGAAGGCGCTTTTGGATTTGACGGCTGAAAGCGCATGGTTCTTGGCTTCAATCAGGGCGAACTCTGTCGCCTTGCGCTCGGAAATATCCAGAATCACCCCATCGATCAAGAGCGGCGTCCCCGCTTCATCGTATACGCCGCGCGCGCTTTCCAAGACCCAGCATTCCTCCTTGTCCAGACAAAGCAGGCGGTACTCGACCACATAGAGTTGATGCTGATCCAGCGCCGAGCGGATGGCCTGGCATACTCTTTCCTTATCATCCGGGTGGATGAGGTCCAGCATTTGAATGCGGCCGTCCACAAATGCCTTGGCCGGGCATCCGCATAAGTCCTCGATATTGTCGCTGATGAAAATCGTTTTCCAGGGCTCCAGGCAGTGGCTGCGGAAGGTGACGCCGGGGATGTTGTCGATCAGGGTGCGAAATTGCCGTTCGCTGTCTCTCAGCTCATGCTGTATGCGGTTCCGCTCGCTGATGTCGCCAATATAACCGACATAAATGACTTGATCAGGCAGCACCACCTTGCCAACCGACAGGCGGATGGGAAATAGCGTGCCATCCTTTTTGAGAGCGATTTCTTCACGCTCTTTGCCGATCAGCTTCGCGATCTGCGTCCGCATATACTCGGCAAGAAAACCATCGTGTTTGGAGTGATGTGGTTCCGGCATGAGCAGGCTGATATTCCTACCCAATAATTCATCAATCCGCCAGCCGAATAGGCGTTCAACCGCCGGATTGGCGGTTTGAATGCGGCCTTTTTCATCAATGGTGATGATGGCGTCCACCGAAGTGTTCAAGGTGGCCTGCAGTTTCAATTCATTGCTCAACGCCCTCTGATACAAGGGCCGGTAACGCAAGAGCACATTTCCGGCGAATACGATGGTGCCCAGCATCAGCACGATGATGGCGATGGCGATGGCCAAGCTGGCATTGTCGTCAATGGCATTGCGAAAGCTGGGATCAGCGATGCCGATGAAACGGGCGGCTTCCATTCCAAAATAATGCATGCCGGCAATGGCGCCCCCCATGACGATGCCGCTGAGCAGCGTCATCTTTCCCTTGCCGATTTTTTTATTGTCCAGACCAAAGCGGATCCAAAGCGACAAGGTGCTCAGCAAGATGGCGAGCAAGATCGAAATGGCGAACCAAATGGGGTCATACCGCAGCAGCGGCGCCATGCGCATGGCTGCCATGCCGGAATAGTGCATGGTGCCGATGCCAGATCCAACCAGCACGCCGCTGATCAATAACTGCCTGCCGGCGATTTTGGCTTGGGACAGCAAATGCAAGGCGATGCCGGAGGCCGCGATGGCGGGAAGCATGGACAAGAGGGTGGGCAGCAAGGCGTATTTGACGGTGCTGCACGCGTTGAACGCCAGCATGCCGACAAAATGCATTGCCCAGATGCCGCCGCCCATTGCGCAAGAACCGGTGGCGAGGGCGACCCGGCGCAGCCAGCGTTCGCTGGCTTCGCGCGCCAGGCCGGCAATCTGCAATGCCAGGCAAGAAGTGAAAATGGCGACCAGCAAGGACAGCGTCACTAGCCATGGGTTGTAGCGGGTGGGTAAGAATAGATAGGACTGGTAAGCGTCAATAAAGAATGAACTGAGCATGGCCTCCCCATTTTCATTGGTCTCATCACGCGGTGCCAATAAAGCTCTTGGACCCTGCTTCAGGTATAGACAATGGCGCTGGCGAGATGGGGGGATCGCGATCGGCGGCAGCCGGCGAACGGTGGGCGCTCAATCCATGATGTGCTCCGGCAACAGGCGGCGGCGCGATCCGTGCCTTCATCTTGCTGCATATTTATGCCGTTGAACTTGTTTTTCATGCGAACTTCATGAAAAGATCAACGTAAATAGATGGTCGCCTGTTATTTGGTGCTCTTATATTTAATTTTTAAATGCAGTTTGTCATGGTATTGCGTCAATTAATTGAACGGCCGGCGGTGCGCTCTTCACGTAATTCTCATGCCTATCGATAATAAAATTCATTGATTCAAGCTTATTTCTATTGATCCAGCCTTCGGTAATTAAGTCTTTGATATCTCCAAGAAAACCAGTGTATCGAAAATATATAGGCCGAAATTGGCATCGGGTGTAACTGGCAGTTTGGGTGGTGCTTCCCCTTGAGGTCTTTTAGTATAGTGCGACACTTAATTTTCCCTATTACGGCATGGGGAAATTAATGCGATCAATTGAATCCATATAAAAATAATTCTAGCACCGATATTCATAAATCCCGGATTTTAATGACCGGAGAAAATTATGGAGATATTCCTTATCTGTTCGATGTGATGTGAATGGGTAAGGGTTCGGCTGCTGAAGTGATATCGAATCATCTCAACAGAAAGTCGGCATGGTGAATGAGCCACCCTGGAGTTCCTATTCTCTTCTTGATTCAAGCGCTGTCTGGGCGAATCGCCGCGCACGCGTCACGCATTCTTTCGTGAAAACGATGGAATGACCCTATCCGGCTGGTCGCGGGACACCCTGCGACAAGCTGGAAGCCATCAAAACAGCATCACCGCTTCTTGAACGGAGCGGACCTCTGTCCGAGCCGCCAAGGTCCTCGCCAGCCGCGCGATATGTCGTCGTCGCTGCGCGCTGGGTAAGCGCAAGGGACAGATTATTCCTGTGGGAGCGCCGCGACGATCGAGCTTATGCCAATTGAGCGATTTCAATGGGCGCGCCCAATCCATACCGGAGCAGTTGTCGATACATGGAGGTCATGCAATGAATTCCTCATCCGATGTCGCGTCGCGGCGGACGTCCGCCGCCGACAAGTTCGGACCTCACCAAGCTTTTCCGCATCGCGAAGCGCCTAGCATCGCCCGGCAGTTGCTGTGGCGGGCGGAGGCGAGTCCCGATCGTCTCGCCTACGCGTCGGCCGATCCGGAGAAAGAGCTCGCGCTAAGCTATGCGGCGTTGTGCGAACGCGCGTCCGGCATCGCCGCGCGTCTGGCGCAAGCGACCGAGGCCGGCGAGCGCGTGATGCTGGTGTATCAGGAACCGCTCGATTTCCTTCCGGCCTTCTTCGGCTGCTGCCTGGCCGGCGTGATCCCGGTGCCGGTGGCGCCGCGTCACGGCCGCGACACGATGGCGGCGATCGCCCAGGACTGCGGCGCCGCCATCGCGCTGAGCGCGGAGGCGCGAGACGCCTTGCCGGGCCTGCGCTGGATGCGCACGGACGAGGCCGAGCGCGCCGCGCCCTTTTTGCGGGCGGCGAAGGACGCCAGTCCGGCGCTGCTGCAGTACACCTCGGGTTCGACGCGCACGCCGCAGGGCGTGGTGGTCACGCAAACCGGGCTGTGGGCGACGATAGACGATCTTGACCGCGGCGCGATGCACGACGCGGACAGCGCGATGATCAGCTGGCTGCCGTACTTCCACGACATGGGCCTGGTGTACGGCATTCTCACCCCCTTGCAATGCGGCTTTCCCGCCTATCTGATGGCGCCGGAGAAGTTTGTCGCCCAGCCCATGTCCTGGCTGCGCGCGATAGCCGCGCGGCGCGGCACCCACACCGCCGCGCCGAATTTCGCCTACGCCTTGTGCGCGGACCGCGCGGGCGATCTCGCGCCGGGCACCGACTTGTCGTCCTTGCGCTATGCGCTGAACGGCGCGGAGCCGGTGCGCTGCGACACGGTGCGCCGCTTCGAGGCGGCCTTCGCGCCGTTTGGGCTGCGTTCTTCGGTGGTGGTGCCGGGCTACGGCCTGGCCGAGGCGACCTTGAAGGTGACCGCCGGCCGTTGCGGCGAGGGCACGCGCGGCGTGCGCTTCGCGCGGGAGGCGCTGGCGCGTGGCCGCGTGTCGCCGCAGACCGACGGCGTCGAATTGGCGGCCTGCGGCGTCAGCCTGATCGATACGCGCGTCCGCATCGTGGACCCGGACACGCGCGCGCCGTGCGCGCCGGACGCAGTCGGCGAAATATGGGTGACCGGGAGCACGGTCGCCGACAGTTATTGGCGCCGCCCGGAGGAGTCGCGCGAGATCTTCGGCGCGCGGCTGGTCGACGGCGACAGCGCATGGCTGAGAACCGGCGATCTGGGCTTTCTGCACGAGGGCGATCTGTTCGTCACCAGCCGCTTGAAGGATTTGATCATCGTCGGCGGCCGGAATGTCTACAGCCACGATCTGGAAGACACCGTGTCGGCCTGCCATCCGTCGATTCGGAAGGGGCGCGCCTTCGCCGCCGCCGTCGACGGCGAGGACGGCGAAGGGATTCTGATCGGCGCCGAGGTGCGCGGCGGCTGCGGGGAGGCGGAGGCTCGTGACATCCTGCCGGTGATTCGCGCGGCGCTGGCGCGGGAGCACGGCGTGGCGCCGGCGCGCATCGCGCTGCTGTGGCGAGGCAGCATCCTGCGCACCTCCAGCGGCAAGACCCGGCGCGGCGCCACCCGCGACGCGCTGCTGCGCGGCGAACTGCGCATCGTCGCCGACGACGCGGCCGAGGCGGCCGACGACGCGATTCTGGCCGAGATCGCGCGCTTCGTGCCCGGCGCGGCCGCGTCGCCCGACGCCAGGCTGATCGATCTGGGGCTGGATTCGCTGTCGGCCGCGCGGCTTGCCGCCGCCGCGCGCGCGCGTCATGGCGTGGAGTTGTCGTTCGCGGCGCTGTTCGCGCTTTCCGCCCGGCAACTGCGGCGCGAAATCGTCGACGCCCCGCGCCTGGACGCCGCGGCGCCGGCCGCGGCTCGCCGCTATGCGGCGGGGGAGGCGTTCGAACTGTCCGAGATGCAGCAAGCTTACTGGATAGGCCAGCAGGGCGGGGTGCCGCTGGGCAGCGTGTCCCCGCACATCCGCGTGGATTTCGAGATAGACGCCGCGCGCGCGCCGGAACTGGGCCGGCGCCTCGCGCGGCTGGTCGCCCGCCACCCGTCCTTGCGGATGACGGTGCGCGCGGACGGGCGCGGCGCGTTCGACGCGCTGGCCTACGATCCCTTGCTGCCGCCGCAGGATTTGCGCGGGCTGGACGCGGCGGAGG
>NZ_JAJOHW010000072.1 GCF_021129195.1 Chromobacterium aquaticum | reverse complement strand
GCCTGGCGCGCGGCGGCGCTGGCGCCGCTGATCGCCGCGGTGCGCGGCGGCAGCAGCAGGCCGTGATAGTCCTTGGGGCGTGGCTTGGTCAGCGTTGGCCGGCGGCGTTGGCCGGCGAGGATAACCTCGGTGGAGTGGTCCAGGTCCAGCAGAAACTGTTGGGCCAGCTTTTCCGCCAGCGCCTGATCCTCCACCGCCACGTCCAGCTCGCGGTTGGCCAGCCAACTGGACAGATTGAGGTTGGTGGAGCCTATGCGCGCCCAGCGCCCGTCCGCTACCGCGGTCTTGGCGTGGATCATCGGGCCGTCCCATTCGAACACGCGCACGCCCGCTTCCAGTAACGGACGGTATTGGGTGCGCGACACGGTGGCGATCCAGCCGATATCGCTGGAGCGCGGCACCAGCAAGCGGACATCGACACCATCGCGCGCCGCTTGCTTCAACGCGGTCAGATACATGCTGGTGCCCATGAAGTAAGCGTCGGTCAGCCACAAGGTGCGGCGGGCGAAGCAAGCGATCAGTAAATCCAGCCGCATCATCTGCGCCGTGGCCGGGGTGGTGGCGATCAGGCGCGCGGCCACACTGCCGCGGGCTTCTTCCGGTTCCGGAGGCGGAGACAGCCAGGCTTCGGGCAGCGGGCTGCCGCAGCTGGCCCAGCTGTCGGCGAAAGCCGCCAGCGCGTCGGCCGCCAGGGGGCCGCAGAGTTTGACTCCGGTGTCGCGCCAAGGCGCGAGCCCGCGTTCCGGCCGTCCTTCCCAACTGGAACTGATGCACAGCCCGGACACGAACACGGTGCGGCGGTCTATCACGATCAGCTTGCGGTGATTGCGCCCCAGCATGCTGAGGCCGGATGTCAAGGACGGCGGATTGTAGGCGCGCAGCTCGGCGCCGGCCGCGAGCAAGGGTTTGAAAAAGCTGCCCAAATGCGCTTTCCAGCTGCCCAGCCAGTCATACAGCACGCAGACCTTGACGCCGGCGAGCGCACGCTCGGTCAGCAGATCCCGCATCCGCAGGCCAAACGCGTCGTTGGCGAAAATATACATCTCGATGAACACGGAGTCCTGGCTGGAGGCGATGGCCTGTTCCCAGGCCGGGAAATTCTCCACGCTGTCATACAACAGTTCCACCTGGTTGCCGCCAACCAAGGGAGCGCCGGCGGAACGGGACAGGGCCTGCTCGGCCAGGTGGCGGATCAGATCCTGATTGGAAGGGGCTGGTGATGGAATAGGCATTTGGTTTTTGTCTGACAATATTCGTTATTCTATTGAAATGGCGGTTTTGGATGTCCTTGACAATGCGGCTTGACAGTCGTTTTATTGAACTTATGCGTCACAAAACTACAAGTTTCTCCGTGAGTTTTGGAATTTTCTCTATGTGAAAATTCAAAAAAAACATTTGTAACTTTATGATTTTAATCATCTAATGCGCTGCACAAAAACCGGTTGCAGGGTCAAGCTCCTTGCCCTTAGAATCGAAACATTCGTTTCACATTATAAGCAGGACAAAGATATGGACAGACAACGCTGGCTGCAGGGCACCCTGTACCATCCGGATTTCGAACAGGACAGTTGCGGCTTTGGTTTGATCGCCCAACTCGACGACAAACCCAGTCATTGGCTGGTCAATACCGCCATCTCCTCGCTGGCCAAGCTGACCCACCGCGGCGCCGTGGCCGCCGACGGCAAGTCCGGCGACGGCTGCGGCCTGCTGTTCCGCAAGCCGGACGGCTTTCTGCGCGAGGTGGCCGCGGCGGCGGGCCTGTCGCTGAAGGCAGTGTACGCCGCCGGCCTGGTGTTCCACCATCCGGAATCAGAGCGCGGTGAGCGCAGCTTGCGTCGACTGCGCGAATTCCTGGAAGCCCAGGGCTTGGAGGTGGCCGGCTTCCGACAGGTTCCCACGGACAGCGGAGCTTGCGGGGAGGCGGCGCTGGCATCGCTTCCTGCCATGGTCCAGGTCTTTGTGAACTGTCCATTCGGCATGGACGAATTAATGTTCCAACGCCGCCTATACATGGGTCGTCGCCAGGCTGAGAAAGCCAATAAGGCAGACGACCCGTTTTTTTATCTGCCGACGCTGTCACCGCACACTTTGTCCTACAAAGGCCTGGTGACGCCGGAAAACCTGCCCAGATTCTTTCTGGACTTGAACGATCCCCGCTTCGAATCCAGCCTGGCGGTATTCCACCAACGCTTCTCCACCAACACCTGGCCGCAATGGAAGCTGGCGCAGCCCTTCCGTTTCCTCGCCCACAATGGCGAAATCAATACCGTGCAGGGCAACCGCCACTGGGCGCGCGCGCGCGAGCGCATCATGGCGTCTCCGCATCTGGACATGGACGCGGTTCGTCCCATTGTCCAGACCGACGGCTCCGATTCGATGTCGCTGGACAATATGCTGGAAGGCCTGTTGATGGGCGGTATTCCTTTATTCCGCGCCTTGCGTCTGCTGGTGCCGCCGGCTTGGCAGAACGTGGACTCCACCGACAAGGATCTGCGCGCCTTCTATGAATTCAACTCCATGCATATGGAGCCATGGGACGGCCCGGCCGGCATTGTGCTCACTGATGGCCGCTACGCCGCTTGCATGCTGGATCGCAATGGCCTGCGTCCGGCGCGTTGGGTGCTGACACGCGACAATATCTTGACGATTGCCTCTGAAGTGGGGGTATGGGACTACCAGCCGGAGAATGTGGTACGCAAGGGCCGGGTCAAACCGGGCCAGTTGTTCGCCGCGGATCTGGCCACTGGTGAATTGCTGCTGCCGGAGGAGATAGACGCGCAGTTGAAGAGCGCCAAGCCCTATCGGCAATGGATCAAGGACAGCGCCAAGTATCTGGAGTTGTCGATAGAGGACGATGTCGGCGTCGAGCCGCTGTCCAAGGACGAACTGCTGCGGCTACAGAAACTGTTCAATCTCAGTTATGAGGAACGCGACCAGATCCTGCGCGTGTTGGCCGAGGATGGTCAGGAAGCGGTGGGCTCCATGGGCGATGACACCCCAATGGCGGTGCTGAGCCGGAAAGTGCGCTCGCCGTTCGACTATCTGCGCCAGCAGTTCGCCCAGGTGACCAATCCGCCTATCGACCCGATCCGCGAAGCGGTGGTGATGTCCTTGAACACGGTGTTCGGTCCGGAACGCAATATGTTCGAGGAGAGCGCCGAACACGCCAAGCGTCTGGAAGTGCGCTCGCCGGTGCTGTCGCACGAGAAGTTCACCCGCATCACCTCCCGGCCGGAGCCCTATCTGAAGGCGACGACTTTCGACCTGTGCTACGACCCGAGCGAAACCGATCTGTGTCAGGCGATAGAGAGCCTGAACCGGCATGTGGTGGACGCGGTGCGGGAAGGCACGGTCATCGTGGTGCTGTCCGACCGCCACATGACGGCGCAGCGCCTGCCTATCCCGGCGCTGTTCGCCACCGGGGCGGTGCACCACGCCTTGATCGACAGCGGCCTGCGCTGCAAGACCAATATCGTGCTGGAAACCGGCGCGGTGCGCGACGCGCACCAGATGGCCTGTATCATCGGCTACGGCGCCACCGCGGTTTATCCTTATCTGGCCTACCAGAGCATCATCGACCTGGTGCAGAGTGGCGAAGTCAAACTCAAGAGCAACGAAGCGTTGCAGCAGTACCGCAAGGGCATCAACAAGGGCCTGCTCAAAGTGTTGTCCAAGATGGGCATCTCCACCATCGCCTCCTACCGCGGCGCGCAGCTGTTCGAAGCAGTGGGCGTACATGAGGACGTGGTGGCGCTATGCCTGAAGGGCACGGTGTCGCGGGTGTCCGGCGCTGGTTTCGCCGATTTCGAGGAGGATCAGCGTCAACTGGCGCGCTTCGCCTTCAATCCGATGCGGCCCTTGTCCCAGGGCGGCCTGCTCAAGTTCGTGCATGGCGAGGAATACCACGCTTATAACCCCGAAGTGGTGACCCTGCTGCAAAAAGCGGTGCAGAACGATGACTACCAGGCCTATCAGCAATACGCCGAGGCGGTGAACCAACGGCCGGTGGCGATGCTGCGCGACTTGATGCGGGTGAAGCCGCTGGGCGAGCCTATCTCCATCGACGAGGTGGAGCCGGTGGAAGCCATCCTCAAGCGTTTCGACTCCGCCGGCATGTCCTTGGGGGCCTTGTCGCCGGAGGCGCATGAAGCGCTGGCTATCGCGATGAATCGGCTGGGGGGGCGCTCCAACTCCGGCGAAGGCGGCGAAGACGCCGCGCGCTACGGCACCGAGAAGATGTCCAAGATCAAGCAGGTGGCCTCGGGACGTTTTGGCGTGACGCCGCATTATCTGGTCAATGCCGAAGTGCTGCAAATCAAGGTGGCCCAGGGCGCCAAGCCGGGCGAGGGCGGCCAGCTGCCGGGGGATAAGGTATCCGGCCTGATCGCGCGGCTGCGTCACGCCAAGGAAGGCATCAGCCTGATCTCGCCGCCGCCGCACCACGATATTTATTCGATCGAAGACCTGGCCCAGCTGATCTTCGACCTCAAGCAGGTCAACCCTTCCGCGCTGGTGTCGGTCAAACTGGTGGCCGAGCCCGGTGTCGGCACCGTCGCCGCCGGCGTGGCCAAGGCCTATGCCGATTTGATCACCATCTCCGGCTACGACGGCGGTACCGGCGCCTCGCCGCTGACCTCGGTCAAATACGCCGGCTCGCCGTGGGAGCTGGGCCTGTCCGAAGCGCAACAGGTGTTGCGCGCCAATGGCCTGCGCGGTCGAGTACGGGTGCAGACCGACGGCGGCTTGAAGACCGGCCTGGATGTGGTCAAGGCGGCGATGATGGGCGCGGAGAGCTTTGGCTTCGGCACCGGGCCGATGGTGGCGCTGGGCTGCAAATACCTGCGTATCTGCCATCTGAACAACTGCGCCACCGGCGTGGCCACTCAGGAAATCAAGCTGCGTTCCAAGTACTTCACCGGCTTGCCGGAAATGGTGATGAACTACTTCCTGTTCATCGCTCGGGAAACGCGGGAATGGATGGCGAAGCTGGGCGTGCGCAATATGGAGCAGTTGATTGGCCGGATGGACCTGCTGGAATGCGTGGAAGGTGCCAGCGCCAAGCAGGCCAAGCTGGACTTGAGCCCGCTGCTGTCGCAGGGGCAGGTGCCGGACAGTGAGCCGCGCTTCTGCATTAGCGCCAGTAATCCTTCGTTCGACAAGGGTGAATTGGCCGAGACCATTCTGCAGGACGCGCTGGCGGCCATCCACAATAAGCAGATGCTGGAGCTGAGCTACCCAATCGAGAACACCCACCGTTCGATAGGCGCGCGCCTGTCCGGAGAAATCGCTCGCGTCCACGGCGCGGCGGGTTTGCCGTTCGGCTGCCTGAAAATCAAGTTCAACGGCAGCGCCGGACAGAGCTTTGGCGTATGGAACGCGTCCGGTCTGCACTTGGAGCTGGAAGGCGACGCTAACGACTACGTGGGCAAGGGCATGGCCGGCGGCCGGGTGACCATCTATCCGCCTAAGAGCGCGGGATACCGGGCGGGCGAGTCCATCATCATCGGCAATACCTGTCTGTACGGCGCCACCGGCGGCCAGTTGTTCGCCGCCGGTGTGGCCGGCGAACGCTTCGGCGTGCGCAACTCCGGTGCGCTGGCCGTCATCGAAGGCGCTGGCGACCATTGCTGCGAATACATGACCGGTGGCAGTGTCATCGTGCTGGGTGAAACCGGCTACAACTTCGGTGCAGGCATGACTGGCGGTTTCGCCTTTGTTTACGACCCGAATGAGAAATTCGCTTATCGCTACAACAACGAGCTGATCGATATCCACCTGATCAATGGCGAAGCCATGGGCATGTACCGCGCCTATCTATTGGAAAAGATCGCTAAGCACGTTGAATTGACCGGTTCCGAGACGGCCAAGGCAATGCTGGAGAATTTCGACGATTACGTCGATTACTTCTGGCTGGTCAAACCCAAGGCGGCCAAGCTCGACAGCTTGCTCAAGGACTAAGACGCGCAAGGCGGGGCGGCTGAGATGTCGTCCTGTCCATACCTCATTCAAAGCCCGGCCGCTTGCGAGCGATGGGCCCCAGCAAGACAGGAAACAACCATGAGCGATGTTTTCCAATTCATGAAGCTTTCGCGCAACCCTGGCGACAAGGTGGACGCTTCGGTGCGCAAGATCGAATTCAAAGAAATTTACCAGCCGCTGCACAGCGTGGATGCGGCGGATCAGGCCGGCCGCTGTTTGTCCTGTGGCAACCCGTACTGCGAATGGGAGTGCCCGGTGCACAACTATATCCCCAACTGGCTGAAGTTGGTGGAGGAGGGACGCTTGTTCGAGGCGGCGGAAATGTCGCACAAGACCAATAGCCTGCCGGAGATCTGCGGCAGGGTCTGCCCGCAGGATAGGTTGTGTGAAGGCGCATGCACCTTGAACCAGGGCGGCTTTGGCGCGGTTTCCATCGGCAGCATCGAGAAATACATTACCGACGAGGCCTTCAAGGCCGGCTGGCGTCCGGATATGTCCAAGGTGGTGTGGACGGATAAGACAGTGGCGGTAATCGGCGCCGGCCCGGCCGGCCTGGCCTGTGCCGACGTATTGGTGCGCAATGGCGTCAAGGCGGTGGTGTTTGACCGCTACGAGGAAATCGGCGGCCTGCTGACCTTTGGCATTCCAGAGTTCAAGCTGGAAAAATCCGTGATCAAGCGCCGCCGCGAGATCATGGAGGGCATGGGGGTGGAGTTTGTGCTCAACACCGAGATCGGCAAGGATGTCCAGATAGAGGAATTGTTGGAACAGTATGATGCCATCTTCATGGGCATGGGCGCGTACAAGTATATTAAGGGTGGCTTCCCGGGAGAGGATTTGCCTGGGGTGCTGGAGGCTTTGCCTTATTTGATCAATAACGTCCGTCAGGGGCTGGGTACGTTGCCCGAAGAAGGTGAGGTCCCCATTTCAATGCGAGGCAAGCGTGTGCTGGTGTTGGGTGGCGGCGACACGGCGATGGACTGCAACCGCACCGCGATACGTCAAGGTGCCCAGAGCGTGATTTGCGCCTACAGACGCGATGAGGCGAATATGCCGGGCTCCAAGCGTGAGGTGGCGAATGCCAAGGAAGAGGGTGTAGAGTTCTGTTGGAACCGACAGCCACTAGCTATCGAGCCGAAGGTAGGAGGGCTGAGTGTGAAATTAGCTGAAACTCGCTTAGGTAAACCTGATGTCCATGGTCGTTGCAATGCAGAGATTGTGCCGGGCAGCGAGAAAATTATTGAGTGTGATCATGTCATCATTGCCTTTGGTTTCCAAGCGGAGAGTAAGCCTTGGGTAGAAAAGCAAGGAGTGTCAATTGCCTCTAACGGTAGAGTATTAGTGGATTTGGGTGTGTATGAAAGTCAGACCAGCAATCCTAAGCTGTTCGCTGGTGGCGACATGGTGCGTGGTGCAGACTTAGTTGTCAGGTCGGTGTTTGATGGGAGAAGGGCGGCGGAGGGTATGTTAGAGTACCTAAAGGTGTGATGGTTTACAGGATAGATGGACCTACTGTCTGCTACTAGAAGCCCGGCTTTGTGAGGAAGCCATTCAACCCGAAGAGGATAATTTTGAGGGTGGAGTGGACCGGGCATCGTGAGTTAGGATAAAATTTTCGGATTTTGAAATATTTAATCGCAATTGCAATTGTTTTGTCATGTACTTGCGGTGCCTGATATATATAAATTTAGATTTTCTCTTCCCAATTTCATCACTGGGAAGCTGTTTTGCTGCACCAGAAAACAATTATTCAATTGGCATTAATTTTGTGAGCAAGTTTTCGCATCGGCGGGTTCAGTATGGCTGGCTACTGAGCAAGCCACTCTATGGGGAAGGCTAACGCCGGGAATGGCCGCTAGTTACGTTTGTTCTGAAATTGAGTTCATTTAAATGCGTCTTCTGTGTAAGTAGGCATGGTTTATTCTATTTTAGAGGCGAAGGCTTTGAATTTAATAAAGAAACAGACAGGTTTTGAGGTGGGTGTGTGTGGTCAATGCAAGGTGCCGTCGCAGCTTTTACTAATTTGCAAGATGTAGGGTTTGATCATGAATTTAAAAAATATCAAGTTGGCAATTGTTGGTTTGGGGTATGTTGGGTTGCCACTCGCAGTTGAGTTTGGTCGAGGTCGATCTGTCGTAGGGTTTGATATTAATCAGCTCCGTATTGACGAGCTTAAGTCTGGTAGAGACATTACACTAGAGACTAGTTCAGCTGAGCTTACAGCAGCAAAACTCCTGACCTATAGCACAAATGCCAATGATTTGCGTGCATGTAATTGCTATATCATTACGGTGCCGACGCCTATAGATGAGTACAAGCGCCCCGATCTCACCCCTCTGGTCAAGTCTAGCCAAACTGTAGGGGCTGTGCTGAAAAAAGGGGATATCGTTATCTATGAATCTACTGTTTATCCGGGGTGCACTGAGGAGAATTGTGTGCCTGTACTTGAGGAATGCTCTGGTCTGAAATTTAATCAAGATTTCTACTGTGGTTATAGCCCTGAGCGTATTAATCCCGGAGATAAAGAGCATCGTGTGACGACTATCAAGAAAATCACCTCAGGCTCCACCCCGGAAATTGCAGAACTAGTTGATGCATTGTATAACGAGATTGTTGTTGTTGGTACTCATAAGGCAGAAAGCATCAAGGTTGCCGAGGCGGCTAAAGTTATAGAAAATACTCAGCGTGACCTTAATATTGCCTTGATTAACGAATTGGCTATTATTTTTAATAAAATGGGCATTGATACTGAGGCAGTGCTAAAAGCGGCAGGGAGTAAATGGAATTTTCTGCCTTTCCGACCGGGACTTGTCGGTGGCCACTGTATTGGTGTTGATCCCTATTATTTAACCCATAAAGCTCAGGCTATTGGTTACCATCCAGAAATTATCTTGGCTGGTCGCCGGCTTAATGACCGCATGGGGGAGTATGTTGTTGCCCAACTAGTAAAGGCAATGACTAAAAAGCGCATCCATGTTGAAGGGGCTAAGGTGCTTGTCATGGGTTTGGCATTCAAAGAAAATTGCCCTGATCTTCGTAATACACGGATTGTAGATATAGTTGCAGAGCTTAATGACTACAATTGTGACGTTGATGTGTATGACCCTTGGGTGTCAGTCGAAGAGGCTCAGCATGAGTACGGAATTACACCGATTCTAAAACCCTCTCCAAGTGGTTATGACGCAATAGTGTTGGCTGTGGCTCATGATCAATTCAAAGAGATGGGAAGCGAGGCCATCCGAGCATTGGGTAAGCCTAATACTGTTCTGTATGACCTCAAGTATGTGATGGATGCACGGGAATCGGACTTAAGGCTGTAATATGAGCACTTTCGAAATTATCCAGCAGCAGCTTAAAGTAGAACCGAAAACTTGGCTTATTACCGGCGTGGCCGGTTTTGTAGGCAGTAACCTGCTTGAGGCGCTTCTCAAACTGAATCAGCGCGTGGTAGGGCTAGACAATTTTAGCACGGGTCATCAACGTAATCTGAATGAAGTACAGAACCTTGTCACTGCAGAGCAATGGGCAAGGTTAAATTTCATTAATGGAGACATCCGCGATATTGCTACTTGCCACCAAGTGTGCGATGGCGTTGATTATGTTCTGCATCAAGCGGCACTCGGCTCGGTTCCACGTAGTATCGAGGATCCGATATCTACGAACCAGAGTAATATAGACGGTTTTCTAAATATGTTGGTAGCGGCACGAGACAAACAAGTCAAGCGCTTTGTTTATGCGGCAAGTAGCTCAACCTATGGCGACCACCCGGACTTGCCTAAGGAGGAAAGCAAGATTGGCCGGCCTTTGTCTCCTTATGCTGTGACAAAACTGGTTAATGAATTTTATGCGGAGGTTTTTGCCAGAACGTACGGCTTTAATACTATTGGTTTACGTTATTTCAATATATTTGGCCGCCGGCAGGATCCTGATGGAGCATATGCTGCAGTTATTCCTAGGTGGACGGCAGCCATGATTAAAAATGAACCGGTTTATATTAATGGTGATGGAAAAACAAGCCGGGATTTCTGCTATGTCGATAATGCTGTCCAGGCTAATTTATTGGCTGCCACGATAGAAAGTAAAGATGCAGTCAATCAAGTTTATAATGTTGCCGTAGGTGATCAGACTGACTTGGGGCAGCTTTATTTTTACTTGAGAGATAGCCTTTCTGCGTGCTTCCCTCACTTAAGGGAGGGGCAGCCAGTTTATCGAGATTTCCGGGCTGGCGATGTGCGCCATTCCCTAGCTGATATTAGTAAGGCTAAGCAACTTCTTGGCTATCGGCCTACACATCGCATAGTAGAAGGTCTTCGAGAGGCAATGCATTGGTATGTTGGGCATTTGTCCTAATTATGGCTATCCATACTCCCTTATCTGAAATGAGTTTTTCGACAATCCAACCGGTCATTATTTGTGGTGGTTCAGGTACTCGTCTATGGCCTCTTTCGCGAGCGGGTTTTCCTAAGCAGTTTCTCTGTTTGACTGGGCGTGAAAGTCTTTTCCAGTTAGCAGCAAAACGCTTGGTGGCTCTAGGTGGTGATAGTGTCAAAATGGCCAAGCCGTTTGTAGTCAGCAATGAAGACCATCGCTTTTTGGCAACAGAACAGTTGCGAGAGATAGCTGTCGAGTTTGGTGCCGCGTTGCTTGAACCAGTGGGTAGAAATACTGCACCAGCATTAACTCTTGCGGCCCTTGCTGCTGCTGATGCAGACGATGATCCTATCCTAATCGTCACACCTGCAGACCAGACCGTTACAAACTCTGCTGCATTCACGAGCGCAATGCAGAATGCTATTCATGAAGCGGGACATGGAACAATAGTTATTCTAGGTATTGCTGCAGATCGTCCTGAGACTGGCTACGGCTATATTCAGGCTGAGGCATCAGATGCTAAGGATGCACCTCTAATTGTCAAACGATTTGTAGAAAAACCAGATGCTGCTACTGCTCAAACCTATCTAGAAGAGGGGGGGTATTTTTGGAATGCGGGCATGTTTGTGCTGAAGGCCTCTGTCTGGTTGAAGGCTCTAGAACTATTTCGTCCAGATATTCTTCAGGCTACGCGTCGGGCTTGGGCTGCAAGAACTTTGGATGCGCAGTTTGTTCGGCCTGGTGCAATGGAGTTTGCCGAAATTCCAGCAGAATCTATTGACTACGCTGTTATGGAGCATTGCCCAGGTAGTATTTTCCCGATAAAGATGGTGCCTCTTGA
Source organism: Chromobacterium aquaticum (assembly GCF_021129195.1). GTDB lineage: Bacteria > Pseudomonadota > Gammaproteobacteria > Burkholderiales > Chromobacteriaceae > Chromobacterium > Chromobacterium aquaticum. Next base: position 65,998 of record NZ_JAJOHW010000072.1, on the reverse strand, counting down.
TGCTGGTTGGAATGACTTGGGTGCTTGGGATGCAGTGTGGCAGGTGCTTCCCAAGGATGATGAGGGCAATGCTCATATTGGTGATGTGCTCACCACAAATTCAAGTAATACATTGGTGCATGCCAGTAGTAGACTAGTTAGCCTGGTTGGAGTAGAGAACCTGATTGTTGTCGAGACCTCGGATGCGGTTCTCGTGGCGGATAGGCTTCATTGTCAAGATGTAAAGTGCATCGTTAATGTTCTCAGCGGGCAAAACCGTGAGGAGCATGCCCTGCACCGTAAGGTTCATCGGCCCTGGGGATGGTATGACAGCATTGACGAGGGGGAGCGGTTCAAGGTCAAGCGAATCATGGTCAATCCGAAAGCTAGTCTTAGTCTTCAGAAACATCACCATCGAGCCGAGCATTGGATTGTTGTTAAAGGTACCGCTGAGATTACTAATGGAGATAAGGTCATTCTGTTGTCAGAGAATCAGTCTACTTACATCCCACTGGGGGCAACCCATCGACTGGCGAATCCTGGCACAATTCCTTTAGAGATCATCGAAGTACAATCCGGTAGCTATCTTGGGGAGGATGATATTGTCCGTATTCAGGATACCTATGGCAGGTCATAGTTATTAAACTTGTCTTTAAATTCTCGGAAGATTTAGAAACTAGATATGAAAAAAGCTTTTATTACTGGAGTTACGGGGCAAGACGGTTCCTATTTGGCAGAGCTATTGCTCTCGAAGGACTATGAAGTTCATGCGATCATCCGGCGCAGTTCGGTTTTTACTACTCAACGGATCGATCATTTGATGGAGCACCCTCATTTTAAGACTTATCACGGCGACCTATCTGATTCAAGTAATCTGCATTCGCTGCTAGCCCGTATTGAGCCAGATGAAATCTATAATCTTGGCGCACAATCTCATGTCGCAGTATCGTTTGAGGTGCCAGAGTACACAGCAGAAGTGGATGCAGTCGGTACTATTCGTCTGCTTGATGCGATCAAGGATTTAGGGCAGAAACCTCGTTTTTACCAAGCCTCTACCTCTGAACTTTTCGGTGGCTTGCCAGAAACAGCACCGCAGTCAGAAAAAACACCTTTTTACCCCAAGTCACCCTATGGTGCAGCGAAGTTGTATGCGTATTGGGTCACGGTAAACTATCGAGAATCCTATGGCCTATTTGCTTGCAATGGCATTCTGTTTAATCATGAATCACCTCGTCGCGGTGAAACATTCGTCACGAAGAAAATCACGAAGGCTGCTGCACGAATTTCACAAGGCTTACAGGATGTGTTGAAACTTGGCAATCTTGATGCTAAGAGAGATTGGGGTTATGCCAAAGACTACGTTGAGTGCATGTGGTTGATGCTGCAGCAAAATGAACCTGATGACTATGTAATCGCTTCCGGTGAGACTTATACCGTACGTCAATTTGCGCAGTGGGCATTTGAGGCCGCGGGGATCACCTTGCGCTGGGAGGGAGAGGGCGAAGGCGAGAAGGGGATTGATGTTTCCACAGGCCAAATCCGAGTGGAAATTGATCCTCGTTATTTCCGGCCGGCTGAAGTGGATTTACTATGGGGAGATCCTTCCAAGGCTCTGAAAAAGCTAGATTGGAAGCCAAAAACTACTATCAGGGAATTAATTAGTATAATGGTCAACTATGACCTGCAGTATGATGGTTATGGTGGGAACGAACTATGATTTTGGTTACTGGTTGTACCGGTTTTCTCGGCAAGCGAGTATGTAAAAGCCTCGATGCTCTTGCTTTGCCATATACAGGTATTTCGCGCCAAAATGGCCCGGACCTTCGTGATAGGCAAGCAACGCTGGATTTTTTTTCGGCGACGCAACCTAGCCAAATATTGAATTGTGCTGCATTTGTTGGTGGAATTCAATTTGGCTACAAGCACCCTGCTGAATTATTCCACAACAACCTGACGATGACACTCAATCTGTTGGAGGCTGCGCATCTTAATCAGGTGAAGCGCATTGTCAATCCTATTTCCAATTGTGCTTATCCAGGCTCGGCAACCTTCTTCAAGGAAGACGAATTTTGGAACGGCCCACTTCATGAGTCAGTGATGGTGTATGGTTTTGCTCGTAAAGCCTCTTGGGTGGGAGCATGGGCCTATGCCAAACAATATGGCTTGGATGTTGTCAACCTGATTCTATCCAATATGTATGGACCAGAAGACCATTTCGAGGAAGAACGCTCTCATGCTTTGGGGGCGCTAATCATGAAAATTGTCAGGGCTAAGCAAGCGGGGTTGCCACAAGTTATCGTTTGGGGAAGTGGGACCCCAGTGCGTGAGTGGCTACACGTTGATGATGGTGCCGAAGCGATGATACGTGCTCTTGATGTTGAGCCTATTACGGATCCTGTCAATATTGGTGTGGGTAGGGGTATTTCCATTCTCGAGATGGCTACCCTGATCAAGAGTCTTGTCGGTTACCAAGGAGACTTGGTGCTAGATAGCTCAAAACCAGATGGAGCGCCGTATAAAACTGTTGATGGTAGTCGTGGTGCACAACATTTTGGTTGGTCACCGCAGCGTGATTTCAAGCAGGGAATAGCAGAGACTATTGACTGGTATCTCGAACATGGAGTTCAACATGGCTGAAGTAGTTGAAGTTAAAGAAGGTGATTTGATTTTAGCGCGGCATATTCCTGCTGAGGTTGCCTGGCGTGATGGCTTGAGTTTTTTTTCAAAAGATGACGAGTTTATTCAAGTAGGGGTATGGGGCTACGGTGCAGGTAAAGAGCTGAAGGCCCATATTCACAATGAAGTCAAGCGTGAAGTATTATGGACACAAGAGGTACTCTTCGTACGGCAAGGAAAAATCCGAGCTAACATCTTTGGTACAGATGAAAATAAGGTTGCTGAGCTGGAGGTGAATGCTGGAGATATCATCATTCTGTTACGCGGTGGGCATGGCTACGATATATTGGAAGACGCAACACAAGTGCTGGAAATAAAAAATGGCCCTTATGTTGGACCTGATTTAGATCGGAGACGGCTTTGATTGACAACCTCTTTTTCGAGGTTAGCCAATTGCGTCGTATCGGCCGCAATGTAATCATTGGCAAAACAGTACGTATCCGCTATCCAGAGCTAGTTGAGATTGGCAACAATGTCATCATCGATGATTTTACCTACATATCAACTGCGCTTACCATTGATAGTAATGTACATATCGCTGCAGGTTGCAAGCTGATAGGTGGCCGTAACGCTTCGGTTAAAATTGGAGAATTCTCGACTCTGGCTCCCAACGTTGTTCTCGCTGCCGGTAGTGATGATTACATTGGCGGTATAGCATCACCATTAGTCGCGCCTCAGTATAAGGGGAAAGTCCAGATTGGGACAATTCAATTAGGACGGCATTGTATTATTGGGGCAAATAGTACGGTTTTGCCCAATGTAACTTTGCATGATGGCGCTGCTGTTGGGGCGCAGTCTCTCGTTAAGGCCGACATTCCAAGCTGGTCGCTCCATGCCGGAGTTCCTGCTTGTCACCTCAAAACACGTAATAGCGAAGATATTCTCCGTTTGGAAGAGCTGTGGAGATCAGAACAGACATGACACAACCTTTTATTATGCAAATGCGTCCATTATTTGGCGATGAAGAAAAACGTGCCATCTGTGAATATATGGATGAAGATGGCTTTATCACTGAATTTAAGCGGACAGAGCAGTTTGAATTAATGATCGCCGAATACACGGGGGCGCGGCACTGCATTGTAGTAAACAATGGGACAATCAGTCTTACCTTGGCAGCATTAGCCGCTGGTGTGCAGGCTGGTGACGAGGTTATCGTACCCAACTACACCATGATCGCGACACCTAACTCGGTAAAAATGTTTGGGGCGATCCCGGTTTTTGTTGATGTTGAGCCTGAGACGCTCTGCTTGGACTTCGCTAAGGTAAAACAGGCTATTACATCAAAAACTCGCGCTATCATGTTGGTTTCAGCTAATGGACGATACCCAAGTGTCGGTATTGGCGCGTTTGAACAATTGGCTCGTGAGCACAATTTGGTGCTGATTGAGGACTCAGCACAATCTCTGGGCTCATTCTATCCTGACGGTCGGCATGTGGGCCGTGCAGGAGTGATCGGCAGCTTCTCTTTTTCTGCCCCTAAGATTATTTCGACGGGCCAAGGTGGGGCACTTATCACTGATAATGATGCTCTCGCAGCCAAGCTACGCCGGTTGAAAGATTTTGGCCGATCCGGTGGTGGTAATGATATTCATGGCACAATTGGCTACAACTTTAAATTTACTGAGCTGCAAGCCGTAATTGGCATTGAGCAGATGAAAAAACTGCCAGTTCGAGTGGAGCGAAAAAAAGAGATCTGGCGCCGTTATGCCACTAATTTGGAAGGCCTCGCGGAGGTACGTCTGTTTGATCATGATTTAAAGCGGACTACGCCATGGTTCATCGACGCTTTGGTAGAGCAACGGGAAGCGTTGATCGACTATCTGAAATCCGCAAATATAGGCACACGTGTGATGTATCCGCCAATCAATATGCAGCAAGCTTACAAGGTGCCAGGAGATCATCCAACGTCCCAGAGAATCGGTATGCATGGCTTATGGCTACCTTCCGCTGTTCAATTGACGGATGAAGAGATTGACCGTATCTGCGCTACAATTCGCGAGTTTTACAAAGCATGACACTTGCCACCGCTCCATCGTTAGCAATTGTCGTCGCCTCTTGCGACAAGTATGCGGATTTATGGGAACCGCTTTTTGGAGAGTTCTTTCGCCGCTGGCCGGACTGCCCCTATCCGGTTTATTTGGTCGCCAATCATCAACGCTATCCAGACCGGCGAGTAATAACCTTGTTGGCTGGGGATGATCTCGACTGGTCCAGCACAATCGCGGCAGCATTGGACCAGATTGAGTATAGCCACGTGTTGTTTTGGATTGATGATGCTTTTCTTGCCGCTCCGGTGCAGACTTCAAGAGTGGCTGACTGTTTCGCTCAGATGCAGAAACTTGATGCAAACTTCATGAGACTGCGTGCTAACCCGCTGCCGGAGCAAGTACTCAATACTGAAACTGGAGTACTAGCCCCAACGGCGGCTTATCGAGTCTCGCTCTTTGCGACTATTTGGAAGATGAGTGCGTTAAAACAAATACTATGCCCAGGTGAAAGTGCTTGGGCTTTTGAATTGCAGGGTACCGAGCGCTCGCGCAGCATGGATGGATTTTATTCGGTACTGAATGATGTATTTGACTATTTGCATGGGGTTGAGCGCGGCATCTGGATTAGGCCTACAGCAAAGGCATTAGAGCGGGGAGGCTATCGCTTAGACTACCAATGCCGTCGCTGCATGACCCGGCATGAAAGCCTGGCCTTACATTACAGACTATTCAAAACATGGGTATTACATCAGATTCCAGAGAGGCGGCGATCGGGTGCTCTTGAGTTTGTTCGAGGTTGTTACCGGCTGCTGGGGCTGCGCAAGCAATGAGTTTATCGAACCGTATCTCGCAGGTGTTAAGGCAGCATGCATTGCACATTCGCAATGTGGTGTACTTTCTTGGCACTAGGGCTTTTGCTATTGTTGCTTTTATTCTGGTGGTGCCGTTCTTTATCCGACATGCATCTGAACAGCAGTATGGACTAGCCGCGATCGGTTTTTCATTGCTAGGTATCGCTACTGTGCTTGATGTCGCTTTTGGCTATGTGCTTATTCAGAGTCAGGGGAGACGTTTTGCTCGGGGGCGTGTATTAGCCGCTGACTCAATTCATGGATTGTTTGGTTTTTACTTGTTGCTCGCATGTGCGACTGCGGCAGGCGGCATTTTACTAGTGTTAGCCCTGCGTCTCCCCTCTGCGGAGGCCTTGCTATATGCCTGTCTTGCCGCTTTGCTTCCTGCACTTAGTATCAGCGGAGTGGTCGCAGCTGTTTTTCAAGCTCAAAATCAACTCAAGCCTATCAATCTGTCTCGTTTTGGGTTTGAATTGGCTAAGGCGCTCGCCCTTGCTTTGTCAGCAGTTCTCGCTCGAGATATTCGCCTGATTGGACCGGTATTGCTGATAGCTGCTTATGGTAGAGCAGTATTGGATATGCGTTATCTCGCATGCAAAACTGGTATCAAACTGCGCTTTCCAGGCTTTAGCCTGATACGTCGTTATTGGAGGCTAGCACGACATGGCATAGCGTCTTTGTACATTGTTGCATTGACTGCACTAGTCACCATCGGTGACAAAATTCTAATCAAGCATTTTTTTAGTACAGATGCTGTCGCACACTACTCCGTTGCCTACGATATTAATACTAAGGCTTATTTGTTGGTGAATGCGGTTAATACAGCGATGTTTGCCGTTGCGTTGCATCGTTTCGCGAAAAAAAATAGCACTTTTGCTCCTTTGGCGGCTGGGCTGGTTACAGTTTCGATTGTGGCCATTTTATATTATTTGCCATTATTCGCTTTGGCTCCTGTTGTTCTAAATTACTGGGTGAGTGCAGATTTTGCTGCGGGAACTGTGCAATTTACACGCATTATGGTATTTGCGAGCCTGATGTATCTATATGGTAATGTATTCGAGAATGCCCTTACTGCTATGGGAAGAGCGAGGCAGGTGCTACGTGTATATGTAGTAGGAATTGTAGCCTATGGTATTGGAGTCGGTTTGACTATTTGGCAGCAGGCTATTGTTGGGTTTATGTATAGCTACCTTGCCTTGTGCTCAATGTTGTGTCTTGGTTTTATTTGGCAATATAGACTGGCTGTACGTCCAGCTATTCTTTCTGGGGTTAGACATGGTTGTGCATGATCTAAATAAATTCATTAAAGGCTGGTTTATTGGCCCATTCTTACCAACATTAGATCCTAACACCGCTTTTGAATGTGCAGTAAAGAAATATGTTGCTGGGGACTATGAGGCTAAGCATTATCATCGTGTTGCGACGGAATATACCGTGATTGCTACGGGAAGGGTGCGAATGAATGGCGTTGAATATGGCCCCGATAGCATAGTTGAAATCCGTCCTGGGATGGCCACAGACTTCGAAGCCTTGACCGATGTAATCACTTTTGTTGTAAAGACTCCGGCGGTTATAGGCGATAAGTATCTTGGAGAAGTATAAATGATTAATATTGTCATTCCGATGGCAGGTCGTGGCAGCCGTTTCAGTAAGGCTGGTTATGATTTGCCCAAGCCATTATTGCCAGTTTTCAACCGGCCAATGATTGAGGTAGTAATTGAGAGTCTGCGTCCAACAACTCCACATCGATTTATTTTTGTTTGCCAGCGTGAGCATCTTATAGCATACAATCTCGAATCCACATTGCGGCAGGCAGGTGAAAATACCCTGATTGTACCGATTGACTATGTTACTGAAGGGGCACTCTGCACTGTATTGTTGGCAGAAGATGCGATAAATAATGATGATGGTTTGATGATAGCAAACTGTGACCAATATATTGCTACGCCGATTGATGTGTATTTAAATGAAATGGAGAAAGGAAAGTTCGACGGGTTTATCATGACAATGACCGCTGATGATCCGAAGTGGTCATTTGTCGGGCTTGATCTCAAGGGGAATGTATCCCAAGTAGTGGAGAAGCAAGTGGTTTCAGACGAGGCAACCGTTGGAATATATAACTACCGTCAGGGTAGTGACTTTGTGGTGGCCGCACGTGAAATGATTGCTAATAATGATCGAACTAACAATGAGTTTTATGTCGCACCTGCATATAATTATATGATTAAAAATGGCTTGCAGGTTGGGTATATGAATATCGGGGCCGAGAGGGCTGGAATGTATGGGTTGGGAGTGCCTGAAGATTTAGAATACTTTAACTCACTACCTGCAATGCCACGGCGATGAAAATGGAAGTGTTTCTCGATCGCTCTGGCGTGGAAAATTTTACTTTATTCATTGTAAAATACGTCTGTCTTTTTGGTTGAGACGAATGCCATATTGCATTGCTAAGGTTGGGTGCTTCTCAACTGGAGGCTGGGGCAGGTTTTTCTGATTTTCTTTTTTTTAGCTCCTGATAGCTTGGTTTACGAGTATAGCAAATTTGATTTGTGCCAGATTAATTAACTTTGCATAGGTTTCGACCAGGCGAGGCGATAACATTTAGGCTACTGGCAGGTTTACTCTCTTGAGAGAGTGGGAGGGGCGATGGGCTGTTTGATAAGTGTGGTGATTGCAACATATAATCGTGGCTATTGTATTGCTGATGCCATAGATTCTGTGTTGATCGCCTTTTCTGGTTGTAAAGCAGGGGTTGAGGTTATTGTTGCTGATGATTGCTCAACTGATACTACTGAGAAATTGGTAAGAGAAAAATACCAGAAGCATATTGATGGAGGTGTACTTTCCTATTGTAAGCTTTCTAGTAACAAGGGTGTTACGGGGGCTCGCAATGAGGGTATTAAGCATGCGCAGGGGAAGTGGATTGTTTTTCTGGATTCGGATGACACCCTTATAGCTGGGGTTGGTCAGCGTATGGTCAAAGAATTGCAAACATATTCAGATGCCCCTGTTATTTTCTTCCGGTGTGTGGATCAAAACAATAATAAAGTAGGCACTGACTTTGGTCAAAGCAGCCAATTGGTCAATTTAAAAAGCTATCTGCAGCATGGGTCAAGGGGGGAATGTCTTGTCGTAGTTAAAAAATCCTTGATGCTTGAAGTGCCCTTTGAAGAATCCTTGCGTGGATATGAAGGGTTAACAGTTGCAAGAATAATGAAGCATAGCGGTAAGGCCGCAATTCTGTCTAGTATTATTGCTAGAAGATATATCCAAGTTGGGGATGATAGATTGTCCACTAATGTTGGGTTTGCTAGCAGAATGAATTTAATCGGCAAAGGCCATTGGCTCATGGCGAAAGAATTTTTTAATGATGCGCCAATAAAAGTCGTTATGCTGTATGTGCTAAAATCGCTTGCCTATAGAGTTCTCCATTTCAAAAATAAAATACTTAATTGAGTCCAGGATGATTATTTACAATCCACATGTTGATGATTTCCTTGCTGAGCCATTGCAATTTCGGCTACTCAAGCGCCGTGCGCTCAAGAAATATGGGTTCTTGTTTGATGAGGCTCGCCGTAATGGTAAGACCATACGTGTATTGATAGACTTTACAGCTTCTGGATTAGTTCCAGAAAAAGTGTTCCATCGGCTACCACGGTGGTTAAGATGGGCGGTGGGGACTCTGGAGTTTCGCTTGTGGAAGCATATCAATGGCTTCGGTGATGAAATAAAGCGAGTGCCGATTCCGAAAGAACCGGTAGATGAGGTCCTGCTTGCATTTTCTTATAAGGCTGCAACAGGACTTTTCACGCTGCGTGAGACAACCTTACAGCATTATCGCGCGGTTATCTTTCATCTAAGTCATTATTTCCTGGCTACGACAGAAAAGGCGAGGCACATTCGCTGTCTTTCCAATGCGTACTTGGCCGGGGATTCTGATATTACCTGCAATGGTTATTTTCGACAGTATTTTGGATGGTACAATAAACCATTTCTAGTTCTACCGTTTGCAGTAGCGGACCGCTTTAAAAATCAACAGCCTTGGAAAATGAGAGATACTAAGGCTGTAGCCACCGGTAGCTTTCACGACCTGAAAAGTGAGCGTCCAGCTCATAAGTATACTGATTTTATATCCACAACGGGCTTGACGACTTATCATCCGACTCGTTTAGCTATTTATCAAGCAAGCGACATCCTTGCTGATTGGGTGCATTGCAAGGTAAGCCCATACCGAGAATATGGGAAAAATAAGTTTAGTCGTCTACTTGCTCATTTTAGTGTCGGCCAGAAGAAGTATTTTTCGATTAATATCGTTGATTTGTACAATCAACACCGCTATGCCATCGTAGGGGAAGAGCTTTCTGGCTTCCCGGCTCTTGGGGCGTTTGAAGCGATGGCGAGTGGTTGCGTGTTATTAGCGCAACCTCAGTATTATGAGGGGCTGGGGCTGGTACCTGGGCTGCACTTTATTGAATTTGATGGAAATGTAGAAGAGATTCCGACTTTGATCGGTGCTCAAGATGTCGGAACTTCGGCTGAGATCTCATCCAAAGGGGCTCATTATGTAAGGCAAACCTTCTCATCTGAGGCGGTTTTTAATACTTGGATGGAAAGGCTGTCTCTGCTCGATAATATAATAAATAGGCGACAATGAGCTTGAAAAATTATAAGGTAGGTGTGGCGAAAATAAATGTAATTTTCGCATGCGCTTTTTTGCTGGAGGCTATGGATTTTTTAATATTTGATAGCTCGCCTGTCTTCAGCACGACTTTTGCTGCTATTGTTGGTTATCAATTGATTTCAAAGGCGGTACTAAGGCGCTATGTTTTTGTTTTATCTACCTTGATTATTTTTTTTATTGTATTGGTGCTGAATGGATCGTTCAGTGAGAATCCACTTAAGCCTGTCTATTTCATTTTTACTCTGAGTGTGCTCGTTGCCTTACTCTACTCAAGGCGAGATGAGTCAATGATTGTTGTTCTTAATTCAGCCAAACTATCTGTCTTGTTCTCAGATATGATTATTTGCTTGGTTTTGTTATTGTTTTCTATCGATTCTCTGACTTATCTTTCTGGTGTGCGTGATTTTGTCGTGAACCCAAATCAGCTAGGTATTTGGTCTGCTACCTACTTGTGTTTTGCACTACTTGTTAATCAGTGTGGTACAGTTGTAAGAGTGTCGAAAGTAAACATGGTGTTTGCTTTTTTTGCATTGTTAGCCTCAGGCAGTAAAGGGGCTTTCTTTTTGATAGTGTTCTCATCATTTTTGTTGTTGCTATTTAATTCTGGTGCAAAAAGAACTGGCCTCATAGTTCTTGCATACATTGGGGCTATTCTATTCTTGTACTCCAATATTGGGTTAATTGACGAAAGACTACAAGCACTTGTTAATTTTAAGCAGAGCTATATTGGTGGTTCTGAGGAGTCTAGTGATATTCAACGCTTGGTGGGCGTGCCACTTGCAGTGCTAACTCAGCTTACGAGCTGGCCTAAGATTTTATTCGGTGTGGGTGTAAACTACTCGCTAGATGATTTTCCATATCAAGCAATTATTCCTCATAATGCCTATTTCTTAGTGCTATCGCACCTGGGTGTGATTGGATTGTGTTCTCTCTTTTTTCTGATCGTGGGAGCTATTTTTAGATCTCAACCAAAGGTGGCAATTTTTCTCGCGGCATGTCTTATTTTCGCAGGAATGACTACCTCTATGTATTTATCACGAGGCGCTCTATATCCTTTTGTGATGCTGCTTGTCGCCGAATTTATAAAATCTGTCGAAATATCAAAAAATCAACGGACTATTAAAAATGCAACTACTTGCTCATCGCGGCCTTTGGACGCAATCTAAAGAAAAAAATTCTCTACAAGCGCTCAGTGCTTCGTTCGACCTGGGGATTGGTATTGAGACAGATGTCAGGGATTGTAACGGGGCACTAGTTATTTCTCATGATGCGCCACTAGCTGATAAAGTATTTTCCCTAGAGGCTCTATTGCAGGCTTATATTAAGCGTCCAACACGGCCAATGCTTGCATTGAATATAAAGGCAGATGGTTTGCAAGCGCAGTTGTTGGAAATGTTGGAAAAATATGGTATTGATAATTATTTTGTATTCGATATGTCTGTGCCGGATACGCTTGGGTATCAACATTTGTCGATGCCTTTTGCCGCAAGAATTAGTGAGTATGAGCCCAGTAATGTTCTGACGAAGACTGCAGGCTGGATTTGGCTGGATGCTTTTCTAAATGAGTGGTATGACCCAGCAATTATACAGCACTGGTTGGACCAGGGGAAAAAGGTAGCAGTAGTTTCACCTGAACTTCATCGAAGGCCGCACCTGGCGTTATGGCAAAGCCTCAAGTCCCTTCATGACCACCCTGGTTTGTATCTGTGTACTGATTTAGTTGCCCAAGCCACGGAGTTTTTTGATGCAAACAAATATTAAAGCAGTCATTTTTGATATGGATGGTGTGCTGATTGATGCTCAAGATTGGCACTATGAAGCCTTGAATCGTGCTTTGGGCTTATTCGGGATGGAGATCAGTCGCTATGATCATTTGGTAACTTATGATGGATTGCCTACTCGAAAAAAATTGGAAATGCTTTCTCGGGAACGTGGGTTACCCGTGTTGCTGCACCCATTTCTAAATGACTTAAAGCAAATGTATACGATGGAAATTACAACAATCCGCTGCCGGCCAACGTTTCATCATCAGTATGCCTTGTCACGATTACGGCAAAGTGGCTATAAGGTCGCGGTTTGCTCCAACTCAATTCGGGGTACCATTGAGTTGATGATGCAAAAAGCCGGGCTTTTGCAGTATTTAGATTTCTTTTTGTCTAACCAAGATGTTGTCAATGGGAAGCCAGACCCAGAAATGTATAGCAAGGCAATCAAACGCTTAGGTCTCCACCCTCACGAGTGCTTGGTAGTCGAGGATAACCCAAATGGGATTGCAGCAGCGCGCGCTGCAGGTGCTCATTTATTGGAAGTTGCTACGGTGGAGGAGGTGAATTGGCTTAATATTCGGGCAGCTATTGAGCGTTGCGAAGGGGGGAAATATGCTTAATGTAGTGATTCCTATGGCTGGATTTTCTACACTATCAAATGAGCTTGAGTATCCTTATCCTTCACCTTTAGTGGAAATTCATGGAAAACCATTAATCCAGCATGTAATAGAAAACCTTCAATCGCTGGATACACAAGTAGCCTTTACGGTGATCCTTAGGGAGGATGATTGTCGACGCTTTCATCTCGATAGTACAATACAATTACTGACTGATCATCAGGCAAAAATCATTCAATTGAAGCAAGGGACAGCAGGGGCGTTGTGCTCTGTATTGTTGGCCGTGGAGGGGGTCGCCACTGCAGAACCAGTCGTGATTGCAAATGCAGACCAAATTTTTGACAACAAGGCACTATTGGCCTTTGTAACCAATGTTCGTGAGACGGGGCCTGATGCGGCCTGTCCAATTTTTGAGTCAGTTCACCCTCGCTGGTCATACGTGCGTATTTCGGATGGCTATATTGTTGAGGCAATAGAAAAAAACCCTATTAGTCGACATGCTGTTGCAGGGATGTATTACTTTCGCTCTGGCCAACAGTTTGCTGAGCTTGCTATGCAAGCTATTCTTAATGGTCGCCACACTGAGGAAAAATTTTACACATCAGCAGTGTTGAATGAGTATATTCTTGCCGGACTCAGTGTCTTGCCGGTGCAACTGCGTACAGAGGACTACCATTCTCTATTTACTGCACAACGAGTGCACGACTACGAGCATCGCTTACGCGGTGATTTGCACTAAAGAGGTTAAGGTATGTGCGGTTTTGCAGGTTATCTGGGGGCCGATCAATTTAGTGTTGATTCAGGGCGTCACATCTTGGGAAAAATGTGTGATGCTATCATGCATAGAGGCCCCGATGCAGAGGGGTTTTGGGTTGACCCTTCTAATCGTGTCGGTCTTGGCCATCGGCGCCTAGCCATTCTAGATTTATCTTCGGCAGGCGCTCAGCCTATGTCGTCTGTTGATGGGCGTTGGGTTGTCGCATTCAATGGTGAAATTTATAATCACCAGCAACTCCGCGACATTTTAGCTGCGCAGCAAAAGGCACCTGTTTGGCGCGGGCATTCGGATACTGAGACGCTTCTTGCTGGATTTAGTGCATGGGGAATTGCACAAACTCTGAAGCAAGTGCATGGAATGTTTGCGTTGGCGATCTGGGATCGCGAGCGTCAAGAACTGACACTAGCTCGTGACCGTTTGGGTGAGAAACCACTCTACTATGGTTGGCAAGGTATTACTAAGCCAACATTTCTTTTCGGTTCAGAATTGGGGGCGCTACGCGCCCATCCTGCTTTTTCCGGCGAAATTGATCGGGATGCACTTTGTTTGTACCTTCGCCACAATTGTGTTGGTGGTACCCATTCCATTTATCAAAATATTTCTAAGCTTGCCCCAGGATGTTTATTGAGTCTTTCTCTTCGAGAGCCTACGCCGGTAGTGACATCATACTGGTCTGCGCAAGAAATCGTTTTGCAAGGCTTGAATAACCCATTTAGTGGTAGCCCAGAAGAGGCAGTTGAAGAACTAAATGGACTATTGTGTGATGCGGTAAAGCAGCAGATGGCGGCTGATGTGCCTTTGGGTGCCTTCCTCTCTGGTGGGGTTGATTCATCTGTTATAGTTTCGTTGATGCAAGCGCAATCATCGCGCGCAGTGAAAACCTTTTCTATTGGCTTTGCTGAAAAAAGGTATAACGAAGCTGAGTTTGCCAAAGCTGTAGCAAAGCACCTTGGGACTGACCATACTGAGCTATATGTCACACCTGAACAGGCGATGACGGTAATCCCAAAGTTATCGAAACTCTATAGTGAACCGTTTGCGGACTCATCTCAGATCCCGACTTTCCTTGTCAGTGAATTAGCGCGTGAGCATGTGACTGTTTCGCTTTCTGGTGATGCGGGGGATGAATTGTTTTGTGGTTATAATCGCTATCAGATTACTGAGCAAGGATGGAATAAGCTCAAAAAGATCCCATTGCGCTGGCGAAGGTCTTTGGCTCAAATGATTACAAGATTTTCGCCAAAAACATGGGAGCGATTTGCTGGGTTTATGCCGCATGCGCATATCGGCGATAAGATTTATAAAGGTGCGTCAGTGATGACGAGCCGCACTGCTGGTGATTTATACCAAGGTTTGGCATCCCATTGGACGGACCCTAGTTCTGTTGTGATTGGTGGGGCAGAATATCATGGCTTGCATTCTCATTTAGAACAGAGAATGGAAAGCCTTGGGCCGGTTGAGTTGATGATGTTGTTTGATTTGTTGGGCTATTTGCCTGATGATATTCTGACTAAAGTTGATCGTGCTGCCATGGGGGTTAGCTTAGAGACAAGGGTCCCTTTTCTTGATCACCGTGTTGTTGAGTTTGCATGGACTTTACCCTTGCAATATAAACTTCGTAATGGGATTACTAAATGGCCTCTCCGTCAAATACTGTATCGGCATGTTCCGAGAGATCTGATTGAGCGGCCGAAGATGGGGTTTGGTGTACCACTGGGAGAATGGTTGCGTGGCCCATTGAGAGAATGGGCGGAGGAACTATTGTCTGAAAGAAAGCTGAGACAGGGTGGATATTTCCATTGCCATTCGATTAGAGCGAAATGGGTGGAGCATCTTTCTGGGGCAAGAAATTGGCAGCACCACCTGTGGAGTATTTTGGTTTTTCAATCGTGGCTGGAGTCACACCATTCATGAAAAAAAAGCTGCTCTTAGTGGTAAATGTAGATTGGTTTTTTCTCTCGCATAGGCTACCAATTGCTCTGGAGGCTCAAAAGCAGGATTATGAAGTTCATGTGGCAATAGGGCTGACGGATAAATTAGAAACGCTAGAGAGTTATGGCTTTATTATTCACCCCCTTGATATGCAAAGAGGTAGTACGCATGTCATAGGGATGGTGCGTTCAGTTCTTCAAATCTATCGTGTAATGAAGGCGGTGAAACCTGATTTAGTTCATTTGGTTACAATTAAACCTGTGCTTTTGGGGGGCTTAGCTGCTCGTTTGGCGAAAGTGCCTGCCGTAGTTGCGGCCATTTCGGGGATGGGTTTTGTTTTTTTGGATGCAGGTATTAAAGCAGACCTTAGACGTCTGATTGTTGGTAGATTTTATGCAATTGCATTGGGTCATAAAAACTTAAAGGCGATTTTTCAGAACAAAGACGATCAGACTAATGTATGTCGGATGTCTGGTTTAGGTTCGGATAGTATTGAACTGATTCGTGGTTCTGGTGTAGATCTTGAACTGTACCGAGTTAAAGAGCTGCCTGGCGGTGCGCCTATTGTTGTTCTGGCAGCTAGATTGTTGAAAGATAAAGGGGTACAAGAGTTTGTTGAGGCAGCTCGGCTGCTGAGCCGATCTGAGTATGCACCAAAACATGGTGTACGGTGCGTCTTGGTTGGAGAGCCTGACCCTGAAAATCCTAGCTCGGTTACGCTGGAGACATTGGAACTCTGGAGAGAGGAAGGTGCCGTTGAGATCTGGGGAGGGCGGAGCGATATGGTTGACGTCTTGGCTTCGGCAACAGTAGTTGTTCTTCCATCCTATAGGGAGGGACTGCCTAAGGTGCTTATAGAGGCTGCGGCTTGTGGAAGAGCTATCGTTACGTCTGATGTACCCGGTTGCCGTGATGCGATTGAGCCTGATGTGACAGGTATCTTGGTTCCTGCTAGAAAGGTGGAACCACTTGCCAAGGCGATTCAGTACCTTCTAGACCGTCCATCTCTTTGTGCAGAGATGGGAGCTGCTGGACGGCGTTTAGCCGAACAGGTCTTTGACGTCCGCTCGGTAGTTAAGGAACATATGCGGATATATCATGAGTTGGCGGGAAAGGGAGCGCAATGATTGTTGCGGTTACCGGGGCCAATGGCTTTATTGGCGCACGCGTGGTCGACATGTTGGAAAAGCAAGGGCGAATAGCTCGTGCGTGCGTGCGAGATCTACATCCGGATAGATCTGCGGATTTTCGCTATTGCTCTATTGGTAATATAGGGGCGGATACCGACTGGAGCCGTGCATTGAGTGGGGTCAGTGTGGTGGTGCATACTGCTGCTCGGGTCCATGTGATGAGAGATACTGCTAGCGATCCGCTGGAGGCCTTCCGCGAGGTGAACGTAAGAGGCACGCTGAATCTTGCTAGACAGGCCGCCGCTCTTGGGGTTAAGCGTTTTATATTCGTTAGTTCGATAAAGGTCAATGGAGAGGCGACCCCTTTTGATTGCCCTTTTCGAGCTGATGACCCTCCATTGCCGATTGACGCATATGGATTATCTAAACTTGAGGCTGAACGTGGCTTACTCGAAATCGCCAAGCAGACAGGCTTAGAAGTCGCCATAGTCAGGCCGCCGCTTGTTTATGGAGCGGGCGTTAAGGGAAACTTTGCATCGTTGATTGAGGTGGTGCGCAGAGGGGTTCCTTTACCCTTGGGAGCTATCCAGGGAAATCGACGTAGCATGGTGTCTCTTGAAAATTTGGTTTCTCTGCTGATTAAGTGTATTGATCATCCTAAGGCGGTGAATCAGATATTTCTAGTCTGTGATGGTGAAGACTTATCAACCGCTGAGTTGTTGTTGCGGCTTGGACGAGCGATGGAGAGACCCGTAAGATTGATGTATGTTCCAGCGATAATCCTGAAGTGTGGTGCTGCTATGCTTGGACGTAAGAATATCGCACAACGCTTGTTGGAGAGTCTTCGAGTAGACGATCAAAAGACGCGGGAAGTTTTGGGATGGAACCCCGTGCTTAGTGTAGATCAAGGTTTAATAATTGCTTGCCGCAAGGCATAGGGAAATTGAGAATAAAGGAGTGAGCGTGGATTATCTATCTCTAATTGGAAGAAAATCACCACTTTTTGATGTTGATATTGTACAGAGAGATTTACATCTGAGGGAGTTGGTTCGTGGTGCTAAGTTCTTAGTTATTGGTGGGGCGGGCTCTATTGGGCAAGCAGTAGTCAGAGAAATATTCAAACGTAATCCTAGAGTGCTGCATGTCGTGGATATCAGTGAGAATAATATGGTCGAACTGGTTCGTGACTTACGTAGCACGGCTGGTTATATCGAAGGAGATTTTCGAACTTTTGCTCTCGATTGTGGCTCGCAAGAGTTTGAATCATTGATGAGCAGCGAAGGCCCTTACGACTATGTCCTCAATCTGTCCGCATTGAAGCACGTGCGTAGTGAGAAAGATCCGTTTACTCTGCTTCGCATGATTGATGTCAATATCTTTAATACAGTCAAGACGCTGCGGCTGGCCCATCAAGGTGGTGCCAAGAAGTATTTTTGTGTCTCTACAGATAAAGCAGCGAATCCTGTTAATATGATGGGTGCGAGCAAGCGCATCATGGAGTTGTTTTTGATGCGTGAGAGTCAGAACCAAGTGATCTCTACTGCACGATTTGCTAATGTTGCTTTTTCTGACGGCTCGCTGTTGCATGGTTTTAATCAGCGCTTTGCTAAAAGACAACCGTTTTCAGCTCCTAGTGATATCAAGAGGTATTTTGTGACTCCACAAGAGTCTGGTGAACTTTGTTTAATGTCTTGTTTGTTGGGTGAAAATCGGGATATCTTTTTTCCTAAATTAAGTGAGAAGTTGCATTTGATCACCTTTTCGGAGATTGCTGTTCGCTATTTGGAGCAATATGGCTTTGAACCTTATCTCTGTAGTAGTGAGGAAGAAGCTCGTCTCGAAGTGGGAAGATTGATTTCATTAAAAAAATGGCCGTGCTATTTCTTCGAAAGTGATACCACGGGTGAGAAAGACTTTGAAGAATTCTTCACTGAAAGTGAAGACGTCGACATGTCTCGTTTCGAGAGCCTAGGTGTCATTAAAAATGATGCTTCTTTTGATGGCGCATTACTCGACAATTTCGAAGCGATGGTTTCGAAAATGCGTAAGCGTGGTTCTTGGAGTAAGGCTGAAATTGTTGACCTATTCTTTAGTATATTGCCAGACTTCTCCCATAAAGAAACTGGAAAATATCTTGATCAGAGGATGTAATTGTGCAGAGAGCTTTTGATATATTTTTTTCTGGATTGGCGCTACTGATTTTTTCTCCATTTCTATTGCCGATTGTGATCGCTTTACGGCTTACCGGTGAAGGAGAGGTTTTTTATTTGCAAGAGAGAATCGGGCGGGGAGGTAAGCCGTTCATGTTGTATAAGTTTGCTACAATGTTGAAGAATAGCCCAAGCTTAGGTACGGGTACGATTACTATGAAAAATGATCCCCGTATATTGCCGATGGGGCATTTTTTGAGAAAAACTAAAATTAATGAGCTACCTCAGTTGTTAAATATCTTTTTTGGTGACATGAGCGTTATTGGTCCAAGGCCACTCACCTCTCAGACGTTTGGTGCGTACTCGGTTCAAATTCAGGCGAGTGTTGTTAAGGTGCGTCCTGGTTTGTCAGGAATTGGTTCTATCGTTTTTCGGCAGGAAGAAGAGATTTTGGCTGGTGAGGCCGGGTCTATTGCTTTTTATAGGGATATAGTTGCCCCTTATAAAGGGGCGCTGGAGGAGTGGTATGTAAATAATCAAAATCTTGTTACATATTTCATGGCTATTTTTATAACAGTTTGGGCTGTTCTTTCACCCAACTCCTCGATTATATGGCGAGCATTTCGTGGTTTGCCATCTCCTCCCAATGAGCTTAGAACTGTTCTGAATTATCCTGTTTGAATGTTGGCTGACGTGTTGAAGGTACATCAATTACCGTCCAGTTTTTGGATTAGACATTTGTACGTGCAACTAAAGTATGGCGTGTAGTACAAGTAAATTGTGGTCAAAGCATGCTTCTGTCTTCGTGAGTGATTGCTATGGGGATGTTTCGATGTTCCAAGGGAGGGTCGTGAATGATTTTGGCTCATAGGGCTGTCAGGCTTGCATGAAAATGTGTTTGTCATCTGCGGGCGTGGCTTAGTTTTGGATTTCTCCTAAAATTTTTGGGCATTTGTATGCTATTAATATTGTTATTTTCGACAGTTGTTGCTTTGTTTTTAGGGGCTCTTTTAATACACTACTCTCACCTGCATGAGCAGTTCTCTGCCGATCATGATTTGACTGGTGTACAAAAATTTCATGCCAAGCCCGTTCCAAGAGTCGGAGGAGTTCCTGTTATGGCAGGCCTCTGTGCAGGGTGTTTTCTCTTGAAGTATTTGACGGGCTCTTTGCTTCCGGTTTTGTTGCTACTATCGTCAGTTCCGGCTTTTGGTGCTGGTCTGATTGAAGATATTACTAAGAAGGTAGGACCATGGCCTAGGCTTTTAGCTACTTTTGTGGCGGGAGTGATTGCGTTTTTCTTGATCAAAGCAGGCCTTTCTAGAGTGGATATCCCAGGGGTGGACCTGCTGTTGCAACAATGGTGGCCGATTTCACTATTGTTAACCGTTGTCGCTGTTGGAGGGGTTGCACATGCAGTGAATATCATTGACGGTTACAATGGATTGTCTGGGGTGGTTGCAGTATTTATTTTTCTTGCTATGGCCTACGTAGCATTTAAAGTGCAAGATGTTGAGTTAATGGGGCTTTGCTTTGCAATGATTGGGGCCGTTGCGGGCTTTCTATTCTGGAACTTTCCAAGAGGTTTGATTTTTGCCGGAGATGGTGGCGCTTATCTCGTTGGGTTCATGATTGGAGAAATTTCCGTCCTGTTGGTGCAGCGCCATGCTGAAGTGTCACCTTGGTTTCCACTACTGTGCGTGATTTACCCTGTATTTGAGACAGTCTTTTCTATGTACCGTAGAAAGTTTCTACAGCGGCGAGCTATTGGTTACCCAGATGCTTTGCACCTGCATCAGGTCATTTATAAGCGTGTTGTGCTGTGGATGGTTGGTTCCAAGGATGCTGCGCATCTGACCCAGCGTAATAGTTTGACGTCCCCCTATCTGTGGGCTTTGTCCTCCTTCTCCGTAGTGCCGGCTATGCTGTTTTGGAACAACACGCCTGTGCTCATCGGTTTTGTATTAGTTTTCATCGCCAGTTACATCTATCTATACCGTATGATTGTTCGTTTCCGTACCCCGCACTGGATGTTGTTGCGCAAGTCCGCTCGACCCTGACGCGTGCTTGGGCCTGTCGAAAATTGCTACGGCAAGCTCTTGAAAACCCTCCCGCTCGTCCCTATCATTAGCACTCGTAGCGGGTGAGTGCTAACACTCGCCTCAACTCAAACAGGTTTCAACTCTCAACAGCCACTGTAACAGGAGAGATCCATGGCAATTCGTCCTTTGCACGACCGTGTTGTTATCAAGCGCCTCGAGGCTGAAGAAAAAACCGCTTCCGGCATCGTTCTGCCGGGCGCAGCCGCTGAGAAGCCGGACATGGGCCAGGTGTTGGCCGTAGGCAACGGCAAGATCTTGGAAAACGGCGAGCGTCGTGCGCTGGAGCTGAAGGTTGGCGACAAGGTCATCTTCGGCAAGTACTCCGGCCAGACCGTCAAGGTTGATGGCGATGAAGTCCTCGTGATGCGCGAGGAAGATGTAATGGGCATCGTTGAGTAATCCGACCCGCATCTGAACTTCCCTACACAGAATTCTGGAGATTTAAAGAATGGCTGCTAAAGACGTAAAATTCGGTGATTCCGCTCGCGCCAAGATGGTAACCGGCGTCAACATCCTGGCTGATGCCGTTAAAGTGACTCTGGGCCCGAAAGGCCGCAATGTCGTGCTGGATCGCTCCTTCGGCGCGCCGACCATCACCAAGGATGGCGTATCCGTCGCCAAGGAAATCGAACTGAAAGACAAGTTCGAGAACATGGGCGCGCAAATGGTGAAAGAAGTTGCTTCTAAGACTTCCGACGTGGCCGGCGACGGCACCACCACCGCCACCGTGCTGGCTCAAGCCATCGTACTGGAAGGCATGAAGTACGTTGCCGCCGGCATGAACCCGATGGATCTGAAGCGTGGCATCGACAAGGCCGTTGCCTCGCTGGTGGGTGAGATCGCCAAGATCGCCAAGCCGTGCGCCACCACCAAGGAAATCGCTCAGGTTGGCTCCATTTCCGCCAACTCCGATTCCGACATCGGCGACATCATCGCCAATGCGATGGAAAAAGTGGGCAAGGAAGGCGTGATCACCGTTGAAGACGGCAAGAGCCTGAACAACGAGCTGGACGTGGTTGAAGGCATGCAGTTCGACCGCGGCTACCTGTCCCCGTACTTCATCAACAACCAGGACAAGCAGATTGCCGCTCTGGACAATCCCTTCATCCTGCTGTTCGACAAGAAAATCTCCAACATCCGCGACCTGCTGCCGGTTCTGGAGCAAGTGGCCAAGTCCGGCCGTCCGCTGCTGATCATCGCCGAAGACGTTGAAGGCGAAGCGTTGGCGACTCTGGTGGTCAACACCATCCGCGGCATTCTGAAAGTGGTTGCCGTTAAAGCCCCGGGCTTTGGCGATCGTCGCAAGGCCATGCTGCAGGATATCGCCATCCTGACCGGCGGCACCGTGATTGCCGAAGAAGTGGGCCTGACTCTGGAAAAAGCCTCGCTGGAAATGCTGGGCCAAGCCAAGCGCGTTGAAGTGGGCAAGGAAAACACCACCATCATCGATGGCGCCGGTCAAGCCGCTGAGATCCAGTCCCGCGTGGGCGAGATCCGCAAGCAGATGGAAGAAGCCACTTCCGATTACGACCGTGAGAAGCTGCAAGAGCGCGTGGCCAAGCTGGCCGGCGGTGTTGCTGTGATCAAGGTTGGCGCAGCCACTGAAGTGGAAATGAAAGAGAAGAAGGCTCGCGTTGAAGACGCGCTGCACGCTACTCGCGCGGCTGTGGAAGAAGGCGTTGTGGCCGGCGGCGGCGTAGCGCTGCTGCGTGCACGCTCCACCCTGGACACCCTGAAAACCGACAATGCGGATCAGGACGCTGGTCTCAAGATCGTGCTGAAGGCGATTGAAGCCCCGCTGCGCCAGATCGTCAAGAACGCCGGTGAAGAGCCGTCGGTCGTGGTGAACAAGGTGCTGGAAGGCAAGGGCAACTTCGGTTACAACGCCGCCAGCGGCGAGTACGGCGATATGCTGGAAATGGGCGTGCTGGATCCGGCCAAGGTGACCCGCTCTGCTCTGCAGCACGCTGCTTCGGTAGCTGGCCTGATGCTGACCACCGACTGCATGATCGCTGAACTGCCGGAAGACAAGCCGGCGGCCGGCATGCCGGATATGGGCGGCATGGGTGGCATGGGCGGCATGATGTAAGCTGACGCCAAGTCCGCATTGAGAAACCCCGCGCAAGCGGGGTTTTTCTTTATATGCGCGGTTTAGGTGTCGGCTTCTGGCAAAATAAGGCTGGGGCATATATTAAATTAAGGAGTACGCAATGGATTTGCTGGCATTGCAGAGTAGCCTGGATGCGATTCTGGAGCCGTGGCGCTACAAGGACTACGCACCCAACGGCCTGCAGGTGGAGGGGCGGCGGGAGGTGAAGCGAGTGGTGACGGGCGTCACCGCCTCGCAAGCCTTGATCGATGCCGCGGTGGCGCGCGGTGCCGATGCGCTGTTGGTGCATCATGGTTATTTCTGGAAAGGCGAGGACGCGCGTATCTGCGGCATGAAACGCCAGCGTGTGAAAACCTTGCTGCAGCAGGATTTGAGTCTGCTGGCCTACCACTTGCCGCTGGATGGCCACCTGGAGTTTGGCAATAACGCGATGTTGGGCAAGGTGCTGGAGCTGGAGGCCCGAGGTCAGGACGGCGAGCAGGGTTTGTTGTGGCATGGGGAGTGGCCGGCCGCCGGCAGCGCAGCGGACTTTGCCACTCATGTCTCCGCGCGCCTGGGCCGGGATGCCTTGTTGCTGGGACGTGGTGATAAGAAGGTTTCGCGTGTGGCCTGGTGCACCGGCGGCGCGCAGGGTTTCTTTGCCGAGGCGATTGCGTTGGGGGTGGATGCTTTCATCTCCGGCGAGGCCTCGGAGCAAAATCATCATATGGCAATGGAGTGTGATGTTGCGTTTATCGCGGCGGGTCACCACGCCACCGAGCGGTTTGGCGTCAAGGCTTTGGGCGAACATCTGGCCCAGCTCCATGGCATAAGTGTCGAATTTGTCGATATTTCCAACCCGGTTTAGGGGGCAGGATGGGGCTGCGGGCAATTTATTTGCATAGATGCTTCAAGTCCCTACTCGGAATCGGGTAAAATCAGGCAGTTTTGGGCTCGGTTTCCACGTTTGAGGATGACTGTAATGAGTGAACAACAAGTCGATACGGGGCGCCGTCGCTTTCTGACGGTTGCAACCAGCGCTGTTGGTGGTGTGGCGGTGGCCGGAGTGGCGACGCCGTTTCTGATGAGTTTCTTCCCGTCCGAGAGGGCAAAGGCCGCTGGCGCTCCCGTCGAAGTGGATATCGGCAAGATCGAGCCGGGCCAGAAAATCAACGTTGAGTGGCGCGGCAAGCCGGTGTGGGTGTTGAACCGCACGCCGGAGCAGTTGAAAAATCTACCCAAGCTGGATGACAAGCTGGTCGATCCCAAGTCCGAGATGGAGCAGCAGCCGGCTTACTGCCAGAACGAGCATCGCTCGATCAAACCCGAGTTGCTGGTGGCTGTCGGTATTTGCACCCACTTGGGCTGTTCGCCGACCCACCGTCCGGATATCGCGCCCGCTGATTTGGGCCCGGACTGGCTGGGTGGCTTCTATTGCCCGTGTCATGGTTCCAAGTTCGACCTGGCCGCGCGCGTCTACAAAGGCGTGCCGGCACCTAAGAACCTGGAAATTCCGCCGCACAAATATCTGTCCGACACCCGCCTGCTGATTGGCGAAGACAAATAAGCTGAGGGGGCTACATGACTAAAGGACAAAAACTGCTCAATTGGGTGGACGAACGCTTCCCGCTGTCGTCGATGCTCAAGGAGCACGTCACCGAGTATTACGCGCCGAAGAACTTCAACTTCTGGTATTTCTTCGGTTCGCTGGCCATGCTGGTGCTGGTGATTCAGATCGTCACCGGTATTTTCCTGACCATGAACTACAAGCCGGACGGCACCTTGAATGGTGCCGGCATCCCGGTTGCCTTCGCCTCGGTCGAATACATCATGCGCGATGTGGCCGGCGGCTGGATCATCCGCTACATGCACTCCACCGGCGCGTCGATGTTCTTCGTGGTGGTGTATCTGCACATGTTCCGCGGCCTGATCTACGGCTCCTACAAGCAGCCGCGTGAACTGGTGTGGGTGTTCGGCACGCTGATCTTCCTGTGTCTGATGGCCGAGGCCTTCATGGGCTATCTGCTGCCATGGGGACAGATGTCGTTCTGGGGCGCGCAGGTGATCGTCAATCTGTTCGGCTCCATCCCGGTGATCGGTCCGGACCTGTCGGTGTGGATCCGTGGCGACTACGTGGTGTCTGACGCCACGCTGAACCGCTTCTTCGCGCTGCATGTGATCGCGGTGCCGCTGGTGCTGCTGGCATTGGTGGTTGCCCACCTGATCGCGCTGCATGAAGTCGGTTCCAATAACCCGGACGGCGTCGAAATCAAGAAGTTGAAGGATGAGAAGGGCATTCCGCTGGACGGCATTCCGTTCCATCCTTACTACACCGTCAAGGATATCCTGGGCGTGGTGGTGTTCCTGATCGTGTTCTCCGCCATCGTCTTCTTCATGCCGGAGATGGGCGGTTACTTCCTGGAGCATCCGAACTTTGACCAGGCTGATCCGCTGAAGACACCGCCGCATATCGCGCCGGTATGGTACTTCACCCCGTTCTACGCCATCTTGCGCGCCATCCCGTCCTTCCTGGGTACCCAGGTATGGGGCGTCTTGGCAATGGGCGCGGCGGTGGTGCTGATCGCCTTCCTGCCGTGGCTGGATCGCTCGCCGGTGAAATCCATCCGTTATCGCGGTCCCAAGTTCAAGTTCATGCTGGTCCTGTTCATCGTGGCCTTCATCGGCCTGGGCATTTTGGGCGCCTTGCCGTCCACCAATGCCCGCACCGTGATCGCACAGGTGCTCTCGTTCGTCTACTTCGCCTTCTTCCTGGGCATGCCGTTCTACACCAAGAACGATGTGGGCAGTATCCCGGTGCCGACGCGGGTGACCGAGACCAATACCAAGCGCAAGATCCAGTTCGCCGTGCTGGTGGCGGTGACTGTGGTGGCCGCAACCGTATTCGCCATGAACGTGTAAGAAGGGGAAAGGACTCATGAAAAGCAAAATCCGCCACCTGATCGCGGCCATGGTGCTGGCTCTGCCGTTTGCCGGCACGGCTCTTGCCGCCGGTGAAGGGCCCAAGTTGCCCAAGGCGCCGATCGATATCCAGGATACGGAAAGCCTGCAGCGCGGCGCACAGATCTTCACCAACTATTGTCTGTCCTGCCACTCGGCCAGTGCGATGCGTTATAACCGCCTGACCGATATCGGTCTGACTGAAGAGCAGATCAAGGCCAATCTATTGCCGGAAGGCACCAAGATCGGCGAGCAGATGAATGTGGCGATGAACAAGAAGGATGCCCAGGCCTGGTTCGGCGCTACGCCGCCGGATCTGTCGCTGATCGCTCGTTCGCGCGGCGCCGATTATCTGTACGGCTATCTGCGCGGCTTCTACCGCGATCCCAGCCGTCCGACCGGTTGGAATAACGCCGTGTTCGACAAGGTGGGCATGCCGCACATCTTCTGGGAATGGCAGGGCGAGCAGGTGCTGAAGACCGAGAAGAACGCGGAAGGCCATGAGGAGCACAAGCTGGAGCTGATCAAGGCCGGCTCCTTGACCAAGCTTGAGAACGGCAAGGCCAACACCGTGGAGTTCGACAAGCGCATGGCGGACCTGACCAACTTCCTGGTCTATATCGGCGAGCCGGCTCAGGTGAAGCGCCAGCAGATCGGTTATGTCGTGTTGATGTTCTTGTCGCTGCTGCTGTTGCCGTTGGCGTATTTCTTGAAGAAAGAGTACTGGCGCGACGTGCATTAAGCCCGATTCGGGTTTGTGAAAAAGGCGGAGAATTCCGCCTTTTTTCTTTTTAATCATGGCCTTATGTAACTGTGCTGGAAATTGGCAGGCGGAAAGTGCTAGAATGCTCAGCTGAATCAACCCATTGTTAGTTAAGGATTTCCTCCTGCCATGATGACTCTTTACTCCGGAATTACCTGCCCGTTCAGCCAGCGTTGTCGCATCGTGCTTTTTGAAAAGGGAATGGATTTCGAAATCATTGATGTGGATATCCATAACAAGCCGGAAGATCTGGCGGTGATGAATCCCTACAATGAGGTGCCGGTATTGGTCGAGCGTGATTTGATCCTGCACGAATCCAATATCATCAACGAGTACATCGACGAGCGCTTCCCGCACCCGCAGCTGATGCCGGCGGATCCGGTGATGCGCGCGCGCGCCCGTTTGTTCCTGTACCGCTTCGAGAACGAGCTGTTCATTCACGTCAAGGCGCTGGAGGCTGGAGCCACCGGCAAGGAAGCCAGCAAGGCGCGTGAAGCGATCCGCGACGGTCTGACCACGATAGCGCCGATTTTCTCCAAGCAGAAGTTCATGCTGGGCGATGATTTCTCTATGATTGACGTGGCGATCGCGCCGCTGATGTGGCGTCTTGAGCATTACAATATCGATCTGGGCAAGAATTCGGCGCCTATCCTGAAGTACGCCGAGCGTATCTTCCAGCGTCAGTCCTTCATCGATTCGCTGACGCCGTCCGAAAAGGCCATGCGCAAATAAGGACTGCCAATGAGCTCCAGCACCAAGCCCTACATGATCCGCGCGCTGCATGAATGGTGTGGCGACAACGGCTTCACGCCCTATGTGGTGGTATGGGTCAATGAGCGCGCCGATGTGCCGCGCGAGTACGTGAAGAACAACGAGATCGTGCTGAACATCGGCTTGTCGGCCACCAAGAATCTGCGCATCGATAACGAGTGGCTGTCGTTTTCCGCTCGTTTTGGTGGTGTGTCCCGCGATATCTGGGTGCCTATCGGCAATGTAATGTCTATTTTCGCCCGGGAGACCGGCGAAGGCATGGGCTTCGAAGTGGAACTGGGGGCCGAGGAGGCCGCCGCACCGGCGCTGAAGCCGGTTGCCGCCGATGAAGAAGCCAAGCAGGACGAGACGCCGGCCGCGGAAGCGCCGGCCAAGCCCAGCGGTCGTCCCAGCCTGCGCATCGTCAAATAACGCCTATCCAAGCATCGAAAGCCGGCCTACCCAGGTCGGCTTTTTTTATATGGTGCTAAGAATCTGTTTACGATTTCGCGAGCTAGGGCGAGACAAGGCGAAAACGGCTGAGAAAGCGGAGTGTACATACGGTACATGAGTATTTCGAAGACGTATTCACCGTGTAACGCTCGACGACGCGCAGCAGATCGTAAACAGGTTCTTGGAGCAGCTAATATTATCAGTTTCACGGCTGAGGCAAGGCGCGCCGACGCAACTTGTACTCGAGTACGGCAAGTCGGCGCAATGCAGCATCAGGGCTTTGTTAACCGCTCGAAAAAAAGGGCGCCAGCGGCGCCCCAAGTCCCTTAGCACAACAAGAAAGCCTGATTTATTCGACGCGCTCGCCATGGAGGATAAGGTCCAGGCCTTCGCGCTCCTCGTCTTCAGCCACGCGCAGCCCTATCACCGCATTGATCAGCTTCAACAGGATGAAGGTGACGATGGCGCAGTACACCGCGGTAACGCCTACGCCCAAGGCCTGGGCGGCCAGGCTGCCATCGGCGCCGCCAATTTCTTTTACCGCCAGCACACCGGTCAGCAAGGCACCCAAGATGCCGCCGATGCCGTGCACGCCAAAGGCGTCCAGCGAATCGTCATAGCCCAGCATATGCTTGAGGCCGGTAGCGCCCCAGAAGCAGACAACACCCGCGGCAATGCCAATGATCAGCGCGCCTTTGACGTCGACGAAGCCGGCCGCCGGAGTGATGGCAACCAGGCCGGCTACCGCGCCAGAGGCGATGCCGAGCACCGAGGGTTTTTTCTTGGTGATCCACTCGGCGAACATCCAGGCCAGCGCGGCGGCGGCGGTGGCAAGCTGGGTGGTGACCATCGCCATGCCGGCGCGGCCATCCGCGGCGCCGGCGGAGCCTGCATTGAAGCCGAACCAGCCCACCCACAGCATGGATGCGCCCACCAGGGTCAAGACCAGGTTGTGCGGTGGCATCGCTTCCTTGCCGAAGCCGACGCGCTTGCCCAGCACCAAGGCGGTCACCAGGCCGGCGATACCGGCGTTGATGTGAACCACGGTGCCGCCTGCGAAATCGAGCACGCCTTTATCCGCCATCCAGCCTCCTGGCGCCCAGACCCAGTGCGCCACCGGCACATAAACCAGCAATGACCACAGCGCCATGAAGGCCAGCATGGCGGAAAACTTCATCCGCTCGGCGAAAGCGCCGGTGATCAGCGCCGGCGTGATGATGGCGAAGGTCATCTGGAAGGTCATGAACACCGATTCCGGGATGGTGGCGGCCAGCGGATGCACCGCCAGTTTGCCGGCATCCTTGAGATAGACCATGCCGTCCAGCATCACGCGGCTCAGGTCGCCCAGATAGGGGGAGCCAACGGTGAAGGCCAGACTGTAGCCGATGACGACCCACAACACCGTGATCAGTGCGGTGATGGCGAAGCTTTGCATCAAGGTGGCCAGCACGTTCTTCTTGCGCACCATGCCGCCATAGAACAGGGCGAGGCCGGGAATGGTCATGAACAGCACCAGCGCGGTGGAGATCAGCATCCAGGCGGTGTCGCCGGCATTGATGCTTTTGGCGTCGGCGATGGCCGGACCGGCCGGAGCGGCGGCGAACGCCAACGGAGCCGCCAGGCAACCGCCGGCGAGCAGAGTGATTGCGAGCAGTTTTTTCATTATCGTTTCCCCTGTCTGCTAATGATTGGTTCAGACCGCGTCCGCGCCGGTTTCGCCGGTGCGGATGCGCACGACCTGCTCCAGTTCGTAGACGAAGATCTTGCCGTCGCCGATCTTGCCGGTGCGGGCGGATTTCTCTATGGCCTCCACCACCTGGTCGAGCAAGGAGTCGTCGATGGCGATCTCCAGTTTGACCTTGGGCAGGAAGTCCACCACGTATTCCGCGCCGCGGTAGAGTTCGGTGTGTCCTTTCTGGCGACCGAAGCCTTTGACCTCGGTGACGGTGACCCCTTGTACGCCGATGGCGGACAGGGCCTCGCGGACTTCATCGAGCTTGAAGGGTTTGATGATGGCAGAAACGAGTTTCATGACTGCTCCTTAGGGTCGGATGATCCGGTGTCTTGGGTTGAGCGCTGCTGAACCACCAATACGCATGAATCGTGCCAGGCCTGCTTGGCGCAAAAGAAAACCCTGGAATCATGTTGCAATGCAAAAACGGCCTGTACTGGCCGTTTTGGCACTTTTACTGTGCACGCGGTGAGGCGGTGGCGCACTGATTTGGTGCTACAGTGGCGAAGGCAAGCGCGCCGCGCGTTCCAGCAGGTGGCGGCTTGGGCTTTTTGCTACACTCTGCGCTGTTATCACTTATCCACATCAAGGAGCCGCAGCATGCTGAGCCAGAAACTGTTCGAAGAAATCGGCAACAAGATCAGCGAGACCATCGCCGCCAGTCCGGCCAAGGACATCGAGAAGAACGTCAAGGCGATGATGGCTTCCACTTTTTCCAAGATGGATCTGGTGACGCGGGAGGAGTTTGACGTGCAACAGGAGGTGTTGGCGCGCACCCGCGAGAAACTGGCGCAGCTGGAACGTCAATTGGCGCGTCTGGAAGCGCAGGTCTTTCCGGATGAAGCCGCGGCCAAGACCGAGGCCCAATCCGAGCTAGGCCACTCCTGAGTCTCATGGCGCTGGCCGTGGTGGCAAGCCGGGCCTTGTCCGGCCTGGACGCGCCCGAAGTGGCCGTGGAAGTGCACCTGGCCAACGGCTTGCCCGCATTCACCATCGTCGGCCTGCCGGATTTGGAGGTCAAGGAAAGCCGTGAGCGAGTGCGCGCGGCAATCCTGACCTCTGGTTTCGAGTTTCCCGCTCGGCGCATCACTGTCAATCTGGCGCCTGCCGATCTGCCCAAGGATTCAGGCCGCTTCGACCTGCCCATCGCCATCGGCATTCTGGTGGCGAGCGGTCAGGTGCGTTGCGCCACGCTGTCCGAATACGAAATAGCCGGCGAACTGGCATTGACCGGCGCATTGCGACCGGTGCGCGGCGCCTTGGCCATGGCTTGCAAGACGCGGGCCGCCGGCCGCGCCTTTATCTTGCCGCAGGCCAGCGCCAAGGAAGCCGCGGTGCTGGAGGGCATGTCCTTGTATGGCGTGGACACTCTGCTTGAGGCCTGCGCCTTTCTCAATGGTTTGCAGTCCTTGCCGCCATGCCGCCCTGGGCCGGGCGATGCCGAGGCTAGGCCAAGTTATCCAGATCTGCGTGACATCAAGGGGCAGCCATTGGCGCGCCATGCCTTGGAAGTGGCGGCGGCAGGGCGCCACAGCCTATTGCTGATGGGGCCGCCCGGTACCGGCAAGTCGATGTTGGCCGCGCGTTTGCCCGGTATCTTGCCAGAGATGCCGGATGATGAAGCTTTGGAGAGCGCGGCGGTACGCTCCCTGACCACGGGAGGCTTTACCTTGGACAGCTGGGGCGTTCGGCCCTTTCGCTCTCCGCACCACACCGCTTCCGCCGTGGCCCTGGTGGGCGGCGGCAGCGATCCGAGGCCAGGGGAAATCAGCTTGGCGCATCATGGGGTATTGTTTCTGGACGAGTTGCCCGAATTCGATCGCAAAGTGCTGGAGGTTTTGCGCGAACCGCTGGAGGCCGGTGTCATCCATATTTCACGCGCGGCGCGCCAGGCCAGCTTCCCGGCGCGGTTTCAATTGATTGCGGCGATGAACCCCTGCCCATGTGGCTATCTTGGGCATTTCAGCGGAAAATGCCGCTGCACTCCCGAGCAGGTCGGACGCTATCGGGGTAAAATCTCGGGTCCTTTGCTGGATCGCATTGATTTGCATATCGAGGTGCCGCCCTTGCCGGCTGATGAATTGGTGGCGGGGAGCGCCGGCGAGAGTAGCGAACGCGTCCGGGAGCGGGTGGAATGCGCGTATCGGCGGCAATTGGCGCGGCAAGGCAAGGCGAATGCCGAACTCAGCGGCGTGGAATTGGAGAGCTACGGAGACTTTCAGGCCGACGCATTGGCATTATTGCGCGAAGCTTTGGACAAGATCGGCTTGTCGGCGCGCGCTTATCATCGGATACTTCGGGTTTCCAGAACCATTGCCGATCTGCAAGGTCAGGCTATGGTCATGCGGGAGCATGTATTGCAAGCGATCCAATTGCGGCGCGCGGCAATGCCCAATGGCTAGAATAAATAAAGAATTGATCAATCCAGATAGTTTTACCAACTATTTGATTAGCTAAAAGCGTAAGTGGTGCATGGCAAATCGAGATTTAAAAAATTCCTCCCGTAGTTCCCGCAGCCGGTCATCCGGCGCCAAAAGCGGAGGCGGCGGCATGGTGGCTGGCATCGTCATCGGGCTGATTGTCGGCGTCGCCGTCGCGGTTGGCCTCGCCATGTATCTGAATAAATCCTCCACCCCATTCAGCAACCTGGAAAAACTGGACCGCAAGACCGCAGGCGCTTCCGCGCCGCCTACCGAGTTGCTGGCGCCCGGCACGCGCATTGCCGATGCCGCCTCGGAAACCGCGGTCACGCCGGCTCCGGCGGTCAAGCCGGCCCAGGAGCCGACGGCTCCGCCGCCGATGCCGGCCGAGGTGCCGGTCAAGCCGGCCGCGCCAGCAGCCAAGGATGCGGGCAAGGATGAGCAGCGTTTCGACTTCTACAAGATACTGCCAGGGCAGGTGGATGCGGTGCCGGGCAAGAATGGCAAGGCGACGGAACCTTCCAACCCGCCGGCTGCCAAAAAGGTTTACTTGCAACTGGGCTCCTTCCAGAACCAGGACGAGGCCGATAACCTCAAGGCGAAACTGGCCTTGCTGGGCGTGGAGGCCAAGATCCAGTCGGTAACCGTGCCGGAGAAGGGCTTGGTGCACCGGGTTCGGGTGGGGCCATACAGCCGTCAGGACGAGGTCGATAGGGTGAAGGCCCAGTTGAAGCAGGACGGTATTGGCGCAACAGTCGTCAAGGCGGAATAAACTCTTCCTCTATTAGGAAAATCGAGAATGAAAAAGTGGTTATTGCTTTCTTTGATGCTGTTCAGCGGCCTGGCGAACGCTGCGATTGAACTGGGCAAGGATTACACCATGCTGGCGACACCGCAGCCGGTGGCCGATCCCAAGAAAGTGGAAGTGATCGAGTTTTTCTCCTATCACTGCATCCATTGCCTGGACCTTGAGCCGGCGATGAGCGCCTGGGAGAAGAGCAAGCCGGCCGATGTGAGTTTCACTAAGGAGCAGATCGTATGGCAGAAGTCGATGGAAGGCTTTGTGCGCATGTTTGCCGCCTTCAAGAGCTCCGGCACCTATGACAAACTGCACCGGCCCGCTTTTGAAGCTGTGGTGAAGTCGCGCGTCAATCTGTCGGATGAAGCGGTGTTCAATGGTTGGCTGAAACAGCAGCCGGGCGTTAATGCCGCCAATGTGATGCAGGCTTACAAGTCCTTCGGCGTGAATGCGCAGGTGGCCAGGGCCACCAAGATGACCCGGGACTATGCGATTCAGGGCACGCCCACCGTCATCGTCAACGGCAAGTATGTGGTGAAGCCGGTGGCGCCGGAGCGCATGGTACAGGTGATCAATGAGCTGGTGGCCAAGGCCCGAGCCGAGAAAAAATAATAATCGACCATAATGGTTTGTGAAGAAGGCAGCCCCGTGGCTGCCTTTTGTGCGTCTTAATTCTTGATGGGGGATGGATATGGATGTGATGTTGCTGGCCAAGGCCTTATTGTTGGGCATCGTCGAGGGGCTGACGGAGTTTTTCCCGATTTCCAGCACCGGTCATTTGATCGTGGTGGGGGATCTGATCGATTTCCAGAACAATGCCGATGTATTTGAAGTTG
The DNA here is from genome assembly GCF_021129195.1 of Chromobacterium aquaticum. Classification (GTDB taxonomy): domain Bacteria; phylum Pseudomonadota; class Gammaproteobacteria; order Burkholderiales; family Chromobacteriaceae; genus Chromobacterium; species Chromobacterium aquaticum. The sequence continues at coordinate 32,548 of NZ_JAJOHW010000072.1, read as the reverse complement.
TGATTCAGCTGGGGGCGATCCTGGCCGTGGTTTGGGAATATCGCCAGCGCTTTCTCGGTGTGGCGCAAGGCGCTTTGCAGCGAGATGCGCAATCGCTGCGCTTCATCAGCAATCTGCTGGTGGCTTTTTTGCCGGCAGCGGTCATAGGCTTCTTCGCGATCAAGGCGATCAAGCATTACTTGTTCAACCCGGTGACGGTGGCGCTGGCCTTGGTGGTTGGCGGCGTGATCATCCTGCTGGTTGAGCGTCGGCAACGAGTGCCGCGGGTGATCAGCGTTGACGATATGAGCTGGCAGGACGCGCTGAAGGTCGGCATCGCCCAGGTGTTTGCCATGGTGCCGGGTACTTCGCGCTCGGGCTCCACCATTATCGGCGGCATGCTGTTTGGCCTGGATCGCAAGGTGGCCACCGAGTTTTCCTTTTTCCTGGCTGTGCCGACCATGTTCGCGGCGACTTTCTACGACGTGTACAAGCACTGGCACCAATTCACCGCCACCGATGTACCGGTGATAGGCGTAGGCTTCATCGCCGCTTTCATCAGCGCTTTCTTCGCGGTGCGCGGTTTGATCCGCTATGTGTCCAGCCATAATTTCAATGTATTCGCCTGGTATCGCATTGTCTTTGGCTTGGTGATCCTGGCCACCTGGCAGCTGGGTTTGGTGAATTGGAGTGCATGAACTGGCTTGATATAAAAATATCTTGACAGCAGGGCGGCCTACGTTTAATATGCAACCTCTCTGACGCGGGGTGGAGCAGTCTGGTAGCTCGTCGGGCTCATAACCCGAAGGTCGTAGGTTCAAATCCTGCCCCCGCAACCAAATTCAAGAACCCAGCTTTCTTTTGAAAGCTGGGTTTTTTGTTGTCGCAGTTTTGCTAGCTGTTCGAGCAAAGGTTGATTGTGGATAGCAAATAAAAAAAACCGCCGGGTGACGGCGGTTTTTTTATGCTCGAGCCAAGGTGCTCAAATACGTTTGGCCAGCTCCGCGGCCTTGCCGATATAAGCTGAGGGAGTTAACTCCAGCAGACGGGCTTTTTCCGTTTCCGGCAGCTCCAGGTTCTTGATGAAGGCATGCAGGGTTTCGCGGGTGATGCCGCCCTTGCCGCGAGTCAGTTCTTTCAACTGCTCATACGGATTGGGCACGCCATGACGGCGCATCACGGTCTGCACCGGTTCGGCCAGCAGTTCCCAGCTGTTGTCCAACTCGGTGGCGATTGCTTGCTGATTGATTTCCAGCTTGTTCAGGCCTTTCAGGCAGGCCTTCAGGCCCAGCAGGGTATAGCCGAAGCCCACGCCCATATTGCGCAGCACCGTGGAATCAGTCAGGTCGCGCTGCCAGCGCGATACCGGCAGCTTCTCCGCCAGGTGGCCTAGGATGGCGTTGGCCATGCCAAAGTTGCCTTCCGCGTTCTCGAAATCGATGGGGTTGACCTTGTGCGGCATGGTGGAGCTGCCGACTTCGTCTTTTTTCACTTTCTGCTTGAAATAACCCAGCGAGATATAGCCCCAGATGTCGCGGTTCAGGTCGATTAGGATGGTGTTGACCCGTCCCAGGACCTGGTACAGCTCGGCCATGTAGTCGTGCGGCTCGATCTGAATGGTGTAGGGATTGAAGGTCAAGCCCAGGCCGGTGACGAAGCGGCCACAGAGGCTTTCCCAGTCTATGGACGGATAGGCGACCAGGTGCGCATTGTAATTGCCCACCGCGCCGTTGATTTTGCCGAGGATTTCCTGGTGCACCAGTTGCTCGCGTTGGCGCTTCAGGCGGTATACCGCATTGGCCAATTCCTTGCCCATGGTGGATGGCGTGGCCGGCTGGCCATGGGTGCGGCACATCATCGCGGTGTCGGCCAGCTCATGCGCCAGTTTCTGCAGCTTGTGGATGACCTCATCGATGGCGGGCAGGGCCACGGTGTTGCGCGCGGTTTTCAGCATCAGCGCGTGCGACAGATTGTTGATGTCCTCGGAAGTGCAGGCGAAGTGGATGAACTCGCTGGCGGCCATCACTTCCGGGTTGCCGGACAGGCGTTCTTTCAGCCAGTACTCGATGGCCTTGACGTCATGGTTGGTGCGCGCCTCGATGGCTTTGACTTCCTCGCCGTGCTGCACTGTGAAGTTGGCGATCACATCGTCAATCTCGCGGATCGTCGCTTCGGAGAAGGCGGGTACTTCTTCTATGCCTGGTTCGGCAGCCAGCATTTTCAGCCATTCCAGTTCCACCTTGATGCGGAACTTCATCAGGCCGTATTCGGAAAACAGATTGCGCAGGGCCTCGACTTGGCCGGCATAGCGGCCATCCAGGGGGCTTAGGGCGGTCAGCGTGGTCAGGTTCATGCTGGGTAGTTCCAAACGTGGGTTGCCGGTGTTCTGGCGGGTTGCAGTACAAAATCGGCTAGTTCAGCTCAAGCGGCGCGCGAGCGCCGCGGCCAATTCATCGGCCGCTTGCGGCCGAAAGCGGAAAAACAGCTCCGGTTCAATCATTTCCAGTTCCATGATCGCCAGGCGTTCATGGTTGTCGTAAATCACGTCGACGCGCGCATAGAGCACATCAAAGGGCACGGCGCGCACCGCGGCTTCCGCGAAAGCGATTTCCTGAGCGCAGGCCTGATGCGCGGCAACCTGGCCACCATGGTCGTCCTGCACGCGGAAATCGCCCGCCTTTGGTGTTTTGCGGATCGCGTGACTGAAGCGGCCATCGATGACGATCAGCGACAACTCGCCGCGAGTCAGCACATTGCGCTGCATCGGTTGCAGCAGCATGGCTTCTTGTTGGATCAACTCGGCGTACACGCACTCCAGCGATTCGGCCGCGGCAAGATCGACGCGGTAGGTGTGCCGCGCGGCACCGGAAACGGCCGGCTTCAGGATCGCGTCATTCCAGCCCTGGGCATCGAGTTGCCGGCGCAGTGTCTGCGGCGCGCCTTTCTCAATGTAGTGCGTGTCTACGGTATGGACAGCGTTTTGTTGCAGTTCGGACAGGTAACGCTTGTCCAAATTCCAGCGTATCAGCGAAATATCGTTGAACAGCCGGGTTTGCTCGGCTCCGCGCTCCAGCCAGGCACAAAACGCCGGCAAGCGCTCGAAGTAATCCCAAGTGCTGCGAAATAGCGCGCTGCGGGTGTCCGACCAGGACATGTCCGGGTCGTCCCAGGCCAGGCGGCTCGCGCGCAGACCCTGGCGTTGCAGTGCCGCCAACACCATTTCGTCTTCCAGGTGGACCTGCTTGCGGTACCAGTCTTCATCGTCCGGCTGCAACAGGCGCGAATCGGTCAGAACGGCAACATCGAGCGACATCGAAATCCTTTTACATCAAGAAAAACGGGTGCTGGGCACCCGTTTTAGCTTACATGCCGGGCATCATGCCCTTCATGCCGCGAAGCATCTTCATCATGCCTCCCTTGGAGGAGAACTGCTTCATCATTTTCTGCGTCTGCTCGAATTGGTTCAGCAGCTTGTTGACTTCCTGCACCGTGACCCCGGCGCCGGCGGCGATGCGGCGCTTGCGGCTGGCTTTGAGCAGCTCGGGCTTGTGGCGCTCCTGCGGCGTCATCGAGTTGATGATGCCTTCGATGCGACGCATGGCTTTCTCCGCCTCCGCGCCCTGTACGCCCTTGGCCATCTGGCCCAGTTGGCCCGGCATTTTTTCCAGCAGATTGCTCATGCCGCCCATTTTCTTCATTTGCTGCATCTGCGCCTTGAAATCCTCGAGGTCGAAGCCCTTGCCGGACTTCAACTTCTTGGCCATGGCGGCGGCCTCGTCGTGATCGATGCCTTTTTGCACTTCCTCGATCAGCGACAGCACATCGCCCATGCCCAGGATGCGGCTGGCGATCCGGTCCGGATGGAAGGGTTCGAGGCCGGACACTTTTTCGCCGACGCCGATGAATTTGATTGGCTTGCCAGTGATGTGGCGCACCGACAGCGCCGCGCCGCCGCGGGAATCGCCATCCATCTTGGTCAGGATGACACCAGTCAGCGGCAAGGCTTCATTGAAGGCCTGGGCGGTATTGACGGCGTCCTGGCCCTGCATCGCGTCAACGACGAACAGGGTTTCCACCGGATTCAGCGCCGCGTGCAGCGCCTTGATCTCGGCCATCATCGCTTCGTCGATGGCCAGGCGGCCGGCGGTGTCCACCATCAGCACGTCGAAGAAGTGGCGCTTGGCGTGATCCACCGCCGCGCGGGCGATGTCGATCGGATTCTGTTCGCCGGAAGACGGGAACCACTCGACGCCGACCTGTTCGGCCAGCAATTTGAGCTGCTCGATCGCGGCGGGGCGGTAGACGTCGGCGGAGACGACCAGCACCTTTTTCTTCTGGGTTTCTTTCAGCAGCTTGGCGAGCTTGCCCACGGTGGTGGTTTTACCCGCGCCCTGCAGGCCGGCCATCAGCACAATGGCTGGCGGCACTGCAGCCAGGTTCAGGGCGTCGTTCTTGTCGCCCATCAATTTGGTCAATTCTTCATTGACCACGCCCACTAGGGCTTGGCCCGGGGTCAGGCTGCCGACCACGTCTTGGCCTAGCGCGCGTTCCTTTACCTGTGCGATAAAGGTGCGAACCACGGGCAGGGCGACGTCGGCCTCCAGCAAGGCCATGCGCACTTCGCGCATCGCGTCCTGGATATTGGCTTCGGTCAAGCGCGCATTGCCGCGCAGATTTTTCATCACGCCGGACAGGCGGCTGGTCAGGTTGTCTAGCATGGTGCGTCCTTACTTCTGCCAACGGCTTGCCGGTTGGTGTAGACTCTCAAACCATTGATTTTACCACGAGCCGCCGGGCTGCACCCGGTTTTGATAAAACACCTGCCATGACCAGCTTCCTGCTCGCACTTTCTATTGCGCTGATCCTCTCTTACGGGGTTTTCACCTGGCACTACTTCGCCAATTGGCGTGGCCTGGCCTGCTGGCCGCGCAAGCCGCGGCTGGAGCACAGCCTATTGGGCGTGCTGCTGCTGCTGCAAGCTATCGCCGTGCTGATGCCGCTGACCCAGGGGCCGTTGCTTTCTCTGGGAGTGGGGCGCGCCCTATCGGTGATGGTGTGGATCATGTTGTTGATCTACTGGACTTGCAGCTTCTTTTATCGAGTTGAGGGCTTGCAGCTGTTCATGATGCCGCTGGCCATGGCCGCGCTGGGCTTCGCCTTGTTGTTTCCTGGTCAGCATGTGGTGCAAGACCTGAGCAACCCCGCCTTCGTGCTGCATATTCTGGTGTCCTTGTTCGCCTACAGCCTGTTCGCCATCGGCGCCTTGATCGCCATTCTGATGTTGTTTCTGGAAAAGGCCTTGCACGATAAGCGGGCATCGCCGCTGGTCAAGCAGCTGCCGCCCTTGCTGTCCTTGGAAAAAATGATGTTCCAGGTCATTGGCGTCGGCTTCCTGCTACTGACGGTGTCCCTGCTGACGGGGGTGGTGTTTTCCGAAGAAGTGCTTGGTCATGCGGCGGCGCTGACGCACAAAACGGTTTTTGCCGTCGTGTCCTGGCTGCTGTTCGGCGGCTTGCTGATCGGCCGCAAACTGCAAGGCTGGCGCGGCCGAGTGGCGATTCGTTGGACTTTGGCCGGTTTCCTGTCCTTGGCGCTGGCTTACATCGGTAGCAAGGTCGTCATAGAATTGATCCTGCAACGCAGTTGAGGTTGCCGAGTCTTGCCTCATACAAGGAGATCGATGATGAAAAAACTGTTTGCCCTGTTTGCCGCCCTGATGTTGATTTGCAGTACCGCTTTCGCCGCGGTCAACATCAATACCGCCAGTCAGCAGGAACTGGAAGCACTGAAAGGCATAGGTCCGGTCAAAGCCAAGGCGATTGTGGATTATCGCGCCAAGAATGGGCCGTTCAAGAGCGTCGATGATTTGAAGAACGTCAGCGGCATCGGCGATAAGACCCTGGAAAAGTTGCGCAGCGAGATCGCGATTAGCGGCGCTTCCAGTGCGGCGCCGAAAGCGGCGGCCAAGCCCGCGGCGGCTCCTGCGGCCAAACCGGCTGCGGCCAAGCCGGCCACAGCAAAGAAAGAAGCCTCCAAGCCGGCGGCCAAGAAGAAGTCCTGAGCCATTTATCCTGGCTGTCCCTGCTGAAAAACGCCCGCGCTTGCGGGCGTTTTTCATTGCCTGCCAAACAAGGCCAGCGCTTGTTGCCGTTGGACGGCATGGTCAACGATGGGTGTAGGATAGTCGCGCCCAAGCACAAAGCCGTCCGGTAATTGTTTCGCCAGCCAGGGTGCGTGGATCGCCTGATCATCCAGTTGCGCCAGCTCAGGCAGATAGCGCCGGATGAAGCGGCCTGCGGGGTCGAATTTTTGCGATTGGGCCACCGGGTTGAAAATCCGGAAGTAGGGCTGGGCATCGCAGCCGGTGGAGGCCGCCCATTGCCAGCCGCCATTGTTCGACGCCAGGTCGAAATCCAGCAGCTTTTCCGCGAAATAGCGTTCCCCCAGACGCCAGTCGATCAGCAAATCCTTGACCAGGAAACTGGCAGCGACCATCCGCAGCCGGTTGTGCATATAGCCGGTTTGATTCAACTGTCTCATCGCCGCATCAATCAGCGGATAGCCGCTTAGTCCTTTCTGCCAGCTTTCCAGCCAATCTTGGCGATTGGGATAAGCCAGGTCGCGATATTGTGGCTTGAAACTGTGTTCGGCGACCTCGGGAAAGTGCCAGAGCAGTTGTTGATAGAATTCCCGCCAGATCAATTCCTTCAGCCAGCAAGCCGCGCCTTCGCTGCCGTCAAAGCAGGCGAACTGAACCAGTTGGCGTATCGACACCGTTCCGAAGCGCAAGTGAGTGGACAGATAGGACACTCCCTTTACTGCGGGATAGTCCCTTTGCTCATGGTAGCGCTGAATGCGCTGTTGGCAGAAATCGGCCAGTAACTCCGCCGCACCGGACATGCCTGGCCTCAACAGGCAGGGTTCGACCTGGGTAAAGCCCAGTTCGATCAGGTTGGGCATGGCTGGAACGCCCGCCGGTGCGCGCAGCCTCCCGGCCAGCGGCGGCACCTCCCGTGACTGGCTATGGTAGGGCGTCAACCTTTTCAGCCAGGCATTGCAATAGGGCGTGAACACGGTGAAAGGCTTGCCGCCGCCGGTGAGCAATTCGTCTTTGGCGAAGATGACTTGGTCTTTGCATTGGCGCAGCTCCTTGCCCTGAGCGCTCAGGATGGCCGCGATACCCTGGTCGCGCTGGCGCGCATAAGGCTCGTAGTCCTCATTGGCGTAAACCGTATCGGCGTCCAACTGTATGGCGAGCCTGGGAATGATGGCTTGCGGTTCTCCGGTCTCGCACCACAAATCACCGCCTGCCGCGCGCAGTAGGTCGCGAATTTCTAGCAAGGAGTGCCAGATGAAGCCTAGACGTCGGTCCGAAGAGGGAAGGGAGACCAGGACATTGGTGTCGAAAATGAAAACGCATTGCACAGGATGGCCTGCGGCCAGGGCTTGTTGCAGGGCATGGTTGTCTTCCAACCGCAAATCGCGTCGGAACCAATAAAGTGAGGACTTGCTCATGGTTGTGGATGGTGCGGTGTGATTGTCTGACAATGAATGGTCCATTTTATTTGCGATGATCTGTTGTTTTTTTGCAATAAACTTTGGCTTGTGTTGTGTATTTGCATCTTGCAAGCCGTCCGGCTGTGCTTTGTAGGCTATGTGAAACAATGTGTTAGCCACTGTGTGTTGTTTTTTTGCTTGGTTTTTTGTCGAAAGTGCATGCTGTTTTTGTTTTTTCGCAACGCTGGTCTTATATTGAGGCTAGCAATCACCGGAGCATATCGGTGACACATAAATGTCCGGATTCTCTGGCCTTAGAACTAGCGAAATCAACAGGACAATATCAACTGACTTGAAAGGAACTGCAATGAACAAGACGCATATCGCTCTTGCAATCGCCGCCCTGATGCCGGCCGCCGCCGCGATGGCCGACGTTACCATCTATGGTGAAATCCGTGGCGGTTACGAGTACAACAAGACCTACAATTCCAGTGCTGGGGTTGATGCCAATGGCAAGCCGCAAGGCACCTCCCAAATCAACGACTGGACTTCCCGCATCGGCTTCAAGGGCAATGAAGATCTGGGCAATGGCCTGAAGGCGATCTGGCAGGTGGAAAACCGCGTGCATATCGACGGCACCAACGGCAACAAGAATGGTAGCTCCAGTGATAGCTTCGCCACCCGCGATAGCTTCATCGGCTTGGCCGGCGACAATTGGGGTAAAGTCCGTTTGGGTCGCTTGTCCAACTACGCCAACGACATGATGGAACAAGTGGATCCTGGCTTCTACAGTGATGAGAGTGTCGGCGGTCTGGGTATGTTCACCCGGTTGGATGGTCGTCAAAACAACTCGATCCGTTACGACAGTCCGAATTGGTATGGCTTCAGCTTTGCCTTCCTGTATGGTGCAGATGAAAATCGCAAGATTGACCCGAATAGCGGTTCGCGCACCAACAATCAGACCTGGAACTTGGGTCTGAGCTACGAAAACTCCGGCTTCTTCGGCAAGTACAACTACCAGAACTGGGGTGATGCAGACAAGCGTGGCGGAGTTAAGAATTGGCATCGCTTGGAGGCTGGTTACAACGCCAATAATCTGTATGTGGCTTTGGGCTATCAACAGATTGAGGGCTACCTGGCCACCTCCACAACTGGTGGTGTAACGACGTTCACGGATGATGCTGGTGTGGTTTACAACGTAAATGCTTTGAATGCTTACGCTAAGTCTGCCAATGCGCAAATAACCGCAGCTTCTTTTGATACGACTCAGCGAATCAAAACCAAGGAAGCCGCTTTGACTGTGGGCTATACCTTTGGCTCTCTGACCCCGTATTTCTCCTATGTCAAAGGTTATGACGTCAGCGTTGGCGGTAATAACTTCTCGAACTCGGGCTATGATCAGTTCGTGTTGGCGCTGGATTACTCCTTGTCCAAGCGGACCGACGTCTACACTTCCTATGGTAATGTGAAGTGGAAAGATGGCGCGCTGGCTAGGGAAAACAGCTTCGGCCTGGGCTTGGTGCATCGCTTCTAAGTCAGCCTGAGTTTGATCTTGAAAGGACTGCTACGGCAGTCCTTTTTTATTTTGGCGCAACGAAGCTTTGAATTGTCCTGCTCCGGGATTTAAGTCAAAGTGCCCCCCACATTTTGCATATAATGTTGTAACGGCGGCTTTGTTGTCTTGAGGGGGCTGGGTTCTGGCTCCGTTTCGGTCGCCGCATCGTCAATTCTGTCCTTTAGGTAGGTTGCAAGCGTATGGAAGCTTCGGCGGGAATTTCCGGTTTGGGTCGAGCCCTGGTGCAAAACAATATGTTGCTGCAGCAGGATGCCGACGCGATTCTGCGGCAGTCGCTGGCATCGCATATCAGCTTTGTCGAGCAGCTGATCCAGAGCAAGAAGATGAATGCCCAGGAAATTGCGATGTTCGCGTCCAAGACCTTCGGCTATCCCTTGCTGGACATGTCCGCCGTCGATCTGGAGCAACTGCCCAAGGGCTTGGTAGATGACGAATTGATCGCCAGCCGACGGTTGTTGCCCTTGCTCAAGCGCGGCAACAAGCTCTACGTCGGCACCTCGGACCCTACCCAGACCTCGGCCTATCACGCGATCACCTTCAAAACCGGCATGACGGTGGAAGTGGTGGTGGTGGAGGACGACAAGCTGGGCAAGATGCTCGGCAAGTACAACGAGGACGCCACCGCCGCGATCAAGGCATTGGAGAACGAGGATTTCGGCGATCTCGAGTTTGCCGATCCTGACGCGCCGGCAGAGAGTGGCGCGCAGCCGGACGTGGATGATGCGCCAGTGGTCAAGTTCATCCACAAGGTATTGCTGGACGCGATCAATGGTGGCGCATCCGATATTCATTTCGAACCGTACGAGAAGTTCTATCGCATCCGCTATCGGGTGGATGGCGTGCTGAAAGAGGTATCGCAGCCGCCCCTGGTGTTGAAGGAAAAGATCGCCTCGCGGATCAAGGTCATTTCCAAGCTGGACATCTCGGAAAAGCGGGTGCCGCAGGATGGCCGGATGAAGTTGGTGATCTCCAAGGCACGCGCGATCGACTTCCGGGTCAGCACTTTGCCCACCTTGTATGGCGAGAAGATCGTGATGCGTATCCTGGATTCGTCGGCGGCGAACCTGGACATCGAGCAACTGGGCTTCGAACCGGAACAGAAGCGCTTGCTGCTGGACGCGATTGCGCGCCCCTATGGCATGGTGCTGGTCACCGGGCCAACCGGCAGCGGTAAAACGGTGTCCTTGTACACCTGCCTCAATCTGCTGAACAAGCCGGATATCAATATCGCCACCGCCGAGGACCCGGTGGAAATCAACTTGCCGGGCATCAACCAGGTCAACGTCAATGAAAGGGCCGGTCTGACTTTCGCCTCGGCCTTGAAAGCCTTTCTACGTCAGGATCCGGACGTGATCATGGTGGGGGAGATCCGGGATTTCGAAACCGCCGACATCGCGATCAAGGCGGCGCAGACCGGTCACATGGTGTTCTCCACCCTGCACACCAATAATGCGCCGGCCACGCTGACGCGGATGTTGAACATGGGGGTGGCGCCGTTCAATATCGCCAGCTCGGTGTTGTTGATCATGGCGCAGCGCCTGGCGCGACGCCTGTGCGCGCATTGCAAGAAGCCGGCGGATATCCCCGAGGCAGCGCTGCTGCGCGCCGGCTTCAAGAAAGAAGAGCTGGATGGCAGCTGGAAGCCGTATGCGCCGGTGGGCTGCGAAGAGTGCCGCAATACCGGTTATCGCGGCCGTACCGGCATCTACGAAGTGATGCCGATCACCGATGCGATGACGCGGCTGATCATGCAGAATGGCACCGCCATCGACATCGCCGACTTGGCGCGGCAGGAGGGCATGGTGGATCTGCGCCACGCCGGCCTGCTCAAGGTCAAGGCCGGGCTGACCTCGCTGACCGAGATCGAGGCGGTAACCAATGAATAAGCATGAGATTAGGGATCCAGCCGCGCTTGATCGGCGGCTCTGAAAGCTTGGAATAAGAAAGAGGCCATGGAATGGCAGTCACGGTAGCGAAAAAAGCGACGCCGGGCTTTGTCTGGGAATGGGAAGGCAAGGACAGGGCGGGCAAGGCGATACGCGGGGAATTGCGGGCGGAGTCCGAGGCGGTGGCCAAGACCCAGCTGCGGCGTCAGGGCATCAACGTCGTCAAGATCAAGCGTCGGCGCGCCGGTTTCGGCAAGCGCATCACGGAGAAGGACATCACCTTGTTCACGCGGCAGCTGGCGACCATGATGCGCGCCGGCGTGCCGCTGCTGCAGGCATTTGACATCGCCGCCAAGGGGCATAGCAATCCAGCGGTGACCAAGATGTTGCTGGAGGTGCGCGCGGATGTGGAAACCGGCTTGTCGTTGGCGGAGGCTTTCCGCAAGCGTCCGCTGTACTTCGACAAGCTGTTCTGCAACATCATCGCCGCCGGTGAAACCGGCGGGGTGCTGGACTCCTTGCTGGAAAAGCTGGCCACCTATAAGGAAAAGGTGATGGCGATCAAAGGCAAGATCAAGTCGGCGTTGATTTATCCGTCGGCCATTGTCGGCACCGCCTTGATCATCACCGCCGTCATCATGATTTACGTGATTCCGGCCTTCAAGGATCTGTTCTCCAGCTTTGGCGCCAATCTGCCGGCGCCGACGCTATTCGTGATCTGGCTATCGGATGGCTTCGTCCATTACTGGTGGTTGATTTTCGGGGTGATTTTCGGTGGCCTGTTCGGTTTTCTGTATGCGTTCAAGCGCACGCCCAAGCTGCAGGAAAAGCTGGATCGCGTGCTATTGCGGCTGCCGGTGATCGGCGACATTATCCGCAAGGCCACCATCGCGCGCTGGGCGCGCACCCTGTCCACCTTGTTCGCCGCCGGCGTGCCCTTGGTGGAGGCGCTGGATTCTGTGGGCGGCGCCTCCGGCAATCAGGTTTACGCTGACGCCACCAAGCGCATTCAAAGCGATGTCAGCGCCGGCTCCAGCCTGAATTATTCGATGCAGCGCACGGATCTGTTCCCCAATATGGTGTTGCAAATGACTTCGATCGGCGAGGAGTCCGGCTCGCTGGACCAGATGCTGGACAAGGTGGCGGATTTCTACGAAGAAGAAGTCGACAATGCGGTGGCCGCGCTGTCCAGCTTGCTGGAACCGGCCATCATGGTGATTCTGGGGGTGTTGATCGGCGGCTTGATCATTGCGATGTATATGCCGATTTTCAAGATGGGGCAGGTGGTTGGATGATAGATGAGTGGCGCTGGATTGCCGGCGCGTATCCCTTGGCTTTTGCCGGCGTGGTGCTGGTGTTGGGTTTGTTGCTGGGCAGTTTTCTGAACGTAGTCATTCATCGCTTGCCCAAGATGTTGGAGGCCGAGTGGCGCAGGAATTGCGTCGATTGCTTGCAACAGGGAGAGGCGGAGGAGGCCGAGGCTTACAATTTACTGAGGCCGGCTTCGCATTGTCCGCAGTGCCGGGCCGAAGTGCGGCCGTGGCAGAACATCCCCTTGTTGAGCTTCGTGCTGTTGCGCGGACGCTGTGGCGGTTGCCAGGCCAAGATCAGCTGGCGTTATCCGGCGGTGGAGCTGTTGACCGGCTTGGCGTTCGCCTTCCTGGCCTGGCGCTACGGCTGGTCCGCGCAATTGCCTGCCTATATGGCGCTGAGCGCGGTGTTGCTGGCCTTGGCCTTTATCGACGTGGACACGCAGCTGTTGCCGGATAATCTGACCCTGCCCCTGCTATGGGGCGGCTTGCTGTTCAATCTGCTGACCGGCACCGTTCCGCTGGCGGAAGCGGTGATAGGCGCGATGGCGGGCTATTTGAGTTTGTGGCTGTTGTTTCACGGCTTCAAGCTGGCCACGGGCAAGGAGGGCATGGGTTACGGCGATTTCAAGCTGCTGGCGGCGCTGGGCGCATGGCTGGGATGGACCTTGCTGCCATTGGTGATCCTGCTGTCGTCGTTGGTGGGGGCGCTGGTGGGCGTAGGCTTGATCCTGCTGGCCAAGCACGGTCGTGGCCAACCCTTGCCGTTTGGCCCCTATCTTGCCATCGCCGGCTGGGTCGCGCTGATCTGGGGGCCGGGCATAGTGAATTGGTATTTGCATGGCTATTAAAGTTGTGGGACTGACCGGAGGCATCGGTTCCGGCAAGAGCGCCGCGGCAGACCGTTTCGCCGAACTGGGCGTGCCCGTGATCGATACCGACCGCATCGCGCATGAGCTGACTGGGCCGCAAGGCGCGGCGATGCCGGCCTTGGTGGCGGAGTTCGGTGCCGGCGCGATGCGCGCCGACGGCGCTTTGGATCGCGCCTGGATGCGCGAGCGGGTATTTGCCGATGCCGATAGCCGCCAGCGCCTGGAGGGTGTGCTGCATCCTATGATCCGCCAGGAAAGCATTGCGCGGCTCGCGGCGGCGCACGGCGCCTATAGAGTGCTGGTGGTGCCCTTGCTGTTCGAGTCCGGGCATTATCTGCCCTTGTTGGCGCGTACTTTATTGGTGGATTGCGATGAAGCCATCCAGATTGAGCGGGTGATGCAGCGTAATGGCCTGGATGAGGCCGCGGTGCGCGCGATCATGGCGGCGCAATGCTCGCGCGCGCAGCGGCGCGCGCAAGCCGACGATATAATTTGTAATAATGACAGCTTGGCTGCATTGAGGCTTCAAGTCGACGCCAAACACGATTATTATCTTGCCAGCCTAGCCGATAGACCATAACCGGGCTCTCGCGAGCCAAGCAGAAGGGCCGATGCGCCGTGATCAGTTTTGAGTTTCCCGTCACCGAGCGAACCCGCATCCTGCTCCGCCTGGAGCATCTCTACGCACGCCTGGGGCATTTCATTGGCAAGGATCATCCCTATGACCATCATGCGGCGCTGCTGGTGTTGTTCGAGCTGATGGAAACCGCCTCGCGCGCCGACTTGAAGGCGGATCTGTTACAGGAGCTGGAGCGGCAGAAGCAGATGTTGGAAGCGCTGCGCGAGAATCCGCAGGTAGCGGAGGAAACTTTGGAAGGCGTGCTGGAAGATATCGAGCACGCGTCCAGCCGGTTGTTGGCCTTGACCGGAAAGTTCGGCCAGCACCTGCGCGAGAATGAATGGCTGATGGCGATCAAGCAGCGCGCGGGCATTCCCGGAGGCACCTGCCAGTTCGATCTACCGTCCTACCACCTATGGCAGCAAAAAACGGCGGAGGTGCGGCGTCAGGACATCAAACGCTGGGCCACGCCGCTGATGCCGACCGCCGAGGCCGCGGGCATCCTGCTGACCTTGCTGCGCGACAGCGGCAAGACTCACCACTATGTGGCGCGTCGCGGCGTGTTCCAGCAGATGTCGGGCGGGAAGGTGGTGCAACTGATCCGCGTCGCCTATGATGGCGGCCTGGAGTTGCTGCCCGAGCTGTCCGCCAACAAATACGCGCTCAATATCCGCTTCGTCAGCGCGGTGACCGGGGAGTCCCGGCCGCGTCAGACCGAGCAGGATGTCGAATTTCACCTGACCAATTGCAAGTTCTGACCGGCTTTTGCCGATCTGTAGCCAAGTTTTGAGAAGCCATGTCTGATTCTGTTCGCGTTGTCGCCTGTCCCACCTGCCGCGCCCCGGTGCGCTGGGAACCGCAAAGCCAGTTCCGCCCGTTCTGCAGCAAGCGCTGCCGTCTGATCGATTTGGGCGAGTGGGCGACGGAAAGCTATCGGGTGCCGGCGCAGGAAGAGTCGCCGAGCGAGGCGAGCCGCGGCGAGTGAGCACCGGAGAGCCGATAAAAAAACAGGTCCCGTCAGGGACCTGTTTGTTTTTGGCTTGGACTCAGGCTCGGGCGGCCAGCGCCGCGCCCTGCGAGAAATAGCCCTTCATGCCGGTGAAAATGGCGTTGGCCATTTGCTGCTGGAAATCGCTGCTGAGCAGGCGCTGCTCCTCCTCCGGATTGGAGATGAAGGCGGTTTCCACCAGGATGGACGGAATGTCCGGCGCCTTCAGCACCGCGAAGCCGGCTTGCTCCACCGCGCTCTTGTGTAGCTTGTTGAGGCCGCCCAAATGGCCCAGCACGGTCTTGCCCAACTTCAGGCTGTCATTGATGGTAGCGGTTTGAGTCAGGTCCAGCAGGGTGTGGGCCAGGTATTTGTCCTTGCTGCCTATCTTGACGCCGCCAATCAGGTCGGCGTCGTTCTGGCTTTGCGCCAGCGCCTTGGCGAAAGCGCTGGTGGCGCCTTTTTCAGACAAGGCGAACACCGAAGAGCCGCGCGCGGCGCGGTTGGGCGCGGCATCGGCGTGAATGGAGACGAATAGATCCGCGTTCAGCTTGCGCGCCTTGGCCACCCGCACGCCCAGCGGGATGAACACGTCTTCCTCGCGGGTCATATAGGCTTTCATATTGCTTTCCGCATCGATCAGCCGTTTCAACTGCTTGCCGATGCGCAGCACCACGTCCTTTTCACGCGTGCCATTCAGACCGACGGCGCCGGGGTCTTCGCCGCCGTGGCCAGGGTCCAGCATCACGATGATGGGGCGGCCGCTGTCTTTTTTCTTGGGCTTGATCTGCGGCGCCGGTTGTTCCAGCTTGCCTTTGTTGTAGTCCTGCAGCAGCGCCAGCAAGGGATCGTCCTGCTGGCCCCCGGCTGGGTAGAGGTCCACCACCAGTCGGTGCTTGTACTCGGCCACTGGTGCCAGCGTGAAAGCCTGCGGCTTGACGTCGGCTTTCAGTTCCAGCACCAGGCGCACGGTTTCCGGATCGAACTGGCCGGCGCGAGCGGTCTTGATATAGGGGTCGGCGGCGGAAATCTGACCGCCGATGTCCTTGAGCACGCTATTGAGTTGCACGCCTTGCAGGTCTATCACCAGCCGGTTGGGGTTGGCGATGGTGAATTGCTTGTACTGGATTGCCTCGCTGGCTTCCAGCGTGATGCGGGTGTAAGTGGACGCCGGCCAGATGCGCAGGGCGACGATCTGGCTGCTGGCGGCAAAGCCGATGCGGCTCACCGACAGCATGAAGGTGGCTGCGGCCGCGCCGATCAGACGGCGGCGGAAGGGATCGAAAGTCGAATCAGGCATGACTGTCCGGTTTCAGAGTGGGCAAGTAAACGATAATTGCGACCGTTTCCGGCCACGGCTAGTTCCAGCACGATGTCGGCGCGCGGCAGCAAATCCGCTGCCTTGTCCGGCCATTCGACCAAGCACAGGCTGTCCTGACCGAAGTGTTCGCGAAAGCCCGCATCCTCCCATTCTTCCGGATCGGCGAAGCGGTACAGGTCGAAATGGTGCACGCTATAGTGAGAAAGCGGATAGCTTTCCACCAAAGTATAGGTGGGGCTTTTCACCTTGCCGGCATGGCCGAGCGCGGTCAGCAGACCGCGCGTGAAGGTGGTTTTACCGGCGCCCAGATCGCCAAGCAGGTAAACGACGAGGCCGGCTTGCGCCGCCTCGGCGAAGGCTTTGCCCAGCGCCAGGGTGGCGGTTTCATCTTCCAGGTAGCCGCAGCGAACGCTGGTATCATCCATGGCCATGACCGAAAACTCTTTACAAAAACCGGATTATCCCGAATTGGCGCGCCAAATCAAAGCCTGGGCGCGAGAATTGGGGTTTGCCGATGCCCGAATCGGTCGCGCCAGCCTGCCGCCGGAGGCCGAGCAGAAGCTGGATGCCTGGCTTGCCGCCGGCTATCACGGCGAAATGGACTATATGGCCCGCCACGGCGCGCTGCGGGTCAAACCAGCCGATCTGGTGCCCGGCACCTTGTCCATCGTGTCGCTGCGCATGCATTACTGGCCGCAAGCCCGCGATCCCGCCGAGGTGCTGGCCGATGGCGGACGCGCCTATCTATCGCGCTACGCGCTGGGGCGCGACTATCACAAGGTGCTGCGCAACCGGCTGCAGGCGCTGGCGGACCGGATCAAGCGGGAGATCGGCGATTTCGGCTACCGGGTGTTCACCGATAGCGCGCCGGTGGCCGAAGTGGCGCTGGCGGCCCAGGCCGGCCTGGGCTGGCGCGGCAAGCACACCCTGCTGTTGACCAAGAATCAGGGCTCGCTGTTCTTCCTGGGCGAGTTGTTCACCGATCTGCCCTTGCCCGAGGACGAGGCGGAAGACGGCCATTGCGGCCGCTGCACCCGCTGCATCGATGTCTGTCCCACCGCGGCCATCGTCGCGCCGTATACCGTGGACGCGCGCCGCTGCATTTCCTATCTGACGATAGAACTGAAGCGGGCGATTCCGGAGGAGATGCGGCCCTTGATCGGCAATCGCGTTTACGGCTGCGATGATTGCCAGCTGTTCTGTCCTTGGAACCGTTTCGCGGTGGACAGCGCCGAGGCCGATTTTGCGGTGCGTCATGGTCTGGACGACGTGAGCTTGCTAGAGTTGTTCGCTTGGAGCGAGGCCGAGTTCAAGCAGAAGATGGCTGGCAGCCCGATTTACCGCATCGGCTACGTCAAATGGCTGTCCAATCTGGCGGTGGGCCTGGGCAACGCGCCCACCACGCCGGAAGTGGTGGCGGGGCTGCGCGCGCGCTTGGATTTTCCCGACGAGATGGTGGCCGAGCCGGTGCGCTGGGCGCTGGCTCGGCACGGCGTCATGGGGTGACACTCAGTTTTTGCTGGGCGCCTTGACCAGGGATTCGCCTTCCAGCACCACCTTGCCGCGGACCGTGCACTGCGTTGCCAGTTTGACGAAGTGCTTGTCCGGATTCAGCTCGATCACGGTGGCGCGGGCAATCACGGTGTCGCCGATGCGCACCGGGGCCTTGAAGCGGGTGGATTGCGACAGGTAGATGGTGCCGTGGCCGGGTAGCTGGGTGCCAACAACCGTGGAAATCAGGCTGGCCGTCAGCATGCCGTGCGCGATGCGAGTCTCGAACGGTGTTTGCTCCGCGTATTCCTGATTGATGTGCACCGGGTTGTTGTCGCCGGACACCGCTGCGAACATCAGCACATCGGCTTCGGTAATGGTCTTGCCGAATTCGGCGTAATCGCCGAGCTGAAGATCTTCAAACCAGACAGTCATGACCGCTCCTGACTTGATTATGACGGGAAAATGCTGCACTGCATTGTGACAGCTTTGGGCTGAAATGCAAATTGCCGAGAAATCACGTACTATCGGCGGCAAGTTGCGTTTTTGCCACGCCGCATGCAATACATGCCAACCAAACGCTCGTTTGAATTTGTGCTTGAGGCATAATCAAGCTTGCTTCGGCAATTGCTGCTTCCGCGTTCGATCAATCCAGACGGCGGCATTTCTGAAACGGCCGCCCAATGATGGCGCGGCGGCGGCGCTAGGCCGCCCCAGGTTTCTTTAAGAGATGTCCAGAGGTTTGTTGGAGGAATATGAAAGTTCTAGTCGCTGTGAAACGCGTTGTGGATTACAACGTGAAGGTTCGGGTCAAGGCCGACGGCACTGACGTGGATATCGCCAACGTCAAGATGTCGATGAACCCGTTTGATGAAATCGCGGTGGAAGAGGCGGTGCGCCTCAAGGAAGCCGGCAAGGTCAGCGAAATCGTCGCGGTGTCGCTGGGCGTCAAGCAATGCGAGGAAACGCTGCGCACCGCGCTGGCGATGGGCGCGGATCGTGCCATCCTGGTGGAAACTGATGCCGAGCTGCAGCCGCTGGCGGTGGCCAAGCTGCTGAAAGCGGTGGCGGACAAGGAACAGCCGCAGCTCTTGATCGTCGGCAAGCAGGCGATCGACGACGACGCCAACCAGACCGGCCAGATGGTGTCGGCGCTGCTGGGCTGGGGCCAGGGCACGTTCGCGTCCAAGGTGGATTTGAGCGCTGAAACCGTGGATGTCACCCGTGAGATCGACGGCGGCCTGGAAACCGTCAAGCTGCGTCTGCCGGCGGTGGTCACCTCCGACCTGCGCCTGAACGAGCCGCGCTTCATCAAGCTGCCCAATATCATGGCCGCCAAGAAAAAGCCGCTGGACAAGACCACGACGGCTGAGTTGGGCGTGGACCCGGCTCCGCGGCTGAAGACGCTGAAGGTCGCCGAGCCCTCCAAGCGCAGCGCCGGCATCAAGGTGGCCAATGCCGCCGAGCTGGTCGCCAAACTGAAAACCGAAGCAAAGGTGCTGTAAGCCATGGCCATTCTCGTTATCGCTGAACACGACAACCAGAGCCTGAAAGCAGGCACCCTGAACACCATTACCGCCGCCGCCAAGTTGGGCGAAGTGCATGTGCTGGTGGCCGGCCACAACGCCGCCGCCGCCGCCGAGGCCGCCAAGAGCGTGGCCGGCGTCGCCAAGGTGCTGCTGGCCGACGCCGCGCACTACGCGCACGGCTTGGCTGAAAACCTGGGCGCGCTGGTGTCCGGCCTGGCCAAGAGCTACAGCCATGTGCTGGCGCCGGCGTCCTCCTTCGGCAAGAACCTGCTGCCGCGCGTGGCCGCCTTGCTGGACGTGGCGCAGATCTCCGAGATCGTCGCCGTCGAGTCCGCCGACACCTTCGTGCGGCCCATCTACGCCGGCAATGTGTTGGCCACCGTGCAATCCGTCGACCCGATCAAGGTCATCACCGTGCGCACCACTGCCTTCGACGCGGCGGGCCAGGGTGGTTCCGCCGCGGTGGAAACCGTGGCCGCGGCCGCCGACGCGCAGCTGTCCAGCTTTGTCGGCCAGGAGCTGACCAAGTCCGATCGTCCGGAACTGGGCTCGGCCAAGGTCATCGTTTCCGGCGGCCGCGCCTTGGGCTCCGAAGAGCAGTTCAAGGCGGTGATTGATCCGCTGGCGGACAAGCTCTCCGCCGCTGTCGGCGCTTCCCGCGCCGCGGTGGACGCCGGCTATGCGCCGAACGACTACCAGGTGGGTCAGACCGGAAAAGTAGTGGCGCCGCAGCTGTACTTCGCGGTCGGCATCTCCGGCGCGATCCAGCACCTGGCCGGCATGAAGGACTCCAAGGTGATCGTTGCCATCAACAAGGACGAGGAAGCGCCCATCTTCCAGGTGGCGGATTACGGCATCGTCGGCGACCTGTTCACCGTGGTGCCGGAGTTGATGGCCGAGTTGTCCAAATAATCCCGGATCCGCGCCGCGAGTTTCTCGACGGCGTGGACAGGGTTCGGCGTGCCGCACGGCCGTCGGAACAATAATATTCAGCCGGCAACGCCCGCGCGCAGTCATCGGCCCGATGCGGTCCGGACCCGTCGCGGCGCTTGCCGGCTTTTCCATGTCTGCAAATAGAAACCGATTGCCGGCCGAACCGGCGGTCCAAGCCATCCAAACACGAGGAGAAGGCGATGATTTATCAAGCACCGATCAAGGACATTCAATTCGCGCTCAACGAGCTGGCCGAACTGCCGGCCATCTGCGGCTTGCCCGGCTATGGCGAATGTTCGGTGGAACTGGTGGACGCCATTCTGGAAGAGGGCGCCAAGTTCGCCGAAGGCGTGCTGGCGCCGATCAACAAGCAGGGCGACCAGGGCGCGACATGGCGCGATGGCGAAGTCAGCGCCGCGCCCGGTTTCAAGGATGCCTGGCAGCAGTATGTCGAGGCCGGCTGGGTGGGGCTGCGCGCGCCGGAAGCCTATGGCGGTCAGGGCATGCCGGCCTTGGTGGCGGCCGCGGCCGAGGAGATGTGGTGCTCGGCCAATCTGGCGTTTTCGCTGGCGCCGCTGCTGACCCTGGGCGCGGTCGAGGCCATCCATCACCACGCGTCGGACGCACTCAAGAGTATCTATCTGCCGCGCATGTCCAGCGGTGAATGGACCGGCACCATGAATTTGACCGAGCCGCAGGCCGGCTCCGACCTGGCTCAGGTTCGCAGCAAGGCGCTGCCGCAGGCGGATGGCAGCTACCGCATCAGCGGCCAGAAAATCTTCATCACCTGGGGCGAGCACGATATGGCGGACAACATC
This sequence comes from Chromobacterium aquaticum, assembly GCF_021129195.1. Classification (GTDB taxonomy): domain Bacteria; phylum Pseudomonadota; class Gammaproteobacteria; order Burkholderiales; family Chromobacteriaceae; genus Chromobacterium; species Chromobacterium aquaticum. The sequence continues at coordinate 11,729 of NZ_JAJOHW010000072.1, read as the reverse complement.
GTCCACTTGGTGCTGGCACGGCTGCCGGACGCGCCGGCCGGGGTGAAAGGGATTTCGCTATTCATCGTGCCCAAATTCCTAGTCAACGCCGATGGCAGCCTGGGCGCGCGCAACGATGTGCGTTGCGTGTCGCTGGAGCACAAGCTGGGCATCCATGGCAGTCCCACCGCGGTGATGAGCTTCGGCGACCAGGACGGCGCGATCGGCTATCTGGTCGGTGAAGCCAATAAAGGCTTGAACTATATGTTCACCATGATGAACCACGCGCGCTTGGGCGTGGGCATTGAAGGCATGGCGGTGTCGGAGCGCGCCTACCAGAAAGCGGTGGAATACGCGCGCGAGCGGGTGCAGAGCCGCGCAGTGGGCTCGCCCGATCCCAGCGGCGTGGCCATCATCCGCCATCCTGACGTGCGCCGCATGCTGCTGACCATGCGCGCCCAAGTGGAAGCGCAGCGGGCGCTGACCTTGTATGCGGCGGCGGCGCTGGATCGCGCCGCGCGCCACCCGGTGGCCAGCGAAGCGGCGCGCAACCAGGCGCTGGTCAATTTCCTGATTCCCGTGGTCAAGGGCTGGAACACCGAGCAGGCCAATGAAATCACCAGCCTGGCGCTGCAAGTGCATGGCGGCATGGGCTATATCGAGGAAACCGGCGTCGCCCAGTATTACCGCGACGCGCGCATCACCGCGATTTACGAAGGCACCACCGGCATCCAGGCGCTGGACCTGATCGGGCGCAAGACCGCCAGCGATGGTGGCGCCACCGCGCGCGCCTTGCTGGAAGAGGCCACGGGCTGCGTGGCCAAATTGCGCGCGGCCGGGCTGGCCAGTCTGGCGGACAATCTGGATGAGGCGGTCAAGCAGGCGCGCGGCTGCGTCGATTTCATCCTGGCGACCTTCGCCGAGCAGCCGCAGCGGGCGGCCGCCGGCTCGGTGCCTTTCCTCAAGCTGATGGGCATCACCCTGGGCGGCTGGCAGATGGCTCGCGCGGCCTTGATCGCCAAGGCCAGGCTGGGTGAGGCCGAGGTGGATCAGGACTTCTTGCAGGCCAAGCTGGCCACCGCGCGTTTTTATGGCGAGCACCTGCTGCCGCAGGTGGGAGGCTTGGCCGCGGCCATCGTCGCGGGCGCGGACAGCGTGCTGGAGATGGATGAAGCCTGGTTCTGATTTGCATAGCTAGTCAGTAAAAGCCGCACTGTGAAGTGCGGCTTTTTTATTAAATGCATTTATTTTTTGAGAAAAATATAATTTGTCTTTATGTTGGTGTGGTACGGATGATGCGGTTTTTGATGGGGGCTCTCGTTGCGTTGACCTGAGTGGTTTGTTTGATTTTAAATAGTCAAGCTTTTCGGCGAGAGGTAAATGGCCAATAAAGTTTGAGTCTGCCTGAACTTATATGGTTGAGTATTTTTCACATTTAGAGGCTGTGCTAATCACAGTTTCGATATTTACCTTGCCTGTTTCTGGGGCCGTTTCTTCTTTCAATAATGCTTGAGAGTGGCTAATGAAATTCCTAATGCTGCGTTCCGCTAATTTGCCTCAGGCGTGAAATTGATTTTTATTGGCGGCCCTAAGTCGAACGGCTTGTATAAGGTGTGATTGGCTGGTGCGCTTAGAACCTGTTCAAAGTCTGCTGCGCTTCGTGAGCCGTTGCATGGTGAGTACGAGCTCAAAATGCTCATATACCACGTGTACATTCCGCTTTTTCGCTCGTTTTCGCCTTGTCTCGCCCTTGCTCGCGAGACTTTGAACAGGTTCTTAGGACTGGGAGGCCCGGTAAATCTGGATTTGGATAGGAGAGACGGTGTTGTTGGCCATATAGAGGTATCGCTGATGTGCAGTCATTTGAGTCAGTGCTCGCACGAGTGTTGCGGATAATAGGCGTGAGTCATCGTGAGGACTGCAATGCTTGAGTGCTTGTATGGCTCAAGTAGGAAGCAGATGATCAATGCTTGTTGGGCAGATGAGGGGAGGGTGGGCGATCAGCGCTTTGAATATAAACCGGGAGGAGGCGATGGCGATTGCCGAAAGAATCAGCAGCGATGCTGCAAGAGGGGCCAAAAGCCAGAGTGAAAGGAAGCAATGATGCCCAAATGGAGGATGAGGCTGGGCTTGTGGGCGGGATGGTTTGGCTTGTTTTTGTCGGTATTGGCTTTTGTCGCCAGCCTGATTTTTACGCCCGCGCTTATCGGAGCCCTGCTTGCCTTGCTTGGCGCGGCGGGCTCCATGTATGCGGGCGGTAAAAGAGTCGCAATATTGATCGTGTATTTTTCCTTTTCGACTATTCTTGTTAGTCCAGTATCGGGGTGGCTAATACCCCCCTGGCTGATCCTGCTGCTGCTTTTGCTTGGCATCGGCTTGTCTGTAGCGCTCTATTTTCATTACATAAAGAGTAAGTAGTCTCTACGATTCGTGGCAATATTGATGGGTCCGCAGGCTAGGCCATCAGGATTAGGGCGAGGATTTCCATTATCCTGTCCCGATTAAGGCGCGCGGACGGAATTGCGTCATGGGCATGCCATATGGCTGTCATTGCTCAATCATTGCTTGATGGCGACAAATTTAATGATGTTGAATTCGATATGCGATATAGTCATTTTTTGCGTTGACTGTATCTATTTGTCGTGCGAATAATTTGCTGCACAGAGCCTCAAACAAGCTGTTTTGGTGAACAGGCTGTCGTACGCGTTTGTCCGCCGAGCGGGCTGGCTTGGAGACCTTGAGACGAGACGCGCAGAGGCCGATAGCGCATCAGACGACGGCAATCGGTGCTGCACTGGGGTTTTTGGCGACTCTTTGAGAGCTCGTTCAAAGTCTCGCGAGCAAGCGCGAGACAAGGCGTTGCGGCTGAAGAAGCATACGGTAGGTGAGCATTCTGAAGATGTTTTCAACGCCCTAGCGCCGAAGCGTCGCAGACTTTGAACAAGTTCTAACAAGAGCAAGCATGCTTGGTGTGTCGTGCGGCTCCCCTTGTGGAGCTTTGCTTATCTCATATAACAGAAGCCCAAATGCATGAAGCAAGTGGTCCATTGGAGTGAAAAGGGGAAACGGTTGTTGCCGTCGGCGGCGGTGCTGGGGCGTCTGGTCGCCGCCTTGCCCTGGCTGGCGCTGGCAGGCGCCGCCGTGTGGCTGGGCACGGCCGTGGCGCCGTGGTTCGGCCCCGCCGCCAAGCAGTGGCGAGGCTTAAGCGAGCCAGCGCCGCAATCCGCCGCCGCCAAGGTGGCGATTGCGCATTGGTTTGGCGAGCCGGTGGCGCAGCAGGCGGTTGTCTTGCCGCCGGTGCGGCTGATAGGCGTGTACGCGCCGCAGGCTTCCGGCGTGCCGGGCTTCGCCGTGATCGATGACAATGGCCGCTCGGTGGCCTTGCTGCAGGGCAAGACAACGCCGGACGGCTGGGAATTGGCCCGGATCACCGCTTCCGGCGTGGTGATGCGCTCCGGCGGCAGCGAGCAGTTCGTGCCGCTGATCGAACGTGCCCCCGGTTCCGGCGGCGCTGGCGGCGTGGCTCCACCGTCCATGCCGATACCGTCCCCGGTCGCTCCTCCGTCCCAGGCTCCCGTTTCTCCCCCCGCCGTGGTTCCTGTGAATCCTGAAACCCCGCAGCAACCTGGGCTGGATTCCGCCAGCATGGTTCGCCAATAAGAAGACTGAATATATGCGTGTCCACAAACTCGTCGCCATCCTGGCCCTGGTCTACAGTTGCAATGCCGTCCTGGCCGCCGCGCCGCAGAATGACGCGGTGATGCTCAACTTCGTCAACGCCGACATCGAAACCGTGGTCAAGGCGATAGGCGAGATCACCGGCAAGAACTTCATCATCGACCCGCGGGTGAAAGGCACGGTCAACATCGTGTCCAGCAAGCCGGTGCCGCGCGCGCTGTCCTACCAGATCTTGTTGTCATCGCTGCGCTTGCAGGGCTTTTCCGCGGTGGAGGGCGGCGGCGTGGTCAAGATCGTGCCGGAGGCCGACGCCAAGCTGCACGCCAAGGCCAGCAAGGGCATTCCACGCGGCGACGGCGACCGCCTGATCACCAAGGTGTTCACGCTCAAATACGGCAACGCCAATCAGTTGGTGCCGGTGATCCGGCCCATCGTGTCGCCCAACAACACCATTGCCGCCTATCCGCAGTCCAATGCGCTGATCGTTACCGACTACGCCGACAATATCCAGCGCATCGAGTCCATCATTGATTCGATCGAAAGCGCCGCCGCTGGCGATACCGTGGTGATACCGGTGTTGTTCGGCTCCGCGGTGGAGTTGGCCGGCAGCCTGAACAAGCTGCTGCAGGACAGCGGCGCTGGCGCCGACGGCGGCAAAACTACCATTATTCCCGACGCGCGCGCCAATGTGCTGATGGTGCGCGCCGATACCCCCGGCAAGATAGGCAAGGTCAAAAGCCTGCTCAAGCTGCTGGATCAGCCCAGTCAGGCCGGCGCCAATGTGCGCGTGGTCTATCTGAAAAACGCCGAGGCCGGCAAGGTGGCGCAGACGCTGCGCGCCTTGATGACCGGCGACGCCGGCCCGCTGCAGGGGCGCACCGCGGTGTCGACCAATGGCGGCTCCAGTTCCAGCTTGTTGAACCAAAGCAGCTCGAGCAGTGGCTCCAGCGCTTCGTCCGCGTCTTCGTCCAGCGCCGCGCAGGCGGCCAGCCCGGTGGGCGGCGACAGCGCGGCCAGCGGCAGCAGCAGCGGCGCCGGCGGCGGCGGCTCCATGATCCAGGCCGATCCCACCAATAACGCGCTAATCCTGAACGTGCCGGACGCGATGTACCAGAATCTGCGCAATGTCATCGACCTGCTGGACAAACGCCGCGCCCAAGTGCTGGTGGAAGCGTTGGTGGTGGAGGTGGCCGCGCAGCGGGCGATGGAGCTGGGCGTGCAATGGCAGGCGCTGGGCGCGCTCAATGGCAACGGCGCCGGCGTGTTCGGTGGCACCAACTTCCCCGGCAACAGCGGCCCCGGCATCATCGGCTTGTCCGGCGGCGCGCTGGCCGGCGGCACCGCCGCCACGCCGCTGGGCACTCTGGCCGGCTCCGGCGGCCTGAACGTGGGCTGGGTCAAGGGCACGGTCAATATTCCCGGCATCGGCACCGTGCTGAACATGGGTGCGCTGGCCAAGGCGATGGAAACCGAGGTGGGCGGCAACATCGTGTCCAGCCCGTCCTTGATGGCGATGGACAATGAGAAGGCCAAGATCCAGATCGGCCAGGAAGTGCCCATTCTGACCGGCCAGTACAGCAATACCGGCGGCAGCAGCGGCGGCGCGGTCAATCCCTTCCAGACCTATGACCGCAAGACCATAGGCTTCAACCTGGAAATCACGCCGCAGATTTCCGAAGGCGGTTCCATCCGCATGAAGATTCTGCAGGAAGCGTCCACCATCGTGCCGGGCACCGAGAAGAACCCGCAAGGGCCGACTACCAACAAACGCCTGATCGAGACCATCGCCAATGTCGACGACAGCGGCATCATCGCCATCGGCGGCCTGCTGCAGGAAACGGTGAGCGACAATGAGAGCAAGGTGCCGCTGCTGGGCGACATCCCGTGGCTGGGCGCTTTGTTCCGCTACAGCAACAAGCAGCGCAACAAGACCAATCTGATGATCTTCATCAAGCCCACCATCATTCGCGATGATCTGGGCGCGCGTTCCATCGCCACCGATCGTTACAACTACATCATCGGCGAGGGCCAAAAGGTCGAGAAGGAAAAGCTGCAGATGAACTTGGATTCGGCGCTGAAATCGCTGCCGGAGGGCGGTATCCGCTCCACGCTGGAGCAGAGCCTGAAGGCGCAGCCGAAATGAACAAGCCCAAGCTGTCGCCGACGCTGGCCTTTCCGTTCGCGCGCGCCAACGGCGTGATCCTGCTGGACGGGGAGAGCGGCCGCCATCTGCTGCTGCGCGAGGACTGCCGGCCCGAGGCCTGGGCCGAAGTGTTGCGTCTGCACGGCCAGGGCTTGTCCGGCATCGAGACGCTGGAAGCGGCGCTGTTCGACAAGCGCCTGTCCGAGCACTACGCCAACCGCGACGGCGCGGCGGCCGAGGTGGTGGACGATATCGGCCAGGACCTGGACCTGACCCAGATGGTGGAGTCCTTGCCGACGGTGGAGGATTTGCTGGAAAGCGAGGGCGACGCGCCCATCATCCGCATGATCAACGCCTTGCTGACCCAGGCGCTGCGCGACGGCGCCTCCGACATCCACATCGAGGCCTTCGAAGACCGCTCGGTGGTGCGCTTTCGCCTGGACGGCTCGCTGCGCGACGTGGTCAGCCCGCATCGCGCCTTGCACGCGGCCATGGTGTCGCGGATCAAGATCATGGCCAATCTCGACATCGCGGAAAAACGCATTCCGCAGGACGGCCGCATCTCGCTGCGCCTGGGCGGCCGCCCGGTGGATGTGCGGGTGTCCACCCTGCCCACCAGCCACGGCGAGCGCGTGGTGCTGCGCCTGCTGGACAAGGAAAACGCCCGTCTCGACCTGGCCACGCTGGGCATGGCGGCGGACACTCTGCAGGCGGTGGACAAGGTGATCCGCCAGCCGCACGGCATTCTGCTGGTCACCGGCCCCACCGGCTCGGGCAAGACCACCACCTTGTACGCGGCGCTGTCCCGCCTGGACGCCCAGCACACCAATATCATGACGGTGGAAGACCCGGTGGAGTATCACCTGGACGGCGTGGGTCAGACCCAGGTCAATCCGCGCATCGACATGAGTTTCGCCAAGGCGCTGCGCGCGATTCTGCGTCAGGATCCTGATGTGGTGATGATAGGCGAGATCCGCGACCTGGAAACCGCGCAGATCGCGGTGCAGGCCTCGCTGACCGGCCACCTGGTGCTGGCCACGCTGCACACCAACGACGCCGCCTCGGCGGTGACGCGCTTGGTGGACATGGGCGTCGAACCCTTCCTGCTGGCGTCCAGCCTGCTGGGGGTGATGGCGCAGCGCCTGGTGCGCCGGCTGTGCCCGCAGTGCAAGGCGCCGCATCCGGTGCCGTTGGAAGGCGCGGCGGATACCCCGCATTACCGGCCGGTGGGCTGCCCGGTCTGCGGCCATTCCGGCTACAAGGGGCGCTACGGCGTCTATGAGCTGCTGCTGGTCGACGATGCGCTGCAGCGCCTGATCCACGACCGCGCCTCGGAACAGAAAATGCGCGATCACGCCGCCCGCCATGGCATGCGCTCGCTGCGCGACGACGGCCTGCGCTGGGTCAAGGCCGGCGAGACCTCGCTGGAAGAAATCATGCGGGTGACGAGAAACTGATGGCCGCCTTCCGTTTCACCGCGCTCAATCCCGCCGGCAAGGAGCAGAAAGGCCTGCTCGAGGCCGATTCCGCGCGCGCCGCGCGCAGCCAGCTGCGTGAGCGCGGCCTGCTGCCGGTGGAGGTGGAAAGCGTCAACGCCAAGAGCGGCGACGCCGGCAGCATCGCCTTGCGCCGCGGCCTGCCGCGCGCGGAGCTGGTGATGATCACCGAACAGCTGTCCACCTTGCTCAACGCCGGCCTGCCGCTGGAAAAGGCGCTGACCGCGGTGACCGAGCAGTGCGAGCATCCGCGCAGCCGCACCGTGCTGGCTGCCTTGCGCAGCGACATCCTGGAAGGCAAGAGCTTCGCCCAGGCGCTGGCCGCCGCGCCCGGCGTGTTTTTTCCGCTGTATCGTTCCCTGGTCCAGGCTGGCGAACAGTCCGGCCATCTCGACACCGTGATGGCGCGCTTGGCCGAATACCTGGACAAGCGCCAGAACACCCAGCAGAAAGTGATGCTGGCGATGGCCTATCCGGCGGTGGTTACCGTGGTGGCCATCCTGGTGGTGGCCGGCCTGATGAGCTATGTGGTGCCGCAGGTGGTCAGCGTGTTCGCCCAGACCAAGCAGACCTTGCCCTTCCTGACCCGGGCGCTGGTGGCCGCCAGCGATTTTCTGCGCCAGTGGGGCGTCGCGCTGCTGGTCGGCATCGTCGCCGCGCTGTTCCTGACCGTGCGTGCTCTGCGCGCGCCGGCGCTGAAGCGGCGCTTCCATGCCCGGCTGCTGAAACTGCCGGTGTTCGGCCGGCTGCTGCGCGCGCTCAACACCGCGCGCATGGCCAGTACCCTGTCCATCCTGGTGGGCAGCGGCGTGCCGCTGCTGACCGCGCTGGAAACGGCGCGCGGGCTGATGACGCTGCTGCCGATGCAGGACGCGGTCAGCGAGGCGATGGCCAAGGTGCGCGAAGGCGTGGCGTTGTCGCGCGCGCTGCACGCCACCCGCCAATTCCCGCCGGTGCTGATTCATCTGATCGGCAGCGGCGAATCCAGCGGCACGCTGGCCCATATGCTGGACCGCGCCGCCCAGCAGCAGGAGCAGGAAGTCGAGCGCAAGCTCGCCACCTTCACCACGCTGATGGAGCCGCTGCTGATCCTGTTCATGGGCGGCATGGTCTTGTTGATCGTGCTGGCCATCATGATGCCCATCATCGACATGAACCAGATGGTGCATTGATTTTTTGCGGAAAGAAGCACGGCAATGTCTCACAAGGCGGTTTTGCAGCAATGGGTGTTGGAAGCGTTGGCCGCGCACGGCGGCAAGGCGGAGCGGCTGACGGTGGCCAAGCATATCTGGCACGCGCATCAGCGCGAGCTGGAAGGCACCGAATTGTTTTACACCTGGCAGTACGATATGAGCTGGGCGGCGGCGGAGCTGAGAAAGCTCGGCCAATTGAAGCCGGCCAATGCCGGCCCGTCCGGCGTGTGGGCGCTGTCCGGCGACGGCCCCTCGCTGTTTTAACCCTGAACATATGGCAGTAGGAGCAGATATGCGACACCTTTCCCAAGCGGCCCAACGCGGCTTCACCCTGATCGAAATCATGGTCGTGATCGTGATCCTCGGCGTGCTGGCGGCACTGGTGGTGCCCAAGGTGATGAGCCGCCCGGACGAGGCGCGCGCCGTCGCCGCCAAGCAGGACTTGGGCGCCTTGAGCCAGGCCCTGAAGCTGTACCGCCTGGACAACGGCCGCTATCCCAGCAGCGACCAGGGCCTGCAGGCGCTGGTGCAGAAACCGAGCTCGGCGCCGGAACCGAAAAACTGGAAACCGGGCGGTTATCTGGAGCGCCTGCCCAAGGACCCGTGGGGCAATCCCTACCAGTACGCGAATCCGGGCACCCACGGCGAGATCGACATCTGGAGCTTCGGCGCCGACGGCGAGCCGGGCGGCGAGGGCGTGGACGCCGATATCGGCAACTGGGACGTAGTCAAGTAAGGTTGGCTCGCCGATGACTTCCTCCGTGCCGGCGCGCGGCTTCACCCTGATAGAAGTGATGGTGGTGATGCTGATCATCGGGGTGCTGGCCACCACGGTGACGCTGAGCATGCGGCCGGACACCCATCGCCAGGCCTCGGACGAGGCCTATCGGCTGGCACGGGTGCTGGAACAGGCGGCGGACGCCGCCGAAATGGGCGATCCGCTGGCGTTGGTGGCCGACGCCAAGGGCTACGGCTTTCGCCGTCGCGGCGACAACGGCGACTGGGGCGGCGCCAACGACGAACTGTTGGCCGACCGCTTGTGGCCGGAAGGCATCCATGGCGGGGCCCTGCTGCTGGACGGCCAGCCCTGGCCGGTGGGTCGGCCGCTGCCGCTGTGGCAGGACGGCCGCGCCAACGCGCTGGCGCTGGAAATCAAGACCGACACCCGCCGGCTGGCGGTGACACTGTCGCCGCTGGGGCGCAGCCAGGTGGACGAAGGCCAATGAGATGCGTGCGCGGGTTTACGCTGTTTGAGGTGCTGGTGGCGCTGGCCATCATCGCCGTGGCCTTGGGCGCGCTGCTGCGCGCCACCGGCCTGGCCGCCGACAATGGCGAAGGCATGAAGCGCCGGATGCAGGCGGCCTGGGAAGCGCAGAACATGATCGCGCTGATGCAGGCGCGCCGGGAATGGCCGGAAGTGGGCGAGCAGGCGGGAGAGCTGGAAGACGACGGTGCGCGCTGGCGTTGGCAGCGTGTGATCAGCCAGACTCCGAACCCCAATTTCCGCAAAGTGGTGGTGCGGGTGCTGGCCCAGAGCGACAGCCGTTACGTGCTGGCCGAGATGACCGGTTATCTGCGCATGAACGCCGGAGGCGGCTCGTGATGCGCGGCCGGCAGGACGGGATGACCTTGATCGAGATCCTGGTGGCGATGAGCTTGCTCGCCATCCTGTCGGTGCTCGGCTACAAGGCCTTCGGCTCCTTGCTGATTTCGCGCGAACGCCTGATGCAGACCAGCCAGCAATGGGTGGACGCGGCGCGCGCGTTCCGGCGGCTGGAAGGCGATCTGAGCGGCCAGGTGCCGGCGCCGACGCAAGGCCAGGGGCCCAGCCTCGGCGCCAGCCAGCTGCTGTTGCAAAGCGATGGCGACGGCCAGACGCTGACCTTGCAGAATTTTTCCGCTCGCTATCCCGGCGGCGAGGAGCGCATCAGCTACCGCGCCGGCGCGCAAGGGCTCAGTTGGGCCGCCGGCGACGCCCAGGGCGCGGCGCCGACCGCGTACACGCTGCTGGGCAAGGATGCCGCGGTGCGTTGGCGCGTGCTGCTAGACGACGGCAATTGGCTGGACAACTGGCCGCCGCGCGAGGCTAGTCCCTCGCGCAGCCCGCGCGCGCTGGAAATGCGCATCCGCATGCCGGGCAATGAATGGGCGAAACGGATATGGGCATTGCCATGAAGTCGGGGCCGCGCGGGAAGCAACAAGGCATGGCGGTGATCATGGCCTTGCTGATCGTGGCGCTGGCCACCACCGCGGCCTCGCTGGTGTTGTGGCAGCAAGGCCTGTGGTGGCATCAGCTCGACAACGACCGCAATCGCGCCCAGCTGAGGCTGGTGGCCGACGCCGGTCTGGGCTGGGCGATGGAAATCCTGCGCTTCAACAACGGCGCGGCCGGCAACGGCGTGGTGGCCTTGTCCCAGCTGTGGGCGCAGCCGCTGCCGCAGACCGAGGCCCAGGGCGTGACCGTGGCCGGGCAGTTGAGCGATCTGCAAGGGCGCTTCAATCTGAATTCGCTGGTGCAGAACGGCCAGCCCAATGCGCGGCAGCTGGTGTTCTACAAGCGGCTGCTGACCACGCTGGGCCTGCCTACCCGTTTGTCCGATCCGCTGGTCAAGCAGTTGCGCGGCGGCAAGGACCAGGACGAGGCCAGCCAGCCCGCAGGCGAAAGCCGGCTGCCGGAGCCGGGCGCGGCGGCGCCGGGCCATCCGCTGCTGCGAGTGGAAATGCTGCGCTGGGTGCCGGGCTATACCCCGGAGGTGTTGGACAAGCTGCTGCCGCATGTTGCGGCGCTGCCGGCGGAGGTCAGTCAGATCAATATCAACACCGCCACGCCGGCGGTGATGAAAACGCTGTTGCCGGGGGTCGGCGACGGCAATCTGCTGGTGCTGCTCAACCAGCGCAAGGTCAATTACTACAAGGACGCCAATGATTTCAAGGCGCGGCTGCCGGCGCCCGGCATCATCGCCGACACCGATATCGCGGCGGCCTCGAATTATTTCATGCTGGACAGCTCGGCGCGGCTGGAACGCGCGCGCCTGGACATGCGGGCGCTGATCTACAGCAATATGAACGTGGTGAAGGCGCTGTGGCGGCAAGACGGCGCCGGGCGGCCGCAGCCGGCCAGGGGAAATGGAAACCAGAATGACAACGCTTAGATTGTATTTGCGGGCTGGCTGGCCCGATAGCGAACCGGGCCTGCCCTGGGCCTTGCTGGGCGCGCGTGGCGAAGTCAGCGCCCAGGGC
>NZ_JAJOHW010000071.1 GCF_021129195.1 Chromobacterium aquaticum | reverse complement strand
CTGCTGGCGGCGATCTCGCTGCCGCTGCTGGCCTTGCTCGGCGTCGGCATCGTCGCCTCCTTCATCAAATACTGGCCCTACGATTTGAGCCTGACGCTGGCGCATTACCAGTTCGACAGCGTCGACGGCGGCGGCTGGAGCGCCTATTTCAACAGCCTGAAGCTGGCCGCCATCACCGCCGGCATCGGCAGCCTGCTGGTGTTCGCCGGCGCCTACGCCTGCGAGAAGCTGCCGGCGGCGCCGCTGGGCCGCGCGCTGTTGCGCTTCTTCGCCATGCTGCCGATGGCGGTGCCCGGCCTGGTGCTGGGCCTGGGTTATGTATTCTTCTTCAACCACCCGGCCAATCCGTTGCATGCGCTCTACGGCGGCATGACGCTGATGGCGGCCTGCACCATCGCCCACTTCTACACCACCGCCCACCTGACCATGAGCACCGCGCTCAAACAGCTGGACGGCGAATTCGAAGCGGTGGCCGCCTCGCTCAAAGTGCCGTTCTGGGTGACGCTGCGGCGGGTGACGCTGCCGGTGTGCCTGCCGGCGCTGCTGGACGTGATGCGCTATCTATTCGTGTCGGCGATGACCACGTTGTCGGCGCTGATCTTCATCGCCAGCCCGGACAACAGCCTGGCCGCGGTGGCCATCGTCACCATGGACGATGCCGGCGACACCGCGGCGGCGGCGGCGATGGCCAGCTTGATCGCGCTGAGCTCGGCCGCGGTGTCGCTGCTGCTGTTGGGGCTGGAACGAGTGCTGGGCCGGCGCGGCCAGCGCTGGCGCGGCCGCGCTTGACGGCACTGGGCTTTGGCGTGACGATGTCATTTCATTTTCCGCCAGAGCGAGGAGACGCCGCATGGGATGTCCGCAAGTATGCATGGGCGCGATGCTGCAATGCAGTTTCGGCGTCGCCCCCAGCAGCCTGGTGGTGTTGCCGGTCAATCGAGTGATGGCCGGCGGCGTGCCGGCCGCCAACATCATGGACCACGTGCCCATGCTCAACATCATGCCCTTCGGCATGTGCCAAAGCCCGGCCAACCCTATGGTGGCGGCCGCCACCGCCGCCGCGATGGGCGTGCTGACGCCCATGCCCTGCATCCCGGTCACCGCCGCGCCATGGACCCCGGGCGCGCCCACGGTGCTGATCGCCAATATGCCGGCGCTGGACAGCAACAGCATGCTGATGTGCAACTGGGGCGGGGTGATTAAGATCAACGCGCCCGGCCAGTTCACGGTGATGATTCCCTGAGAGCCTGTTCAAAGCCCGCTGCGCTTCGTGAGATTCGATACGGTAAGCTCCGCTTCGGAATGCTTATGTACCACTTGCAGATTCCGCTTCTTCAGCCGCAAGGCCTTGTCTTGTTCTTGCTCATGGTCGTGCGCGTCGGCGCCGACAGCTGACGCTTGTGCATCAGCCCATAGGCCAGGGCCGGCGCGGGCCGCGGCTTGATTGAAATCAAACGCTCAATTCAATTGGAATATTAATTTATTGGCTTCTTGCCGATTGGCATGGATCAACCTTCTCAAGCAAGGAGCCATCATGACCTTATCCCATCGTCTCGCCATCGCCGCGCTCAGCCTGGCCGCCGCATCCGCCTTTGCCGTCACCATCACTCCGCCCGGACCCGGCGGCGCGCCTATGCCGTTTTCCGCGGTGGGGCCGGCCAAGGTGGGTAAGTTCGGCATCGATCTGGACTGCAAGGCGGTGTTCAGCGGCACCGTGGACGGCTATGGCAATGTCGCCATCACCAGTGCCTCCTTCAGCGGCGGCGCGCTGTGCAAGCTGATCAAGCCCAGCGCCTCGGTCACCTCGCCGTGGACCGGCCATGTGGATACCGCCACCCAGTTGACGCTGGATAATGTGGCGGTGAACGTCAAATCGCCGATCGCCGGCGGCTTGTGCGGGCCCAGCAAGATTGTCGGCAGCGTCGCCGACAATGGCAGTGAAACCGTGATCGGCCTGGACGCGGCGCAGTTGTCCGGCGGTTGTACCATCAGCGCGACGCTGAGTACTACGCCGTATATGCGGGTCACGCCTTAGACCCGCTAACAAAATCCCTGATCCTGCGTTGCGCCTCCTTGTCGTACTACTTGTACTGCCTGCGTCGGCGCGCCTTGGCTCAGGTGCGCTGCGCGGTTTTGTTAGCGGCTCTTAGAACCTGTTTACGATCTGCTGCGCGTCGTGAAACGTGACACGGTGAGTACTGCTTCGAAATGCTCATGTACCGCTTGTACATTCCGCTTTCGCAGCGGTTTTCGCCTTGTCATGCCCTAGTGTGCAGGACTTTGAATAGGCTCTCCGTTACCGGAAAACCCCTGCGCATCGCAAGATGGCGTCAGGGGTTTTGTCCGTGGCGTTTGTCCAAACAGAAGCCCGGGCGCTCTCAACGGACCGGCGCCTGGAGAAAGTGCTCGACGATGCGTTCGGTTTCGCCGGACTGCTTCATCGCCTGCAAGGTGGCCGTCAGTCTGCCGGCCAGCGAGGTCGGGTCCAGCCGCAGCGGGTAGTTGTCCGGGCTTAAGGGCTGGTCGGCGCGGTAATCCGGATTGGGCTGCGCGCGGTAAAAGCGGGAGTGTTTGGAAAAGCCCATATGCATGGCTTGCCAGGGCTCCAGCGATGGGTGCAGCGTCAGCCCGGTCGGCCGCAGTCGCTCCCAGTAGAAACGCAGCGTGAGTTCGTCGTAGATGTAGAAATCTCCCTTGCCGGCGCTGATCAGACGGAAGGCGCGTTCCACATCCAATTCCGGCACTTGCAGTACCTTGATGCGCGCTTGCCACGGCAGGGGAATCAGGTCCGGGTTGCCCAGGTTGCGCAGTTCCACGCCATTGCCCAGATCGGCGTAGCTGACTACGGCGGGGTGGCTGGCGCGGGTAATGACGACATGGCGCTCGCGCAGGCCGTTGGGCAGGAATAGGGCGATGGGCTCGCGCTCCGCGTTGTAGGTGTAGCCGGGATAGAAGTCCACCTCGCCCTGCGCCAGCGCTTGCAGCAAGCGCTTCTTTGGCAGGCGCACCACTTTCAGCGTGCAGCCGATTCTTTGGCAGGCGCGGCTGTACAGGGTTTTATAGATGCCTTCGTCGTTGTCGTCGTCGATATAGGGACGCCGTTCATTGGTGCGGTAGCCCATCACCAGTTCCGGATCTTGCGCCAGGGCCAGGCGGGCCTGGGCCGCGATGACGGCGATGATGATGCAAAGCGCGAGACGCATGCCGGTCCCTCCTGTATTCCGTCTTCAGCTTATGTCATTCTTCCCGCCGGCGCGCGGCGGCGGCAAATGCATGATAGAAATTGATAGGTTTCCGCAAAATTCATCGCTTTTTTAAATGCATGTCCGCTTGCACAATGCCAAGCACGGCCATGTGGCTGGAAACCGGCCTTGGAGACACGGCGATGAGCACTAGACGACAATTCCTGGGCGCAAGCCTGTTGACGGCGGGCGGCATGATGGCCGCCCGCGCTTGGAGCGCGGAGCCGAGCGCGGCGGGCTATCGCATGCCGGACGAGGGCGAAGGCCACGCCGCCACCTGGATGGCCTTCGGTCCCAGCCTGGAGGTGTGGGGCACGAGCTTGCTGCCGGTGGTGCGGCGGGATTTGGCGCGAGTGGCCCAGGCCATCGCCGCCCACGAGCCGGTGCGCATGCTGACGCGGGCCGAGGATATGGCGCTGGCGGCCAAGCTGTGCGGACCCAAGGTGGAACTGGTGGAGCAGCCGCTGGACGATCTGTGGATACGCGACAGCGGCCCGATCTTCGTCAAGGGCAAGGACGGGGCGGCGGCGGTGGATTTCAACTTCAACGGCTGGGGCGGCAAGCAGGCGCACCGTAGGGACGCCAAGGTGGCCGCCGCGGTGGCGGCCAAGGCCGGCGTGCCCGTCGTGTCTACCCGCTTGGTGCTGGAAGGAGGCGGCATCGAGGTGGATGGCGAAGGCAGCGCCATCATCACCGAAAGCTGCGTGCTCAACGCCAACCGCAATCCCGGCTGGAGCAAGGCGCAGTGCGAGCGCGAGCTGCGCCGCTTGCTGGGCGTGGAAAAAGTGATCTGGCTGCCCGGCATCGCCGGCCGCGACATCACTGACGGCCACACCGATTTCTACGCCCGTTTCGTCCGCCCCGGCGTGGTGGTGGCCGGGCTGGACACGGACCCGCAGTCCTACGATTACGCGGTCACCCGCCATCACCTGAGCCTGCTGCGCCAGGCGCGCGACGCGCGCGGCCGCAAGCTGGAGGTGGTGGTGTTGCCGGGGCCGGAGCGGGTACGGCCGGAGTACGAAGGCCACGAGATGGCCGCCGGCTATATCAATTTCTATGTCTGCAACGGCGCGGTGATCGCGCCGGAGTTCGGCGACGCCAAGGCCGACCGCAACGCGCGCGCGGCGCTGCGCGAGCTGTTTCCGCAGCGGGAGGTGGTGCAGCTGAATATAGACGGCATCGCCGCCGGCGGCGGCGGCATCCACTGCGCGACACAGCAGCAGCCGGCTTGAATTGGCGTGGAGGCCGGCCCCGTGGGGCCGGCTTTTTCACGCGCTCAAGACAGCGCGCCTTCCTGGCGCAGCACTTGTTCCAGCGCGGCGAAGCAGGTGGCGTCGATGGCGCTGCCCAGGTGCCGGCGCATGATGTCCAGGGTTTGCGGCGCCGGGGTGGCCGGGTGGTAGGGGCGTTCCGCGTTGATGGCGTCGAAGATGTCCGCGGCGGTGATGATGCGGGTTTCCAGCGCGATGGCGTCGCCGGACAGGCCGCGCGGGTAGCCGCCGCCGTCCGGGCGCTCGTGGTGGGCGCCGGCCACCCAGGCTAGTTCGGCGAAGTGTTCGATGCGGCCCAGAATGGCCTCGGTGTAGCCGGCGTGGCGTTTGACCGCCTCCCATTCATCCGCCTCCAGCTTGCCGGGCTTGTCCAGTATGGTGTTGCTGACCCCCAGCTTGCCCACGTCGTGCAGAAGCGCGCCGCGTTTCAGCCAGCGCCGTCGCTCCAGGCCCAGTTCCAGCTCCGCGGCGATCTGGTCGGCGTAATGGCCCACTCTTTGGCTGTGGCCGGCGGTGAACGGGCTTTTGGAATCCACCACCTGGCCGAAGCCTTCGGCGATTTCATCCAGATAGTCCTCGTCCAGCGGCACCGCGCATTGGGCCGGCTCCAGCCTCAGCACCGCCTGGTCGATGTCGTCGGCCTCCAACTGCCGCCAGAAGTCCGGCCGGGCGCCCACGTGGCGGAAGGCGGCCACCAGTTCCGGATCGAACCAGCCGCCGGCGCGGCGCAGCGCCTGCTCCAGCGCCGCCTGGCGGCCGTGGGTGATGTGGAACACGTCTATCACCTGGGCCAGCAGCGCGATGCGCGAATTCAGCGGAATGGCGTCGCCGCGCAGCCCCAGCGGCCAGCCTGAGCCGTCCCAGTGCTCGTCCAGAGATTGAATGCCGCGCGCCACGTTTTCATTGAAGCGCAGCTGGCGGGCGATGTCGGCGCCGCGGTGGCAGCGGGTGTTGATCAGTTCACTCGCCATCGCCCGGCCGTGGCGCAGCACTTTGAGGATGGAGGCCGCGCGCCGCGCCCAGCCCTCGCTGTGGGTGCCGGTGTTCTTGAGCACGAAGCCCAGCAGCTGCGGCAGGCCGGCGCCCACATGCTTGAAGTCTTGCTTGAAGCTGCGATCGTCGGTCTGGTACAGCGCGCAGATCCGCGCCGCGTTGCTGCTGCAGCCCAGGTCCTTGAGCAGGATGGCGTAGTACAAATCCCATAGCCGTTGCGGTGGCAGGCCTATGCATTGGCCGATATGCATGCCTATCCAGCAGCTGCGGATGCCATGGCCCTCGGGTTGGCCTTCGGTGATGTCCAGCGCGTAGCTCAGCGAGCTGATCAGTTCGGACAGCTTCAGGGTGGCGGCCATGAGCGCTCCACGGAATTGAGGCGGGCAGAGAGGCGACGGCAATCTACTTGGCGCCGCTCACTCAATCTCGCAGAGAGCCAGAGACAAGGCGCGCAGACGCGGGCCGCGCATCAACGGCGAGTCGTCGCGGCGCGGTCTCTTTAGTGAGCGGCTCCACCTTCTTTATCCTCGGCGGAGCGCGCTTTTTCAATCCCGTCGCGCGCGTTCGTGGCTCAGCCGCGCGATGACGTCCACCAGCCGCGTTTCGATGTCCTGGTCCAGTGGCAAGCGCTCGCTGGCCAGTTCCGCCAGCCGCGGATGGGCGCCCACCTGCACCGAGTGGCCGGCGTCCAGGAACATGCTGACATCGTTGCTATCGTTGCCGAAGCAGATCAGCTCCTCGGCGGCGATGCCGCATTGGCGCAGCGCGGCCATCTTGCTGACGCCGGCGGCGGTGATGTCGAAGATCTGCTCATCGGAATGGTGGTGCAGTTCCACGCCGGCGTGGGCGTCCAGCTCCTGGCGCAGGCCGTGGACGTCGGCGCAGGCGGTGATCAGCAGCTTGGTCGGTTGGCGGATGTCTTCGGCGCCGACATGGCTGGCCAGTTTGCCGGGGTCCACCTTGTTGAGGAAGGGATGGCTGGCATCGCCGCTGTAGTGGTAGTTCCAGCTCAGGTCCACCAGGTAGGACGCGGCGAAGCGTTGCGCCAACTGGGTGATGTCGGCGAACACCGGGTCCGGGATGGGGTTCAGCCGGTGCAGCTGGCCTTGCCGGTGGCTCATCGCGCCGTTGGCGCCGATGATCAGCGCGTCGTGGAAGCGGGCATCCAGCAAGGGCAGGATGTCGCGGTAGGGGCGGGCGGAAGCGAAGCCCAGCTGGTGGCCGTGCTGGCGCAGGCTGTCCAGCGCGTCCTGGATGGCCGGGCTGATGGTCCTGCCATTGAAGCAAATGGTGCCGTCGATATCGAAGATGAAGTGCATGGAGTCTCGCTGCGGGGAGGTGGCGGCGGCGGGTTTTGGCGCCGCTTTATGATGTTTGTATTCTAACTGTCTCGCCTGCTCGGGTGAAGCCGCCGCGACAAACTGGCGGGCCGCGGGCTTGTGAATGTCGGCAGTTGTCCGCATTGTCTGTAGGTGATCCCATGAAACCCGGAGTATGCCGCGCATGAGCCAAAACGTTTGTCTGGAGCCATTGACCCCCGCCGATTTTCCCGTCCTGGCCGAGTTGGCCGGCGAGATCTGGCATCAGCATTTCATCAGCATGATCAGCCGCGAGCAGATCGAATACATGCTGGCTGGCCGTTATGTCCCGGAAAAGCTGTCCGCCTATCTTGACGCGCCGGACCGCTGGTTCGGGCTATTGAAGCTGGATGGCCGGGCGGTGGGCTATTGCAGTTACGCACTGACGGCGACGCCGGGGGAGATGAAGCTGGAGCAGCTGTATCTATTGGCGGAGACGCGTGGCCGCGGCCTGGGCGCTTATATGCTGGACGCGGCGGAAGACGCGGCGCGCCGGCACGGCTGCCATGCCTTGGTGCTGACGGTGAACAAGCACAATGCCGGCGCTATCGCGGTGTACAAGCAGCGTGGTTTTACCGTGCGGGAGCAGGCGGTGTTCGATATCGGCAACGGCTTCGTGATGGACGATTATGTGATGGCGAAGCGCTTGGCTTGAGTCGCCAGCGTTCGTCGCGAACGCGGATCGGAAAACAGCGCAAGGCGATGGGTCTTGCGCTGTTTGCGTTTCAGCGCCTAGGCGCGGGGGGCGCGGTGACGGCTAGTGCTAGGACGCGGTGGCCTTGGCACGGGCTTCGTCCCGCCACATCGCGTCCAGGTAGTTGTGGTATTCGTCGGCGATCCAGCTGGCCGCTTGGCACAAGCCTTTCAGCTGTTCCAAGTCCGGTTGCGGCACGGCGATCTGCTGGCGCATGCTGGCGAGCAGCGGGCGCAACAGATTCAGCGCTTCCAGGCCATTGGCCAGCGCGTCCGCGGTTTCGAGTTTGGAGATGGAAGGCGTGGGGATGGGATGTTTATCCATGATGAACTCCTGGCATGGCATTCCTCGTCCGCATTGGCGGGGTGGGAATATGACTGAGAAGCCGCGACTGACGAGCACGGGTTCCGCCTGACAGGTGTGTTCAGCACCAAGGTGGAATCTAGCAGTGGAGCAAGGGGCGGGTCAACGCTGCAAGAACCTGTTCACGATCTTTCCTGCAGATTGCTCTAAAGCATTGAATCCGCTTTGCGGATAATGATTTAGGGCCGGTTCCGCCCGGCAAACGGAAAGGGAGATTTGCGCGGCCAAATCTCCCTTTACCCTAAAGGCCGCCCTGCAAGCCTGGCCTCCGGCTTCCCGTCGGGGCCCGTCAGGCCCGAGGCGCGGCTGAACTCGCGATTTGCTAACGTCAAATCGCTCAAACAAAGCAGCCGCTTAAGACCTCGGGCCTGCCACCCGACGGCAGGCTTGAAGGGAGTGGGGGCACATCGGGTACGCGGTTTCCTGTGCACCTAAATCAGCAATTCAACACACTGAAAAAAGATCGTGAACAGGCTCTAGGGCATAAGCGTGCAGAATCGCTAGGTTGGTTTCATGGTTGCAGGCCGGAGCCGTTGAATTTGAGCCCAAGAGGAGTAGCGGGGTGGGCGTGGATGCGAAACAAGGGCAAGCCGCCAGGCTTGCCCTTGCTGCGTCAGGGTGTACTTAGGTACCGCAGAAGGTCCGATATCCCTGCGCCACTTCCGGCGCGGCCGGCAGCGTGTAGCGCTCCAGGCCGGCGCGTTCGGTGTAGGGCTGGCGCAATACGTCCAGCAGCGCCTGTGTCGGGCCCATGTCGCCGTGGTCGCTGGCGGCGGCCAGCGCTTCTTCCACCAGGTGGTTGCGCGGGATGTAGAGCGGGTTGGCCTGGCGCAGCGCGGCGGCGCGTTCGGTGGCGGCTTGCGGTTCGGCGTCCAGCCGCTGGCGCCAGCGCGCCAGCCAGGGCGCGGCGGCGGCCGGGTCGTTGAAGAGTTGAGTCAGTGTTTGGTCTTGGCCTTCGGCGGCGTCGGCCAGCCGGCGCCAGGCCAGGGTGTGGTCGGCGTCCTGGCGCGCCAGCAGCGCCAGCCAGTCTTCGGCCAGTTCCTGGTCGATGTCCTGCGCCTGGCTCAGGCCCAGCTTGCGGCGCACCTGTTGCAGCCAATGCGCCTGGTAGCGTTCGGCGAAGTCTTCGATGACGGCGGTGGCCGCCGGCACCGCGTTCTTGGGCTCGTCCGGGTCCAGCAGCGGCAGCAGGGTTTCCGCCAGCCGGGCCAGGTTCCATTGGGCGATGGCCGGCTGGTTGCCGTAGGCGTAGCGGCCGCCGCTGTCGATGGAGCTGAACACGGTGGACGGATGATGGACGTCCATGAAGGCGCAGGGGCCGTAGTCTATGGTTTCGCCGCTGAGCGCCATATTGTCGGTGTTCATCACGCCGTGGATGAAGCCGACGTGCATCCAGCGGGCGATCAGTTCCGCCTGGCGTTCCGCCACCGCTTGCAGCAGCGCCAGATAGGGCTGTTCGGCGCCGGCCAGTTCGGGGTAGTGGCGCGCCAGGGTGTAGTCGGCCAGCCGGCGCAGCATGTCGCGCTCGCCGCGGAGGGCGAAGTACTGGAAGGTGCCGACGCGCAGATGGCTGGCGGCGACGCGGGTCAGCACCGCGCCGGGCAGCGCTTGTTCGCGGTAGACGGTTTCGCCGGTGGCGGTCACGGCCAGCGCGCGGGTGCTGGGGATGGCGAGCGCGTGCATGGCTTCGCCGATGATCAGTTCGCGCAGCATCGGCCCCACCGCGGCCTTGCCGTCGCCGCGGCGCGAGAACGGAGTGCGGCCGCTGCCCTTGAAGGCGATGTCGCGGCGCTGGCCGTTGCGGTCGATGACTTCGCCCAGCAGCAGCGCGCGGCCGTCGCCCAGCGACGGTGACAGGCCGCCGAACTGGTGGCCGGCATAGGCTTGGGCCACCGGCTTGGCGCCGGCCGGCAAGGCGGCGCCGGAGAAGGCGGCGGCCAGCTCGGCGGCGTCGGCCTGGGCGCTGTCCAGGCCCAGCTCTTGCGCCAGTTCGGCGTTCCAGTACAGCAGGGCCGGCGCGGGCGGGCGTTCGGGTTGCACCGGCGCGCAGGCGTCGGCCAGGTCGCGGGCGTAGCTGTGGTCGAAGTCGATGTGGATCATGGCGGGCTCGCTGGGCGGAGTATGGGGTTGAGAACCTGTTTACGATCTGCTGCGCGTCGGTGATACGGCGTTGAAACCCCCTTCGAAATGCTCATGTACCGTGTGTACACTCCGCTTTCTCAGCGGTTTTCGCCTTGTCTCACCTTAGCTCGCGAGATCGTAAACACGTTCTGAGACGCCGGCGGCGGGGCAAAGTGCCTGCCGCTCGGCAAAAAGCCGCCCGTGGGCGGCTGGATTCAACGGCTGCGGCCCTTGCCGGCCGGTTTGCTGACGGGTTTGCTGCCCGGTTTGTTGGTGGGCTTGCCGCGTCCGGCCGGCGCTTGGCCGGCGCCGGGCTTGGCCATGGCTTTGGCCTGCGCGGGCTTGCCGCGCTGTCCGTGGCCGGCGGGGGCGGCGGCGCGCTGGCCGGGGGCCTTGTTGCGCGACAGCGGCGCGCCCATGCGGTGGCGCACGGCGGCGGCCTTGT
Organism: Chromobacterium aquaticum; assembly: GCF_021129195.1. GTDB lineage: Bacteria > Pseudomonadota > Gammaproteobacteria > Burkholderiales > Chromobacteriaceae > Chromobacterium > Chromobacterium aquaticum. Next base: position 22,704 of record NZ_JAJOHW010000071.1, on the reverse strand, counting down.
CGCCCGGCGGCGTCGGCGGAATCAGGCAGTGCTTGCTGTGGCCGATCAGGTCGCTGCGGCCCATCTGGATCAGCGCGTCGTGGAGGATCTGCCAGTTGTCCGGGTGGTGGTAGCGCAGGAAGGCCTTGTGCAGTTTGCGGCGGTAGCCGTCGCGCACCACGTCCACTTTTTCCGAGCTGCGCGACAGGCGCTTGAGCGGATTGCGGCGGGTGTGCCACATGGTGGTGGCCATCGCCATCGGCGTGGGGGTGAAGGTTTGCACCTGATCCAGGCGGAAGTTGTTCTTCTTCAGCCACAGCGCCAGGTTCATCATGTCTTCGTCGCTGGTGCCGGGGTGGGCGGCGATGAAGTAGGGGATCAGATACTGTTCCTTGCCGGCCTGACGGCTGAAGCGTTCGAACAGTTCCTTGAACTTGTCGTATGCGCCCATGCCCGGCTTCATCATCATGGACAGCGGGCCGTCCTCGGTGTGTTCCGGGGCGATCTTCAGATAGCCGCCCACATGGTGCTGCACCAGTTCCTTGATGTATTCGGGCGAGCGCACGGCCAGGTCGTAGCGCAGGCCGGACTGGATGTTGATCTTCTTCACGCCCGGCAGCGCGCGCGCCTTGCGGTAGAGCTGGATCAGGTGGCTGTGGTCGGTGTTCAGGTTTTCGCAGATGTCTGGGAACACGCAGGACAGCTTCCTACAGGAGCGCTCGATCTTCGGGTCCTTGCAGGAGAGACGGTACATATTCGCGGTCGGGCCGCCCAGGTCCGAGATATGGCCGGTGAAGCCCGGGGTCTTGTCGCGGATTTCCTCGATTTCCTTGAGGATGGATTCCTCGGAACGGCTCTGGATGATGCGGCCTTCGTGCTCGGTGATGGAGCAGAAGGTGCAGCCGCCGAAACAGCCGCGCATGATGTTGACCGAGTACTTGATCATTTCCCAGGCCGGGATATTGGCGTCGCCGTAGCTGGGGTGCGGGTTGCGGGCGTAGGGCAGGCCGTAGACGTGGTCCATCTCCTCGGTGGAGAGCGGAATCGGCGGCGGGGTCAGCCACACGTCGCGCTCGCCGTGCATCTGCACCAGCGCGCGGGCGTTGCCGGGGTTGGATTCCAGGTGCAGGGTGCGGCTGGCGTGGGCGTACAGCACCGGGTCGTGGGCCACGGCCTCGTAGGCCGGGATGCGGATCACGGTCTTGGCGCGTTCGGCGCGGCGCTTGGCCAGGCGTTCTTCGCGGGATTCGATGCGAATCACCTGCGGCTTGGACGGGTCCTGGTCCTTGGTGGCTTCGGCCGCCTGTTCCGGGATTTCCTGGTAGGGGTTGAGGTGGGCGTCCACCTTGCCCGGCAGGTCCACCACGCTGGAATCCATTTCCTGCCATTCTTCATCCGGACGCCAGCCGTGCGGCACGATGAAGGCGGTGCCGCGCACGTCGCGGATCTCGCTGAGCTTTTCGCCCCTGGCGGCGCGGTGCGCCACTTCCACCAGCGCGCGTTCGGCGTTGCCGTACAGCAGCAGGTCGGCCTTGGAGTTGATCAGCACCGACGGCCGCACTTTCTCGCTCCAGTAGTCATAGTGGGCGATGCGGCGCAAGCTGGCCTCTATGCTGCCCACCATCACGCCTACGCCGGGATAGGCTTCGCGGCAGCGCTGGGCGTAGACGGTGACGGCGCGGTCCGGGCGCTTGTTGGCCGCGGCGTGCGGGGTGTAGGCGTCGTCCGAGCGCGGGCGGCGGTCCGCGGTGTAGCGGTTGATCATCGAGTCCATATTGCCGGCGGTGACGCCGAAGAACAGATTGGGCTTGCCCAGCTCGCGGAAGGCGTCCGCCGAGTGCCAATCCGGCTGGGCGATAATGCCCACGCGGAAGCCCTGATCTTCCAGCAGCCGGCCCACCAGCGCCATGCCGAAGCTGGGGTGGTCGATATAGCCGTCGCCGGTGATCAGGATGATGTCACAGGAGTCCCAGCCCAGCTGGTCCATCTCGGCGCGGGTCATCGGCAGGAACGGGGCGGCGCCGAAGCGGCTGGCCCAGTACTTGCGGTAGGAGGTGATCGGTTTGGCGGCGTGTGCGGTCGTCATGCTGGCTATGGACTGAAGTTCGAGCAACCCGACATTATGCCATAGTTGCGGCTTGCTTGTGGAATAAGCGCTTGTTTTTTATTGGGAATTGCCTGGGTTTGGAGTAGGGTTTTGCCGGGCGGCCGGATTTTTCCGTCAAATCAAGGCGCTGCGCCGCCTGTCCACAGGAACTGGCCGGACGCCGCTGGCATGACTTTGCCGCGCCGCGGGCGTATGCTGGCCGCCCATTTCGCTGCCGCGGTCGTGGCCGGCGAGGGCGGCGGCGCTGGGCACCGCTGGAGGTGGGCGGCTATAAAGTCTATTCAAAGTCTTGTTTCGTCGGTGTCCGTCGCTTGTGCGGATGCCGGGCGTGGAAAAGATTTTGAACAGGTTCTCATGGCTGTGCCGGCGTGGGCCGGCGAGCTTTGCAGCCGCTTCTTGTGATCCATTGTTGGAGCGGGGAGCCGATTATGGCGAGCCAGATCGTATGGGTGGAGGATGCGGCGCAAGGCCGCTATGTGGATGAGCTGGAGCAGGGCAAGGTCTTGTATCTGCCCAGTTTCGATTTCAGGCTGCTGGATGAGGAGCGGGGTTTGTTGGACCCGGCCATCGCCGATCCCAAGCGCAAGAACATCAGCCTGGAGCCGGACAACGGCGCGCTGCACGGGGTGGTGGGCGGCGCGGGGCGGGAGGCCGCGGTGCGCGGCTTGATCGCGCGCTACCAGCGGGCCGCCGCCGATCTGGCCGCGCGGTTGCTGCCGGAGTACCAGGGCAGGCTGCGCGCGGCGCCCACCAGCCTGCGGCTGTTGCGGGTGGAGGGACGCCGGACTTCCTGGCGCAAGGATGACAGCCGGCTGCACGTGGACGCGTTTCCATCGCGTCCCAATTACGGCGAGCGCATTCTGCGGGTGTTCTGCAATATCAATCCCGATGGCGAGCCCAGGGTGTGGCGGGTGGGCGAGCCCTTCGCCGACATGGCGCGGCGCATGCTGCCGCGAGTGCCGCGGCAGTGGCCGGGCTCGGCGGCCTTGCTGGCGGCCTTGAAAATCACCAAGCGCAAGCGCAGCGCCTACGATCACATCATGCTGCATCTGCACGACGCGATGAAGGCGGATCTGGAGTACCAGGGCCAATGTCCGCAGGAAACCATGCCGTTTCCACCCGGCTGCGCCTGGGTGTGCTTTTCCGACCACGCGTCGCACGCGGTGATGTCCGGCCAGTTCATGCTGGAGCAGACCTTCTGGCTGCCGGCGGCGGCGATGGCGGATGCCGGCCGCTCTCCCTTGGCCATTCTGGAAAAAATGGCTGGCCGGGCCTTGGTATAGAGCGCTTGCCGTTCGGGCTGGAGGCTGGCGGTCGGGCCGGCTCCCAGCCTGGGCGAAATCGGTTACAATCAGCGATTAGTCATTAAAAATCGCACGGCACAAAACGAATGAGCACGGAAAACAACGCGCCGGTTGTCAGCAATTTCATCCGCAACATCATTGACGAGGATCTGGCTTCCGGCAAGCACAGCAGCATCGTCACCCGCTTCCCGCCGGAGCCCAACGGCTTCGCCCACATCGGCCACGCCAAGGCCATCTGCCTGAACTTCGGTCTGGCTGAGGACTACCAGGGCAAGTGCAATCTGCGCATGGACGACACCAACCCGGAGAAAGAGTCGCCGGAGTATGTGCAGTCCTTCATCGACGACATCAGCTGGATGGGCTTCAAGTGGGATGGCGACGTGCGCTTCGCCTCCGACTATTTCGACCGCCTGTACGGTTACGCGGTGGAGCTGATCCAGGCCGGTAAGGCCTATGTGGACGATCTGTCCGCCGAGGAAATGCGGCAGTACCGCGGCAGCCTGACCGAGCCGGGCAAGAACAGCCCCTATCGCGAGCGTAGCGTGGAGGAGAACCTGGACCTGTTCGCGCGCATGAAGAACGGCGAGTTCGCGGACGGCAGCAAGACGCTGCGCCTGAAGATAGACATGGCTTCCGGCAACATCAATCTGCGCGATCCGGCCATCTACCGCATCCGCCGCGCTCACCATCACCGTACCGGCGACAAGTGGTGCATCTACCCGATGTACGACTACACCCATTGCATTTCCGACGCCATCGAGGGTATCACCCACTCGCTGTGCACGCTGGAATTCGAAGATCACCGCCCGCTGTATGACTGGGTGCTGGACAATATCAGTATCGGCTGCCACCCGCGCCAGTATGAGTCCTCGCGTCTGGAGCTGCTGTACACGCTGACTTCCAAGCGCAAGCTGCTGGCGCTGGTGAACGAAGGCGCGGTGAGCGGCTGGGACGATCCACGCATGCCCACCGTTGCCGGCATGCGCCGCCGCGGCTATAGCCCGGCCGGCATCAAGCTGTTCGCTCAACGCATCGGCGTGTCCAAGAGCGAGAACATCATCGACATGGCCATCCTGGAAGGCGCGGTGCGCGAGACGCTGGAGAACGACTCGCCGCGCGTGATGGCAGTGGTGAATCCGCTGAAAGTGACGCTGAGCAATTACGACGCCGCCGTCACCGCCAGCCGCAGCGCGCCTTTCCATCCGCATCATCCGGAGTTCGGCGAACGCGAAGTGCCCATCGCCCGCGAAATCTGGATCGAGCGCGACGATTTCGCCGAAGTGCCGCCGCCCAAGTGGCAGCGCCTGACCGCCGGCGGCGAAGTGCGCCTGCGCTACTCCTATGTGATCAAGTGCGAGGAAGTGGTGAAGGACGCCGCTGGCGAGATCATCGAGCTGAAGTGTTCGATCGACCACGACACCCTGGGCAAGAACCCGGAAGGCCGCAAGGTCAAGGGCGTGATCCACTGGGTGTCGGCGGAGCACGCGATTGAGGCCGATGTGCGCTGGTATGACCGCCTGTTCACCGAGCCGCGTCCGGACGCGGTGCGCGGCGAGGATGGCGAATACGTGGACTTCCGCCAGTTCCTGAACCCGGAATCGCTGAAACTGGTGCCGACCTATGTCGAGGCCTCGGTACTGCAGGCGGCGCCGGAATCGCGCTTCCAGTTTGAGCGCCTGGGCTATTTCGTCACCGACCGTTACGAGCACCAGCCTGGCGTCAAGGCGGTGTTCAACCGCAGCGTGGGTCTGAAGGACAGCTGGAGCAAATAAGCTCGAGCGCCTGGCCGGATGTTCCGTGCGTTCGGCGAGGACATGACTTTCAGCAATGGCGGGCCCGTGGGTCCGCCATTTTTGCAGCCCGCACCCGCGCCGCCACATGCCAATAAAAATCAAGGATTAACGATGAAACTGTCCGTGAAACCGCTTGCCCTGTCCCTGCTGGCGGCCAGCCTGCTTGCCGCTTGCGCCGCCACCCCCGGCAAGGGCAATTATGTCGAAGACAAGACTTACAAGATCACCATCCTGCACACCAACGACCATCATGGCCGCTTCTGGCCCAATAGCGACGGCGAATACGGCCTGGCCGCGCAGAAAACCTTGGTGGACCAGGTGCGCGCCGAGGTCAAGGCCGCTGGCGGCTACACCCTGCTGTTGTCCGGCGGCGACGTCAATACTGGGGTGCCGGAGTCCGATCTGCAGGACGCGGAGCCGGATTTCCGCGGCATGAGCCGCATCGGCTACGACGCGATGGCGGTGGGCAACCACGAGTTCGACAAGCCGGTGCCGGTGCTGATGAAGCAGCGCCAGTGGATCAACTTCCCCATGCTGTCCGCCAATATCTACAAGGACGGCCAGCGCATGTTCGACCCGTACACGATGTTCAACCTGGGCGGCGTGCGGGTGGCGGTGCTGGGCCTGACCACCGACGACACCGCCAAGATGGTGAACCCGGAGCAGGTCAAGGGCATCGAGTTCCGCAGCCCCATCGCCGAGGCCGGCAAGCTGGTGCCGGAGCTGCGCCAGAGCGCCGACATCGTCATCGCCGCCACCCATATGGGCCACTATACCGATGGCCAGCACGGCGTGAACGCGCCGGGCGATGTGGAAATGGCGCGCGCGGTGAAGGGACTGGATTTGATCGTTGGCGGCCATAGCCAGAACCCGGTGTGCATGAAGGCGGAAAACCTGCGCGACGACGCCTATGTGCCGGGCATGCCCTGCGCGCCGGATCGCCAGAACGGCGCCTGGATCGTGCAGGCGCATGAATGGGGCAAATACGTGGGCCGCGCTGATTTCGAGTTCCGCAACGGCACGCTCAAGCTGACCCAGTACCGTCTGCTGCCGGTCAACCTCAAGAAAACGGTCAAGGGCGCGGACGGCAAGGACCAGAAAGTGCCCTACACCCAATTGATCGAGGAAGACGGCAAGCTGCGCAACTTCCTGCAGAACTATCAGAACAAGGGCCAGGCGGCGCTGGAGGTGCCGGTGGGGCAGAGCAGCGCCAAGCTGGATGGCGACCGCGGCTCGGTGCGCAGCCAGCCCACCAATCTGGGGGTGTTCATCGGCCAGGTGATGATGGCCAAGGTCAAGGCGGACTTCGCGGTCAATAATTCCGGCGGCATCCGCGATTCGCTGCCGGCGGGCGCGATCAATTACCGCGATGTGCTGAAGGTGTATCCCTTCGGCAGCACCCTGGTCTATGTCGACCTGAACGGCCAGGAAGCACTGGATTACCTGAAAGCGGCCGCGCGCATGACGCCCGGCGCCGGCGCCTTCGCCCAGTTCGCCGGCGTCAAGCTGCGCATCGTCGGCGGGCAGTTGCAGCAGGCGCTGATCGGCGGCCAGCCCATCGACCCGGCCAAGACCTACCGGATGGCGATCAACAGCTTCATCGCCGCCGGCGGCGACGGCTACCCGCTGATGAACAAGCATCCGGGCTTCGTCAATACCGGCTTCGTCGACGCCGAGATGCTGCGCGAGTACATCGCCGCGCACTCACCCATCGACGCTGCGGCTTATGCGCCGGGCGACGCGGTGACGCGCAACTGAGTGCGGCCCTGCATGGATAGTCAGGCCGCGGCCCTGGTCGCTGCCATGTGAAAGAGCATCATGGATTACCAAAACTTGAGCCGGACCGTGTCACACGCGCTGCGTCACGAACCTTGGCTATATGAACTGGAACTGGACGATGCCGGCTGGGTGCCGCTGACAGCCTTGCTGGCGGCCCTGCGCGTGGAGCGTAGAGAGTGGCGCGATCTGGGGCTTGCCGATCTGCTTGAAATGATCGCGCGCTCCGAGAAGAAGCGACATGAGATCGATGGTGACCGCATCCGCGCGTTTTATGGTCATTCGCTGCCGGGAAAATTGTCAAAACAGCAAAGCGCGCCGCCGGCGTGGCTTTATCATGGAACGTCGCCGGAAGTCGCGGAGTTGATCCAGCGGGAAGGCCTGCGGCCGATGGGGCGGCAGTATGTGCATTTGTCGGTGGATACGGAAACCGCGATGCAGGTGGGCGGCCGCAAGGCCGCCGCGCCGGTCTTGCTCAAGGTGGACGCCACCGCCGCCTATGCGGCGGGAGCGGCGTTCTATCACGGCAATGAGATGGTGTGGCTGGCGGATGAGGTGCAGGCCGAATTCATTATGTTGCAGGCGAAATAAGCCGGCTCCTGTGTTGCGGCTTGGACAAAGCCCCCTTCAAGGGGGCTTTGTCGTTTGGGCCGCGGCTTAGTCTTCCAGCGTTTCGTGGCTGGCGGCCCGGCCTTCGCGCCAGTAGCTGGCGGCGCGGATGCGGCTCTTGTCTATGCCGCGCTCCTCGCGCAGATGCACGCGCACCGCGCGGATGGCGCGGTATTCGCCGGCGGCCCAGACAAAGCCCTCGCCCGCCGGCAAGGCCAGGGATTTGAGCGCGGTGAGCAGCGCCGGCTCGGCGTCGGCGCCTTGGTGCACCCAATGGATGTCGGCATTGGGGTGGGCGGGCAGTTCGCAGTCTTGGCCCGCCTCGCTGCTTTGCAGCAGGGCGATGACCTTGGCGGTGGGCGGCAGTTCGGCCAGGCGGCGGCGGATGGCCGGCAGCGCGGATTCGTCGCCGATCAGCAGATGCCAGTCAAAAGCCGCCGGAATGACCAAGGAGCCGCGCGGGCCGCCTATGCCCAGGTATTGGCCGGGCTTGGCCTGGGCCGCCCAGCTGGTGGCGGGGCCGGCCTCGTGCAGCGCGAACTCCAGGTCCAGTTCCTGGCGTTCCGGGTCGAAACGGCAGGGGGTGTAGTCGCGCGCGGTCGGGCGCGGTTCGCCTTCCGGGTAGATCAGGGTTTCGTCCACCAGCGCCGGCAGCGCCGGCTTGCCGTCCGGGTGCTCGGGGAAAAACACCTTGAGGTGGTCGTCGAAGGAGGCGGAGGTGAAGCCGGCCAGCTCCTCGCCGCCCAGGGTGACGCAGAGCAGTGTGGGGCCGAGCGGGCGGATGGCGCGCACTTGCAGCAGGCGGAAGCGCAGCGGGTGGCGCAGGCGTTGAACGGTCAGATCGGATGTGGTCATCGGGAGTCCTGTCTTTGAAGTCATGGCTGGGCGCTTGGAGCCGTAAACACACTCTCTAGCCGGTATCGCCCAGAATTTGCTCACAGGCCTGTCGCAGAATGGCGGCGATGCGGCGCTGCTCGTCTTCGTCGACGTTGGCGGTGCGCATCAGTGCTTGCTTCAGCTCGCCGCGGGCCCGGGTCAGCTCCGGAATCCAGCTGCCGGCGGCATCATCCGGCGGCGGCATTTCCCCGGTCAGCGCGCGACGGATCGAGTTCATCTTGCGCGCGATGTGCTGCAGCCGCGCCATCATCCATTCCACTTGCTCGCGGTTCTGTTCCAGATAGTCGCGGCCGGCGGCCGTCAGCGCATAGCATTTGCGCTTGCCTTCCTCACTCACCGAGATGCGGCCCAATTCTTCCAGATAGGTCAGCGCCGGGTAGACCATGCCGGGGCTGGGGCTGTAAAAGCCGTTGCTGCGGCTCTGCAGCGCCTTGATCAGCTCGTAGCCGTGGCTGGGCTGTTGTTCCAGCAGGGCCAGCAATAACAGCTGCAATTCGTCGGAGCTGAATTTGCGGCCTCGGGTCAGGTTCTCGTCGTCGCCGCCGCCGAAGCCGCCAAAGCCTCCATGCCGGCCATGAGCGCCGCCGTGGCCGTGGCGGGCCATCGCGTGGAGACGATGATGTGCATTACGTCCGCTCAGCTGGCGGAGCAGGGTACCAAGAGGGTGATGCATGGCGGCTCTCCTGAAAAATATATCTTAAGATATGTTTTTAGATAGGATAAAGTCAAGTCGACCCAGCAAGGACAACGATGATTTGTGGCGTTTTTGGCACGATGCCCGCATCTGCCCACGCTCTCGCGAGCGCGACAATAGGAATACGGCTGAGATGGTGGACGGCGCTGGTGGCGTATGAGCATTCAAGGCGTTGCTCACCGCGCAGCGTCTCACGGCGAGCAAGGGGGCATGAAGCGGCGCTAAAAGAAAAGCCGCCCGGAGGCGGCTGGAGGGCGGCGGGGCGGCTTAGTCGCCGCTGACCACGTCCACCCCCTTGGGCGGCACGAAAGCGAAGCGGGAGGCGGCCAGCGCCGGGTTTTTCTGCGGCGCGCTGAAGCTGACCTTGGTGTGGTTGCCGAAGCTGTCGGTCAATTCCATTTCCACCAGCATATTGGCCTTGAAGCCCATGCGGATGGCGCTGAAGCTGTTGTCGGCCTGCTTGGGGCTGGCGGACAGCCATTCCACCTCGCCGGTCTTGCCGGCTTCCTTCAGCTGGTAGTTCTGTTCGATGGCGTTGCTGCCGGCCAGCAGCGCCGCCGGGCTGGAACCCAATGCCGCGCCCTGCGCCTTGCGGGTGACCTGGGCCAGGTCCTTGTCGTAGACCCACAGCGTTTTGCCGTCGCCGACGATCAATTGCTCGTAGGGCTTGCTGTATTCCCAGCGGAATTTGCCGGGGCGGGCGATTTCCAGCCGGCCGCTGGCTTCCTCGCGCTTGCCCTTGTTGCTGACCACTTGCTTGAAGTCGGCGCTCAGGGTCTTGTTGCCGTTGACGAAGGCCTTGAGCTGGGCGATGGCGGCGGCGTGGCCGGAGGCGGGCAAGGCCAGCGCGGCGATGGCGAAAGAGGCGGAAATCAGTGTTTTCATCTTCATGCGGTTCTGGTCCTTGGCGCGGCGCGCGGCCGTCGCAAAGCAGGTGAGACTGCCGCCGCCGGCCGCGGTTTCCGGTTGCGGACGCGGCGGCGGCGCCTTTTGTGTTAGAACTTGTTTACGATCTGCTGCGCGTCGTGAGACGTGACACGGTGAGTACCGCATTCGAAATGCTCATGTACCACTTGTACATTCCGCTTTCTCAGCGGTTTTCGCCTTGTCTCGCCTTAGCTCGCGAGATCGTAAACACGTTCTTAGCGATTATTGCGCGGCGGACGCATCCGGGGCGGTTTCGGCCGCGCCCTCGCCGGCGGCGGCCGGCGGTTGGTCGAGCGCGCGCAGCGCCAGGCCCAGCGGCTTCAGCCATTCCGGCTTCTCCAACTGCTCCAGGTCCACGATGTCGGCGGCGCCAGGCTGGAAGGCGAACACCGGTTTGCCTAGATGGCTGTAGCGGATGTCGGCGTGCGCCTGGCCGCGGAAGTCCGGGCTGTTGAAGCGTATGGTCTGGCGGATGGCGAGCAGGTCGCCGCCACGGCTGACATAGAGATCGCTGACGGTATTGCTGTTCAGCGGGTTGGCCTCGGTAACGCTGAGCAGGCTCTTGATCAGCTGCAGCAGGCTTTCGCTGCCCAGCGGGCCGGGCTTGAGCTGCGGCTTGCGCGCGGCCTCCTGCTGCGCGACCTTGATCAGGCCGTCGACGATATGGGTGGCCAGCTGATTTTCCTGGGCATGGTTCATGGCGATGCGCAGCTGGTAGCGCGCGCCCAGTTCGCGCGCGCGCTCATCCAGCGGCTGGAAGCTGAACGCCTGCTTGTCCACCTTGGCGTAGGCTTCGTCCAGCAGCTTCGGCATCGCCTGGTACATGGCCTTGAGCGGGAAGTTGTCGGCCACGCGCTGCGGCAGGCGCACGCGCAGGAACTTGCCTTCATAGGGGCGCAGGTCCGGCAGGAACAGATAGGCGGCGGACGGGTCCACCAGCAGCGACATGTCCTTGGCGTGGAATTGCAGCGGCAGTTGCACGCTGACCAGCAGATTGCGGCGTTCCAGCCGCAGCGCCGGGATCAGTTCCAGCCTGCCGCCGGACGCGTCCAGCGCGCCCTTGACGCTGAAGCGCATGCTGCGCGCGACCTGATCCATCACCTCGGTCATTTCCAGCTCGCTGACTTCTTCGTCGGCGTGCTTGGGCTTGGCCATGCGCAATTCGTCGAAGCCGATGTCGGCGTCGATATTGTAGCCGCGGCTGTTCCAGTTCTGGATCACCACTTTGCGGGTGGCTTCGTCCGCGCTCTTATTGGTCAGCGGCGATGCGCAGCCGCCCAGCAGCGCCAGTGCGCACAGCGCGGCGCAGAGGCCCGTTTTTTTTAGTTGCATGCGATTTCCTAAGCGAAGGTCCGGCGCCGGCTCCGGGGTGGCGGACCGGCGCGAGCCGGACATTTTAACGCATCCGGCATCGCCGATGTCATGTCGTCCGTCGCGGGCTTAGCTGAATTTATTGGTGATCGGGTAGCGCCAGTCCTTGCCGAAACCGCGATGGGTGACGCGCGGCCCCACCGGCGCCTGGCGGCGCTTGTATTCGTTGATCTTCAGCAGGCGCACCACGCGGCGCACATCGGCCTCGGCATAGCCTTCGGCGATGATGGCGTCGGCGGACAGGTTTTCCTCGACATAGCGCGCCATGATGGCGTCCAGCACCTCATAGGGCGGCAGGCTGTCCTGATCGGTCTGGTCCGGCCGCAGCTCGGCCGACGGCGGCCGGGTGATGATGCGCTCGGGGATGATCTCGCCTTGCAGATTGCGCCAGCGGCACAGTTCGAACACCAGGGTCTTGGCCACGTCCTTGAGCACGGCGAAGCCGCCGGCCATGTCGCCGTACAGGGTGCAGTAGCCGGTGGTCATTTCCGATTTGTTGCCGGTGGTGAGCACCAGCTTGCCGCTCTTGTTGGACAGCGCCATCAGCAGGGTGCCGCGGATGCGCGCCTGCAGGTTTTCCTCGGTGGTGTCCTCGGCCAGGCCGGCGAAGCTGGGCGCCAGCGCTTGCACGAAGCTTTCATACATCGGCCAGATTTCGATTTCCTCGTATTTCACGCCCAGGCGGTTCACCATGTCACGGGAATCGGTCACCGAGATATCGGCGGTATAGCGCGAGGGCATCATCACCGCGTGCACCTTGTCCGCGCCCAGCGCGTCCACCGCCACCGCCAGCGTCAGCGCGGAGTCTATGCCGCCGGACAGGCCCAGCAGCGCGCCGGGGAAGCCGTTCTTGCCGATGTAGTCGCGCACGCCGGTCACTAGGGTGCGGTAGACGCTTTCCAGCGGGCCGGGCAGCGTCGCCTTGGCGCCGGGCAGCAGATCGCCGCCGTCGAAATCGACGATCAGCAGTTCGTCGTCGTAGGCTGCGGCCTGGGCCACCACTTCGCCGGCGCGGTTGACGGCGAAGGAGGCGCCGTCGAACACCAGTTCGTCCTGGCCGCCGGTCAGGTTGACGTAGGCGAAGGGCAGGCCGGTTTCCTCGGCGCGGTAGCGCAGCGCTGCGTGGCGGGTTTCTATCTTGTTGCGATGGAAGGGCGAGGCGTTGAGCACCACCACCACGTCGGCGCCGGCGTCGGCGGCCTCGGCGGCCGGGTCCACCGACCAGATGTCCTCGCAAATCAGCACGCCCACCTTGGCATCGCCCTGCTGGAACACCAGCGGCGCGGCCCCGGGAGTGAAGTAGCGGCATTCGTCGAATACTTCGTCATTGGGCAGCTGCATCTTGTGATACTGGCCCAGGCGGTTGCCGTCGCGCAGCACGGTGGCGGCGTTGAAGCGCTCCGCGCCCATGCGCGCCGGGTGGCCGATCACCAGGGTGATGCCGTCCAGTTCCAGCAGCTCGTCCAATGCCTGTCCGCAGGCGCGGTAAAAACTGTCGCGCAGCAGCAGGTCTTCCGGGCTGTAGCCGGTCAGCGCCAGTTCCGGCGTGACCAGCACGTCGGCGCCCTGGGCGATGGCGGCATGGGCGAGGTCTAGGATTTTGCGGGTGTTGCCGGCGATATCGCCGACAACGGGGTTGAACTGGGCGAGCGCGATACGCATCTTGATAGGGAACCGAATGTTTCGAGATAGATGGAATTTTACCTGATAGATGGCGCAAATGCCCGAGAGGAATCATGGTGTCACTGCAACTGCGTGAGGGAGTGGGCGCCTGGAGCGCGGAACAATGGGCCGCGCTGGAGGCGGGCGGCAATCTGTTCACGGCTTGGCGCTGGCTGCAGGCGCTGGAACAAGCCGGCTGCGTGGGCGAGGCCAGCGGCTGGCTGCCCTTGCCGCTGAGCCTGGAGCTGGATGGGGAATTGCGCGCCTTGGCGCCGGCCTATTTGAAGCGGCATCCGCGCGGCGAATACGTGTTCGACTGGGCCTGGGCCGAGGCCTATGCCCGCGCCGGCCTGGACTATTATCCCAAGCTGGTGGTGGCTTCGCCGTTCAGCCCGGTGAGTGGCCGCCGCTTGCTGGGCGACGCGGCGGCCTGGCCGCAGTTGATCGCCGGCCTGGAGCAGGTGGTGATGGAGCATGGCCTGTCGTCGGCCCATGTGCTGTTTCCCTCCGACGAAGAGGCGCGCGCGCTGGAGCAAGCCGGCTGGCTATTGCGCGAGGGCGTGCAGTTCCACTGGCGCAACCGCGGCTATGCCGACTTCGACGCCTTCCTGGCCACGTTGAGCCGCGACAAGCGCAAGAAGATCCGCCAGGAGCGGCGCAAGGTGGCCGAGGCCGGCATCGGCGTGCGAGTATTGCGCGGCGAGGCGATAGTCGCCGAGGACTGGGCGTTTTTCTACCGTTGCTACCGGCAGACCTATCTGGAGCGCCGCTCCGCGCCCTATCTGAATCCGGCCTTCTTCGCGCTGCTGGCGGAGCGGCTGGGGCCGCATTGCCTGATGTTCGTCGCCGAGCGCGACGGCGCGCCGCTGGCGGCCAGCCTGTGCCTGGTGCAGAACGGTGTGCTGTATGGGCGATACTGGGGCGCACTGGCTGATATTCCCTGCCTGCATTTCGAGCTGTGTTATTACCAGGGCCTGGAGTATGCGATCCGCGCCGGCCTGCATTGTTTCGAGGGCGGTGCACAGGGCGAGCACAAGCTGGCGCGCGGCTTTGAGCCGGAGCGCACCTGGTCCGCCCATTATATTGCCGATCCGCGTTTTCGCGGCGCGATAGCCGGCTGGCTGCGGCGCGAGCGGGAAGGGGTGGACGAGTATGTCGACACGCTTTTTTCTCATTCCGCTTACAAAACACTTGCGCCGGATGAGTAGGGCTTATATACTGCGCAGCCTCTGTGAACGAAACGCCAAGCGCCTTGTTCCACAGGGATTCTGGAGAGGTGGATGAGTGGTTTAAGTCGCACGCCTGGAAAGCGTGTTTAGGGTAATACCCTAACGGGGGTTCGAATCCCCCCCTCTCCGCCAGAATTGACAAAAACTGCCCTGGCGGTTTTTTATTGCTCCGGTCCAGCCGGCGCAAACAAGCAAGACACCTCCGGAGAGGTGGATGAGTGGTTTAAGTCGCACGCCTGGAAAGCGTGTTTAGGGTAATACCCTAACGGGGGTTCGAATCCCCCCCTCTCCGCCAGTAAAATCAAAAAGCCCCGACATTTGAGTCGGGGCTTTTTGCATTCACCGCCGGATTGCAGAAAATACGATAATAGTGCAGTTGATTGCTTGGCTTGGTATTGTCTAGCCTCATTTTGAGTGAGGCGTCCATGTGGATGCTTGTGTACGGTATTTGCATTCTATTTTCAGTTGCACACGCGATTTACCGGGTTGTGATTAATTCTAAGCAAGAAAGGTTTAGAAGACAGTCAAGTAAGCAGGGGCTTTACTCACTGATCGGTGTCTGAGCTTATTTGACGAGTTGATGACTTGCTACCAGTGCATTATCAGCTTATCTGATTTATGTCGGGAAGTAAGTCATCAATTAGGTGGTGAGAGCTTAGTATGGAAGTTTTATAAAAACAGCATGTCCGCTTAGATTGTAAATAAATAGCAAATCTTTTCGTTCCCGTAATTCATTGACATAGCGAGTTACACCTCCACATCCATAGAAGCCGTAGTCGTCAAAAATTATGGCACCACCGACGCTTAGCCTGGGTAAAGCCCAGTCAATAATTTCTTTGGCTGATTGATAGACATCTACATCGCAATGCAGTAGCGCTACCTTTTCTTCTATCTGGTGAGCGGTGTCGTCTGGGAATGTTCCTGGCAATAGGGTGGTATTGTTCAGGCCCATGGATTCCAATAGTGCCTCTACTGTTGCCTGTGAGGTGTCTGAATGCTCACCGTCGATATAGTTGGGGTCTTGCGCTCCTGCTTTGACGACACCTTGAAAAGTGTCGGCAAGATAGACTTTTCTTTCAGGGCTACTTAATAGAGATGCAAATGATAGTAGCGCTCCTGTTCCTCCCCGCCAAACGCCGACTTCAAGGAAGCAGCCATCAATATTACTCAACTGCCTTGCTAGAGACCACAAGCCATAGCATCGATATAGGTCAACCAAAGTGTTTTGATGAATTGCCAGATAGCAGCGCATGAATTCTTCATCAGAATACCATGGACTATAACTGGCCCCTGGTGTTAGTTGCTGGTATTTTAATTCCGGTGAGGCGTCATGGGTATAAATAGCGTTTACTGACATGTAGGTGCTTTCTTTTAAAAATATTTATATTTATTTAATATTGAATGAGTAAATTTCACCATGACAGTATGACATGGTATTGACTGTTGAATCAATGGAATGCAAGTAGCTTGTAGTGAGTGATTTTGTAAGTTATTGATTTTTTGTGTTTTTATGTTTTTTTCTGATTGTGGTAGAGATAAATGCTGACAGGGGCTAGTACCCTGAACATGGTTAATTCATCTGGAATGAATTGGTCGGTCGGCTGATAGTAAGCTTGGCAGGGAGTTAGATGGGAAGCGTTTGAGGGATTAGAGTGAGCGACGGTCTTGTTGAGGTGGGTTGATGTTGACCATCGCTGATGTGCAATAGAGTTGCTGTTGAGCAAGGGCTTGAATGGCTTGGTATTCATTCTTCCTTTGAGAACCTGTTCAAGGTCTGCGGTTTTTGGCAGGCTAGGTAGAAAAGAGCATGGGCAGTGCCTTCGAGGCATACTTGTTTCAAGCCAATATTCCGCTCTCTTGGGTATGCTTACCTTGTTGCGTGTGAGTTTGCTAGACTTTGAACAGGCTCAGAAAAGCCGCTTTCTTAACTATAGGGAAGTGGCATTGTGCACATATCCTTGAATAAAATAGCCATGGGGGTTCTTAATCCAGCGCCTGAAAGTCCTCGGTGCGCTCGGCCCAGGCGAAGATGGCGCCCAATTCCGGCGGCGGAGTGGTCAGCTTGCGCAGTGTCAGGTCTATCCATGAGCCGCTGATCTCGTGGCGCGCCGCCAGGCGGCCGTCTTCCTTGTAAATCTCGTGGCGGATGCAGAAGCGCTTGCTATCCTGGCTCAGGCCGGCAATGGCCAGCCGCACGTGGATGCGCTCGCTCAGCCGCAGTTCCTTGAAATACTCGGTCCACTCTTTGAAAATGACCGGGCCGAAACCCTGGGCCTGAAATTGCTCGAAACCGAAACCCTGGCCGCGCAGCCATTCGATGCGGGCATGGGTGCAGAAATCGGCATAGGCGGTATGGCGGACATGCTGGTTGGCGTCGCAGTCGGACCAGCGCACTTCTAGCGGGTGGCAAAACGGTTCCAAGCCAATCTCCTTGAGCAGCAGCGGTTTAGCGCATGAAGGGCGGGGGTGGATTCATGATCTTGGCATTGCCTGCGCGCGAGGGTCAAGCGCTTTGCCGTGACAATCGGGCCAAGAACCGCTCAAACCTGGAAAGTCCGCTGTTGCCACTCGGGGCTCGTGCGTACGATCTCGCTCTGGCGCGCGAGACTTTGAACAGGCTCTGAGAACGTGGTGGATTATGAATTGTTGATGTTAAGTAATGCATGGGTGGTGTCAACCCACGGCCGGGAGGGAGCTATGCCTGCGTGGTTTGCAGCAATGCTGTGTTCGGCCCTGCTGGCCGCCGAGGCGCTGGCGGGGCCTGGTCTGCTCATCGCCGTCGAGGACGATTGGCCGCCGTATTCCGCGCGCGGCGCGGTCAGCTCGGCGCCGCGGGGGCTGGCGCCGCAACTGGTGCGCGAAGCCTTCCGTCGCCAGGGCGTGGTGGTTAGCTTCGTCACCGTGCCATTTGCGCGCTGCCTGATGCTGGCGCGTGTCGGCCGGGCTGCGGGCTGCCTTAGCGTTACCATTACCGATGACAATCGCGAGCAGTTCTGGTGGCATCAAACGCCGATGTTCACCGAAGAGCTGGCCATTTTCGCGCGCGCCGCCAGCGGCGATGCCGGCCTGGGCCTGAAAGACCTGATTGGCCGGCGGGTGGGCATCACCCAGGATTACACCTATCCCAGTGCCTTTTATCGCGACGTAAGGATTATGAAATCGGTGGCGGCCTCGGATGAGGACTTGATACGCATGCTGCTGGCGCGGCGCGTGGATTATGTGTTGATGAACGCTCTACCCGGGCAGTTGCGCATCCGCGGCAACCCCGATGCCGCCGGCAGAGTCCGCAAGGTGGGCAGCATCAGCCAGGATGGCTTCTGGCTGGCATTTTCCAAGGCCAGGGCGCAGGGGCGGGAGAGCGCGGCGCAGTTGGAGGCGGGCCTGCGCGCAATGCGCAAGGACGGTAGTTACGCCAGCATGCTGCTCAAAGTTGATTCCGGAATGAAGGCGGACGGCCCATCACGGACCGATTAATGCTGCCGTGGCATTGCCTAATGCAGAACTGGGTCACGGCGGATATTTCCGGTCAGTCCCGGCGCGGTGGTCTCTCTTCACAATAATGATATTGAATATCATTCACATTAATTTACATGGTTTCGATGTGAATTTACCCGCAATTTACAAAAACGCAGATTTTCCAAAAAAACACTTCATAACAGGCTGTTCTAATGGGCGACGCTTCAAGTTGCTGCGAACAGCCTTGCCCGCGCTCGTGGCATAGATCCGTTCATAACAAGCGACAAAGCCTCCGCTTGCGCCTGGGTTGCCCGCCCATTCCACATCCCCGCTCATATGGAGAAATCATAATGCGCTATTCGTCGCGGCATGTATTGTCGCTTGTCCTGATATTATCCATGCCGGCCTGGCTGGCCGCTTGCGGCTCTCCGTCGCAACCCGTGGCGGCCGTGCCGCAAGTCACGGTGGAGACCGCGACGCCCGGCGACGTGCCCATGGTGATGGAACTGGTGGGTGAAACCGCCGGTTACCGCGATATTGAAGTGCGTGCCCGCGTCGGCGGTATCCTGCTCAAGCGCACTTATGTGGAAGGCCAGCCGGTGAAGCAGGGGCAGGCCTTGTTCCAGATCGACCCCGCGCCGTACCAGGCGCAGCTGGAGCAGGCCAAGGGCGCGCAGGCGCAGCAATTGGCCGCCTTGCAAAAAGCCAGCGCCGACCTGGAGCGCATCCGCCCGCTGTACCGCGAGCAGGCGGTGGCGCGCATGGATTACGACAACGCGGTGTCCGCGCTCAATAACGCCAAGGCGGCCAAGCAGGCCGCCGACGCCAAGGTCAAGGAAGCCCAGCTCAATCTGGATTACACTCGGGTCGTCGCGCCGATTCCAGGCCTGACCAGCAAGCAGGTGCAATCCGAGGGCAGCTTGATCCGCGTGGATGCCACCGAGCCGCTGACCACGATTTCCCAGCTCAATCCCATCTACGTCAATTTTTCCATTTCCGAGCAGGATAGCCTCGACTATCAACACAGCCTGGCCACTGGGCAGGTGAACTCGGGGCGGCAGGCAGGCTTGCCGGTGCGCATCCGCCTGGCCGACGGCCGGACGTACGCGCAGAACGGCGAGCTGGATTTCCGCGACAATCGCGTCGATCCCAAAACCGGCACCATCAGCGCGCGCGCTCAATTTCCCAATGCGGCCGGACAATTGCTGCCTGGCCAGTTCGTGCGCGTGATGCTGGACCTGGGCATGCGCAAGAATGTGTTGACGGTGCCGGAGCAGGCCATAGTCCAGGCCCAGGCCGATACCCAGCTAATGGTGGTGGGGGCCGATGACAAGGTACAGGCCAAGACGGTCAAGCTGGGCGCCCAGGTGGGTGGGCGGATGGTGGTCGAGTCCGGCCTCAAGGCCGGCGAGCGGGTGATTGTCGATGGCCTGATGCAGGCCAGGCCCGGTGCCATGGTCAAGCCGATGACCGCCGCGCCGGCCAAGGCGTGAGGGGCTGACCATGTTCTCGCGTTTCTTCATCAACCGCCCCATCTTCGCCAGCGTGCTGTCCATCGTCATCGTGCTGGCCGGCCTGGCCGCCTTGCGCGCGCTGCCGGTGGAGCAGTATCCGCAAATCGTGCCGGCCGTGGTGTCGGTGTCGGCCAACTATCCGGGCGCCACGCCGCAGACCATCGCGGAAACGGTGGCCGCGCCGTTGGAGCAGCAGCTCAACGGCGTGGAAAACATGCTCTACATGCAATCCAGCGCCGCCTCCAACGGCCAGCTCAGCCTGAATGTCTATTTCACCGTGGGCACCGATCCGGACCAAGCCACCATCGATGTCAACAATCGGGTGCAGGCGGCGATGAAGCAGTTGCCGGACGAGGTGCAGCGCCAGGGCGTCACCGTGCGCAAGAAGTCCACCTCGGTGCTCAGCGTGATTTCCATCGGCTCGCCCAATGGCCAGTATGACCGCAACTACTTGTCCAACTACGCGCTGCTCAATGTGATGGACGAACTCAAGCGCATTCCCGGTGTGGGCGATGTGTCCATGATGGGCGGTACCGATTACGCGATGCGGCTGTGGCTGCGGCCGGACCGCATGGCGCAGCTGGGGTTGACGCCGTCCGATGTGGCCGCGGCGGTGAGCGAGCAGAACGCCCAGTTCGCCGCCGGCAAGATCGGCGCCCAGCCCACCAGCGCGGCGATCAACTTCACCTATACCGTCAATGCCAAGGGCCGGCTCAGCGAGCCCAAGGAGTTCGAGAACATCATCGTGCGCTCGATGCCGGATGGTTCCAAGATCCGGGTCAAGGATGTGGCGCGCGTGGAACTGGGCGGCAACGATTACGATGTGACCAGCATGCGCAACGGCAAGCCCAGCGTCGGCATCAGCACCTATCTGCAACCCAACGCCAACGCGCTCAAGGTATCCGCCGCCATCGCCGCCAAGATGGAGGAGCTCAAGGTCCGCTTCCCAGCCGGGGTGGACTACGCCATTCCCTTCGACACCACCAAATTCGTCAAAGTGTCTATCAACGAGGTGATCAAGACCCTGGCCGAGGCCATGGTGCTGGTATTCCTGGTGGTCTATCTGTTCCTGCAGAATTTCCGCGCCACGCTGATTCCCTGCGTGGCGGTGCCGGTGTCGCTGATCGGCACTTTCGCCGGCATGCTGCTGCTGGGCTTTTCCATCAATCTGCTGACGCTGTTCGGCATGGTGCTGGCCATCGGCATCGTGGTGGACGATGCCATCGTGGTGTTGGAAAACGTCGAGCGCATCATGAGCGAGCGCCGCTGTAGCGCCAAGGAGGCCGCTGTCCTGGCGATGCAGGAGGTGTCCGGCGCCTTGGTGGCCATCGTGCTGGTATTGTGCGCGGTGTTCCTGCCAGTGGCCTTCATGGGCGGCATGACCGGGGTGATGTATCAGCAGTTCGCCGTCACCATCGCCATGTCGGTGATCATTTCCGGCATCGTCGCGCTGACGCTGACCCCAGCCTTGTGCGCCTTGCTGCT
Source organism: Chromobacterium aquaticum (assembly GCF_021129195.1). GTDB lineage: Bacteria > Pseudomonadota > Gammaproteobacteria > Burkholderiales > Chromobacteriaceae > Chromobacterium > Chromobacterium aquaticum. The sequence continues at coordinate 1,901 of NZ_JAJOHW010000071.1, read as the reverse complement.
CAAACCCGGCCATCACCAGCCGCCGCGCTTTTTCCGGTGGTTCAACCACGTGTTCGAGCGGATAACCAGTCGTTACGTGTCGGGGGTCTCCTTTCTCAACCGCCGCGTCGGCGTCGCTTGCGGCCTGATCGCCCTCGTGCTGGCCGCCACCGTGGGCCTGTATCAGAAAGTGCCGGGCTCGCTGGTGCCCAATGAGGACATGGGCACGCTGTTCGCCAACACCGCCTTGCCGGACGCGGCCGCGCTGACCCGCACAGCCAAGGCCACCGCCGAGTTCGACCGGCTGATGCTGGCCAATCCCAATGTGGAAAATGTCACCACCTTCACGGGTTTTGACATCCTGTCCGGCTCCAAGCAGACCAATCGCGGCACCAGTTTCATCACGCTGAAGGATTGGGATCAGCGCAAGGGCAAGGGCGAGGACGCTGCCTCCGTGGCCGCCGAGTTCAACCGCCTGGGCCGCAGCTTGCAGGCCGGGGTGATGAGCGCTTTCAGCCCGGCGCCCATCATCGGCATGTCCACCACTGGCGGCTTGGAAGCGTATTTGCAGGATCGCGGCGGCCAAGGCTCGCAAAAGCTGAGCCAGGCAACGGAAAAGTTGCTGACGGCGGCGCGGCAGCGGCCGGAGTTCGCCAGCGTGGCCACCACCTTCCGTGCCGATGTGCCGCAGAAGTATCTGGACCTGGACCGCGAGAAGGCCAAGGCGCTGGGCGTGGACATCACCCAGGTGTTCGACACCCTGCAAGCGACTTTCGGCCAGCTCTACGTCAACGACTTCAACAAGTTCGGCCGCACTTACAAGGTGCAGTTGCAGTCCGAGGCGGACTTCCGCGCCCGGCCGCAGGACATCGCCAATATCTATGTGCGCTCCACCGAAGGCGTGATGGTGCCCTTGTCCAGCCTGGTGCAGGTTAAATCCAGCTTCGGGCCCGAGCTGGTGGATCGCTTCAATGTCTTCAACGCCGCCAAGATTCTGGCCCAGCCGGCGCCCGGCGTCAGTTCCGGCCAGGCGATACGCGCGCTGGAAGAACTGGCCAGCCAGAGCTTGGACAAGGACTACGCGCTGGCCTGGAGTGGCAGCGCCTACCAGGAAAAACTGGCCGGCGGCACCGCCGCCACCGCCTTCCTGTTCGGCATTCTGATGGTGTTCCTGATCCTGGCCGCGCAGTACGAGCGCTGGAGCCTGCCGCTGGCGGTGGTGACCTCGGTGCCGTTCGCGCTGTTCGGCGCCTTGCTTGCCGCTGTCATCGGTCAGCAGGACAATAACGTCTATTTCCAGATCGGCGTGGTCACCCTGGTGGGCCTGGCGGCCAAGAACGCCATCCTGATCGTGGAGTTCGCGGTGCAACAGCGCCAGCAGGGCTTGTCGCTGATGGACGCCGCGCTGGAGGCGGCGCGGCTGCGTTTCCGTCCCATCGTGATGACCTCGCTGGCCTTCATCCTAGGCTGCGTGCCGCTGGTGATTTCCAGCGGCGCCGGTTCCGCCAGCCGCCGCGCGCTGGGCACCCCGGTGGTGGGCGGCATGTTGGCCGCCACTTTCATCGCTACCTTCTTCGTGCCGCTGTTCTTCCGCCTGATCATGCAGGCGTCGGAGCGGCGCAAAGCGCCGGCGACGGCGGAGGAGGGTGGCGATGCTTAAACGCGCGCTGATGCCCTCATTGGTGGCGCTGGCGCTGAGCGCTTGCGCGGTCGGCCCCGACTACAGCCGCCCCAAGCTGGAGCTGCCGGACAGCGGACAGGTCCAAATTGCGGCCCAGAACCCGGCCATCGCCATGGACTGGTGGAAGCAGTTCAACGATCCGGTGTTGGACCGGTTGATCGCCGAAGCGCTGGAACACAACCAGGACCTGGCCGCCGCCGCCGCCCGCGTCGACGAGGCCGCGGCCCAGGCCGGCATCGCC
>NZ_JAJOHW010000070.1 GCF_021129195.1 Chromobacterium aquaticum | reverse complement strand
GCCTGGCGCTGGCCACCTTGGCCGGGGTGTGGCTGACCGGCGCGCTGCTCGCCGCCCGGCTGGGCCAGCGCTTGCTGCCAAGGCAGGCGCGCCAGGGCGCGGCGGCCAGCCTGGTGCTGGCGGCTTGCGGTCTTTTGCTGTTTCCGCTGCGCGGCTTTGGCCCGTGGCCGCAACTGGCGCTGGCCGCCTTGGCCGGGGCCGTGCTGTTGTTGGGGCTGGGCTGGCGTTTTAGATCGGAGAGCACAGCTCCAGCAGCAAGCCATCCGGACAACGCAAATGGGATACCGTCTGACCCCAGGGTTTGAGCGAGGGCGCTTGCAGCTCAACGCCGCCGTGGCGCAAGGCCTGGGCGTGGGCGGCGGCCACGTCGTCGGTCGTCAGCGCGATCTCCATGCCCAGCGGCAGCGGCGAGGCATCCGCCGCCACATAGCCTTCCGGCAGATTCATCCGGCCCAGCGGGTGGGCTGCGAACGCCAGCGTGGTGGCGCCGGTGTCCAACTCGCCGTAATCGCCGGATTCGTGCAGGAAGCGGCGCTTCATGCCAAAGGCGTTTTCAAAGAAGGCCAGCGAGGCGGCGACGTCGGAGACGTAGAGAATGGTGTAGGCGAATTGCATGGTTGGGCTCCTGATCAGGGTTTATTGCAGCTGCCGCAGAATGTCGGCGCACAGCACGACGCGAGCGTACTCGCCGTCCAGATTGGCCAGCGCCATCGCGTGCACCTCGTCGGCGCTGCGCGGGGTGCCGGCGTAGTCCACCTTGGCGAAGGCGAAGCAGGCGTCGGCGGCCACCAGGGTATGGAAGCCGAGGTTGCCGGCGCTGCGGGCGGTGGCTTCCACCGAGTTATTGGTGCTGACGCCGACGATGAGCAGCTGTTCGATGCCGCGCACGCGCAGCCAGCGTTCCAGGCCACTGTGGGCGAAGGCGTCCGGCACGTTCTTTTCCATCACCTGTTCGCTGGCCAGCGGCGCCAGCGTTGGCTGGAATTCGACGCCGGGCTGGCCGGGCCAGAACGGCGATCCCGAGGTGCGCGAGATGTGGCGCACGTGGACCAGCGGCGCGCCGGCCTGGCGCCAGGCGTTCAGCAGTTGGGCGATATTGGCTTCGGCCTGGGGGTTGTTGCGCGGGCCGGCTTCGGGGCGGCTCATGCCTTGTTGCATGTCGATGATGATGAGGGCGGGGGCGGTGTGCATGGCGGTGATGCCGGGGTCATGGCGGGGGTTTAGTGTAGCAGGGGAGGCGGGGTGTGCCGATTGGTTGTGGCAAGCGATAAGGTGAGTGTGTAGGACGAAAGCCCTGGCTGGGCTTTCGCTAGTTTGAATCCGCTGCGCGGATGATGATTTGGGATTGGTTTTGTGGAGGGGTTTACTCCCCTTGGTAGTGTTTTATCTTTATGAATCCGCTACGCGGATGATGATTTAGGGCCGGTTCCGCCCGGCGAACGGGGAGGGGGCGGGCCGCCGCCCCCTTCCATCCCCCCTCGTCCCCCAGGACGCGAAACCCCGAAGAAAAAGGGGCCTGCAAGGCGCGGCTGAACTCGCGATTTGCTAACGTCAAATCGCTCAAACAAAGCAGCCGCTTAAAACCTTGCAGACCCCTTTTTCTCCGGCGCGCCCCGAGGGGACACCTGGACGCTACACAAGGTGGTCTGCTCTCTTAAAAAAGATCAATGACTTGGCTAAGTGGCTCCCTTTTGGGGATAACTATCCAATTCCACCCGATCTGTGGATATCTCCAAAGAACCAAGAAGAAACCACGTATTCGACGTGCCCCTGGTCCCTTCAAGCCTGCTGTCGGGTGGCAGGCCCGAGGTTTTAAGCGGCTGCTTGTTCGAGCAGCGCGACGTTAGCGCGCTGCGAGTTCAGCCGCGCCTCGGGCCTGACGGGCCCCGGCGGGAAGCCGCAGGCCAGGCTTGCAGGGCGGCCTTTGGGGGGAAGGGGAATTTGGCCGAGCAAATTCCCCTTCCTGCCTGCCGGGCAGCCCCGGCAATGAAAACCATCATCCGCGAAGCGGATTCAAAACCAGATCACAACCAGATCACTCAACAAGTAAGCCACGCTCAAGCAAAGCAACCACCCCACCTTGACCCCAAGCGTCCCCTCAGGAACAATCCCCACGTTGCCGCCAGAACAAGCGGCACACGGGATTGGCGTCCCGTAATCACTGTTAACTTGCTTGCGCAGATCTCTGCGCAAGCTGCTTTTCCATGGTCGTGCCATTCGGCAGGCGCATGGTGGGAGAGTGCTATGCACTCACCGGGTTAACAGTGTCCGGTACGCCAATCCTGCCACGCGCCTGCCTAATACCTCCGCTTCTCCCGGCAGGTGGTTTATCTTGTGTCACAGCAGGAGAAACACCATGCAACAAACTCACTCCTTCCCCCGCCGCCGCCGCTACAAACTGCCGGCCCACGAACAACAAGACACCCTGCTCCCCTTCGTTAGCTATCTGCCAGAACGCAGCTACCCGCATTACTGGCAAATGCCGGCTCCCAATGACGACTTCGCCGCCAATGTCGCCTATGGCCGCGAATGCGCCGGTCACCTGCTGCAATGGCTGAAGGACAACCAGCCCTATGCCGGAGGCGGGCTGCTTAGCCGCATCGCCCGAGATATCGACTTTGATGACATCGATGGCCGTGGCTACTGGATAGGCTTCTTCAATCTATTGGAACACGCGCTGTTGCTGAGCGCGCTGCACCTCAAGGTCTTCCCTTATGTGGACCATTACCACCGCACGCATGAGGGCAGGATCTGGCGCAGGCAATCGGAAGAACGCTTCGGTCGCAAGCACTAAGTCGTCATGGCGGGTAACGCCGCCCGCCTGTTTGCCAGGTGGGTGGCGTCGTCTGGCGGTGCCACCAAACCGCCTCACTCCCCTCGCAGCTGCTCGCTGCCCACTCCACACTCCTGCTCAGGGCGGCAGCGGCGGCCTATGCCGGAATGCGGCACAAAACGGTCTTTCTCCTCCTCCACGTTTCCGTTCGACATTTAAGAGTATTTTCCATATTTAAAAATCAAGCCGCATAAAGTCAAAATAAAATCTAAAGAAATAATGTAGCGCCAAACGCCATGGCACGGTTGGGCGCTGTACACGGGCATAGGCTGATAGATAAGAAAATCCAAAATCCAAAATTGGACTTTCGCTTGTCGGTTGAGGGGTAAGAATCAACAATTGACACCGCCAAGTTTGGTGCCCGGCAATGGTTTGCTAGCAAAAATATCGCCTGTCGTATTGAGATGATGATTTTGAAGCAATGGAATCAACGTTTGTGCGGAAAAGATATAGCTATCAATCGGTAGATGTGGGTAATCACATTGCAGAGGGTTCCGGCTTTGGCTGCGGTCAACAGCGTTATTTCACCCTCACATAGGAGTGCATTATGGGTGTTACTGTCATTCGAAACCTTTCCAGCGACAAAGCGCCAGCGGAAACGATTGAGCAATTATTAGAAGAAGGGAAGTATTACCGCCACCCCGATTCGGCGCAGATCTCCTATCCCTTGGTGGTGGCGGATCAAATCGGCACCCTGCCCACCGGTAAGGATCTCAACGTGGCCATTGTGGGCGCCGGCGCGGCAGGCCTTTGCGCCTTGACCGAGCTGGCCAAGATGAAGCCGGCAAATAACAAGCTGACGGTCACGATTTTCGAGGCGGATAAGGATAGCTTTATCCATGCCGCACAGCGCGGAATCAGCACCGCCGGTAAAAGAGCCGGCCGTGTTTTTTCAGCCCGGGCCAATGATGACACCGTTTATGAAATTGGCGCCATGCGCTTTCCGGAAATCGCCGGGCTCACTTGGCATTATGCCGCCCATGCTTTTGGTCCGGATGGCAAGGTAAAAGTCTTTCCCAATCCGGGCAAGGTTGCCACTGAATTCATTTTTGCCGATCAGGTGGACCGTTACGATAGCGATACTTGGCTAGATTCCAACTCTATCACGCGCAGAGTCAAAGACCGAGTTGCAACAGGACTCATGGGCGACGGCAGCCCGCGCTCCGCTTTTGCCTATATTGGCCAGCGCGAGCCGAGAGAGGTGGCTGAGCTACTCAGAGCTGAGGGTACTAGCCAGGAAATACTAAAGGAAGTCCAGAAGGACTGGCATCAGTTTGCCCATGACAATGACCAATATACCTTGGAAGCGGTGGTTCGGAGCATTATCCGTAGCGCGCTGCATGCCCCGTCTGAACCACTTCCTACAATGGAGGGATTCAGCATTGATGAGACTGAAAACTACTATGTAGAGTTATTTGGCCGTTTTGGCTTTGGCACCGGCGGCTTCAAATCGCTATACAGCATCTCCTTTGTCGAAATGATGCGCTTGCTGCTGTGGGACTATTCTAATGAATATACATTTCCAGTAGAGGAGAATGTTGAGTTTTTCAAAAATCTATTCAAGAAAGCCAAAGAGCTAGAAGAGTCAGGTAAATTCGAGATTAAAGTCGCCGCTGCCCGGGTTAGCGATGTCTTTCATCAAAAGAATGGTGATAATTATCAAGCCACAGTGGCCTATTATGATAATAAGGATGAGAAGACACTAGCGTCTCAGTCATTTGATTTTGTCATTCTGGCTATGCCGCAGGATCAATTGGTGGGCATGGTCGCCCGTGCCGGCTATGCACCCAAACCGCAAGACAAGGTCACCTTTGGCGATGGCCCACTTGAGCTGGACACCAAGGCGTTTGATAATGTCCTGCCCGCTTTATGGGTTAGCGATCAGTACGCCGCGGCGAATGGCCGCGCGGTCAGCGCGGTAAGCATGTTGCGCATGGTGCGTTCCTCCAAGGTATTTGCCACCATTCACGAAGATAAGCTGAAGGGGCTGCCGCAATTCAAGCAGAATCCCATTACCGCCATTGTCTCAGATTGCGGCCTGGCCACCAGCTATATTGTACCTAGTTCAATTCCAGAATCTAAATACCACACATTTCTGGCCAGCTATACCTGGGATGAGGATAGTACCCGCTTGCAACGGGATTTTGGCCAGTACCCGCTCAATCCCGGCACCGACGATCAGTCCATGTTCCTGACCATGATCAACCGGGCGGATCGGCAGGTGCTAGATCCGGTGGATCAACAGCAAAAACGTTGGTGGCTGGTATCCGTGTTGAAAGACGTCTTGTCGGAAAACCGCCTGGTATTTGATTGGACCACCAATGGCTCAGCGGGTGGATTCAAGTTGGACGCCTGTGGCGACCACTACCAAAGCAATTACTGCTTCCGCTTTCATAAGCACGCTGAGGGAAATAAAAACAATCGCGTCTTTATCGCCTCGGATAGCTTTAGTCATCTGGGTGGCTGGCTGGAAGGCGCTTTCATGAGCGCGGTGAACGCGGTAGCTGGCCTGGTGGTGGCGGCCAATGGGGGAAATACTGACTCCCTGAAGGGGGAGGCGGAAAAAATATTCACCGCGCTAAACGATCCAAACAACAATCCGACTCCCAACCCGTGCCCCCCTTGTCCTCCGCCCATGGTATCGCTTAATAGCGTATTTCAAGAAGGAAGCCCAATGCCGTCTCAGCTCTCTATTTCCATCGCCGCGGGCCTTGCTCAGAAGCAGCTCGATCGTAATGAACCACTCAACTATCCGGAAGCGGTGGCTGTGATCAGCAATTATATTCTGGAAGAGGCGCGTAAACCCGAGGCCACGGCCGCAAAAATCAAGCAAGGCGCTAAAGAGCTGTTGAGGTCGGACCAAGTGCTCGATGGAGTGGACTCTCTGATTAAAAACCTAGCGGTGGATGTGACCTTGCCCAGCGGCATGACCACCATCACCGTTTTCGATCCCATCCCCAAACTGAGTCAATAAGAGGCTAAGGTCATGATACCTGGTGAAATCTTGCTGTCCAAAGAAAATATTATTATTAACGAGGGAAAAGAAACAGTATCCCTTGTGGTGACGAATGATGGAGATCGATTGATTGGGGTTGGCTCTCATGAGCATTTTTTTGAGGTCAATAGTCATCTGCTGTTTGAGAGAAATCAAACATACGGGTATCGCTTGGATATTCTGGCTGGCGATGTCCTGTTCTTTGAACCTGAAGTCTCTATAGCGGTAGTGCTGGTGAAAATTGTTAGCTCAGACTCTGCGGCTTGAAACACCTAATCATTTCAATTAATGGATACACTTTAGCCTGGTAGTTGAAAAATTATGTCTACATTTGATAATAAGTCGGTTGTTTTGACACGCAAAGATTACGTCCAGCACTACGGCCCCAGTACCGGCGACCGCATCCGCCTGGCCGACTCCAATCTGCTGATTGAAGTGGAAAAGGACTATGCGGTTTACGGTGAAGAAGTCACTGTGGGCTATGCTGGCACGCCGTCGGACTCCAGTGAGAATAGCCCTGATCTGGTGCTGGCCAATGCGGTGATTCTTGATGCCGTCTCGGGCGTCGTCAAGGCGGACATTGGCATTAAAAATGGCTACATCATCGGCATTGGCAAGGCCGGCAATCCGCATTTTCAAAGTGGGGTGAATCCTCAATTGGTGATTGGGTCGGACACCCAGGTGATCCAGGCGGCCGGCATGATAGTCACCGCGGGCGCGGTGGATTGTTATGCGCCGTCCTTGAACCCGGACAGCGCTGCAGCCGCGCTGTGCTCCGGCGTCACCACCCTGGCCGGCAGCGGTTTGGGCACGGTGGCTGGCGGCATGGCCAGCACCAGCAATCTGGGGGCCGGGCAATTAGCGCATGGTCTGCGCTTATTGGATGGCCTGCCGCTTAACTTCATGTTGATCGGCAAGACGACGGAGGAGAAAGGCAACCGTAGCGAGACTTTGTTACAGGATGGCGCCGCCGGCTTGATGCTGCATGAGCAATGGAAAAGCACGCCTGCCAGTATTGATACTGCTCTGGAGGTGGCGGACAAGCACGACGTGCCTTGTTGGTTGCAGTCCGACTCTCTCAGCCGCTACGGCTATATCGATAAGACGCTGGCGGTCATCAAGAACAGAGCCACCTTGTTGGTACGCGGTTCCGGCCATGGCGGCGGACATGTGGACAATTTGCGAGCCGCCACGTTTGCCAAGATGTTCCCGGTTTCCATCGCCTCGAGCCTGGCCTATTCCACTGACTCGCTGGTCGAACAAGCCGATTCGGTGCGCTTGGCCAATGGCTTGCAGGGCGAGAAGTTTGATTCTCTGCTTGAGCAGTTGACCGCGAAAAATATCGTGGCCGCGGAGCAGTATATGCATGATATCGGCGCGCTACCCATCATCGCTTCCGGCAATGGCTCGCCGGGACGCATTGGCGAGTTGGCGCGCCGCAGTTGGCAGTTGGCGCATGTGATGAAGCAGCAGCGCGGTCCACTGCCAGAGGAGGTGGGCGAGAATGATAACGTTCGTGTCAAACGCTATCTGGCCAAATCCACCATCAACCCGGCGCGCGCGCTGGGCATCGCTGGCCAGGTCGGTAGTATCGAGGTGGGCAAGCGCGCCGATCTGGTGCTGTGGGACCCGGCGTTCTTTGGCGTGCGGCCGAGCACGGTGCTGGTGGGTGGCCACATTGCCGCCAGCCACCAGGGCGATGTCGCCGCCGCGGTGGCCAATGGCCAGCCCATGCTGTGTAGTCCCGCTGCGCGCGGCCGGGCGCTGACCTTTCTCTCCCAAGCCGCTGTCGAGGCAGGGTATGTAGCGAGATTAGGGCTGGTTAACCAGCTCGTCTCCGTCAGCGATACCCGGAAGATCACACGGAAGAATATGGTGCTCAATGTCGCGGTGCCCGAAAAAGTCGAGGTCGATCCAGGAACACTGGCGGTCACGGTGGATGGTGTGCTTGCGGATTCGAAACCGCAAACCGCGTTGCCGATGAGCCGGCTTTACAATCTGTTTTAAGCCCGGCTAAGCGGTGTGGAGGTTCAGACTGGCATGGCCGGCGGCCCGCGCCAGTCTGAATCCACACTGCAACACCCGTGCGCGCCAAACCGGCGGGCAACTCCCATCCTCATCCCCCAGCGGCTACACATCTCCTACTCCGGGTGGAAGCCACCACCCCAGCTTGACCCAAGACCCACCCTCGGCAACAATCCCCACGTTGCCGCCCACATGCGGCACACGGGATTGGCGTCCCGTCCGCTTAAACCAACTGGCCCTCGCTGGATACAGCGCGGGCTGCTTTACCATGGCCGCGCCATTTGGCGGGCGCATGGTGGGAGAGTGCCATGCACTCACCGGTTTGGTTTAAGCCCGGTACGCCAATCCTGCCACGCGCCTGCCTAATACCTCAGCCTCACCCGGCAGGTGGTTTATCTTGTGTCACAGCAGGAGAAACACCATGCAACAGCCTCAAGCCTTCCCCCGCCGCCGCCGCTACAAACTGCCGGCTCCCGAGCTACAAGACACCCTGCTTCCCTTCGTCAGCTATCTGCCAGAACGCAGCTACCCGCATTACTGGCAAATGCCGGCTCCCAATGACGACTTTGCCGCCAATGTCGCCTATGGCCGCGAATGCGCTGGCCATTTGTTGCAATGGCTGAAGGACAACCAGCCCTATGCCGGGGGCGGCTTGCTCAGCCGCATCGCCCGAGATATCGACTTTGACGACATTGACGGCCGCGGCTACTGGATAGGCTTCTTCAATCTATTGGAACACGCGCTGTTGCTGAGCGCGCTGCACCTCAAGGTCTTCCCTTATGTGGACCATTACCACCGCACGCATGAGGGCAGGATCTGGCGCAGGCAATTGGAAGAACGCTTCGGTCGCAAGCACTAAGTCGTCACGGCGGGTAACGCCGCCCGCCTGTTTGCCGGGTGGGTGGCGTCGTCTGGCGATGCCACCAAACCGCCTCATTCCCCTTGCAGCTGCTCGCTGCCCACTCCGCATTCCTGCTTCAAGAAGGCATAACCGGCCGGCGTGATCCGCAAGGCGCGGCTGTCGCTGCGGCGCTCGGTCAGGCCGCGTTGCAAGAAGGCTTGGCACAAGGCCGCGCCCAGGCTGCCGGCGATGTGGTCGCGGCGTTCGCTCCAGTCCAGGCAGGCGCGCGCCAAGGGCCGGCGCGGGCGGGCGATGCCGGCCAGTTGAATGTCCAGCCGCGCCGCCAGCCAGTCCGCGCCGGCCGGCGTCACCTCGAATTCGCGCTCCTCGCGCCGTTGCAGCAGTTGCTGCTGTTGCAGGAAGTCGGCGACGGCGATGCCCAGCCGGCCGGCGAGGTGGTCGTAGCAGCTGCGCGCCAGGCGGATGTCTGCATTGCCCTTGGGGCGCACCGCGCTCCGGTTTTCGCCGGCGGCGGCGGACAGCGCTTCCAGCGCGTGGGCGATGGCCGGGCTGGCCAGGCCGTAATAGCGGTGGCGGCCGCGCTGTTCCACTCGCACCGCCTGGCCATGCAGCAGCTTGGCCAGATGGTTGCTGGCCGCTTGCGGCGACAGGCCGGCGGCCTGGGCCAGATCGCTGGCCGGGTAGAGGCGGCCGTCTTGCAATAGCAGCAGCATCAGCGCGCGGCCGGGGTCGGCCAGCAGGCTGGCCAGGCGGCTGATGTCGGGTATGCGGTCGTGCGGGGCTGCAAGCATGGTTCATCCTCGGCTGAAACTTTGGCGGATGCCGCCGGCTACGATAAACCCATCGTCAAGCTTGAACAAGGAGAGCGGGAGTGGAGGATTTGCTGGACTATTTGCGCCGTCATTTTCTGGCGGAACCGGAGCTGTTGGCGCGCAGCGGCGTGAGCCTGGACACCTTGCGTGGCTGGCAGCGGGCCGGCGCGGCGCCATGGCCCTCCTACCGGCTGACGCTGAGCGGGGAGGCCGCTTCCTGCATGGGCGCGGCGGCGCTGAGCGCGGAGTCGGCCTGGTATCCGCAGGGCATGTTGTGCTGGCTGGGCCAGGCGCTGGCCTTGGACGGCGAGCCGGAGCGCTTGCGCGCCTGTTTCGGCCGGCAGTGGCGCGCCGGGCTGGCGGCGCTGGAATTGCCGCCAGCCGAGGCGGAGCCGGATTGGGAGGCGGCGTGGCGGGATTTCCTGGCCGGCGGCTACGGGGTGTGCACCCGCGCCGGCTTGCCGGGGGAGATTGCGCAGAAGGAGGCGCTGGTGTCCTTGATCGACGCGCTGACCGAGCGGCAAAGCCGGCCCGCTCTGGACCCGGCCCGGCGCGAGCGCCTGGCCTGGGCGGTGACGGTGCTGGATGGGGTGGCGGCGCCGTTTGCGCCGCATGAGCGGGCGGCCAGTTCGCGTGCCCGCTGCGTGGATCTGACGCGGCGGCTTTATCTGACGGAGGCGGCATGAGCGCCTGGCCTTTGGACCCGCTGGCGGCGGTGACTCATGCCCATCCCTATCCCTATTACCAGGATCTGGCGCAGCGGCAGCCGCTGTATTTTGACGCCGGCCTGGGCTTGTGGGTGGCGGCCGGCCACGCAGCGGCGCAGGCGGTGTTGGCCGCGCCGGAGTGTCGGGTGCGGCCGCTGGATCAGGCGGCGCCGCCGCAGTTGGGCGATGGCGGCTTGGCGCGCACGTTCTGTCTGTGGGCGCGGATGAGCGAGGCGCCGCGCCATCCGGCGCTGAAGGCGGCCTTGAGCCGGGCCTTGGCGACGGCGGCGGGCGCGGAAGCAGGGCGCTTGTCGGAAAGCCTGGCGCGGGACTGGCTGATGCGCGAGCCGTTGAACGGCGAGGTGCTGGATCGGATGGCGCAGGGCCTGCCGGTGCTGACGCTGGCCGGCTTGCTGGGTCTGCCGGCGGCGGACGCGCCGGCCTTGGTCACAGCGGTGGCTGCGGTGGCGCAAGCGCTGGCCGCGGATGCCGACGCTGAAGCGCTGGCGCGCGGAGAACAGGCGTTGACGGCTTTGCAGGCGCGGGTGGCGGAGGCCTTGCCACGAGCCGGCGGCATGCTGGCTGAGCTGAGGAATGAATTGGCGCCGGATGAGGCGACGCTGACGGCGAATGTGATCGGCCTATTGTTCCAGAGCCTGGACGCCGGCGCCGGCCTGTTCGCCGCCGCGGTGTGGCATCAGGCCCAGGGCCGGCCGCTGGCGGCGGGCGCGGCGGCGGAGTGGGATGGGCTGGCCTTGCAGGATCCGGTCTTGCACAACACCCGGCGTTTCGTTGCGCGGGATTGGTCCTATGGCGGCCAGACGGTGCCGGCCGGCGCTTCGGTACTGGTGGTGTTGGCGGCGGCGGCTTTGGACCCGGCCGGGCCGGGCGAGGCCTTGATGTTCGGCGCCGGGCGGCATGCCTGCCCGGGCCAGGCGCTGGCGCTGGAGATCGCGCGCGGCGGCCTGGCGGCATTGGCGGCGGCGCGGCCGGATTGGCAAGACTTGACGGCGGCGGCGCGTTTTCGCCGGCTGCCCAACGCGCGGGTGCGCCTTTATGGCGAGAAAGGGAGAACGGAATGATTGCGGTGATTTTCGAGGTGGAGCTGGCCGAAGGCGGCCGGGACGGTTATCTGGGCTGGGCGGAGCGCCTGGGGCGGGAGCTGGCGGAGGCGGACGGTTTCCTGTCGATCGAGCGCTTCGCCAGCCTGAACCGGCCGGAGAAGATGTTGTCGCTGTCGTTCTGGCGCGACGAGGCATCGGTGGCGGCCTGGCGGCGGCTGGAGCCGCACCGCGCGGCGCAGCGGCAGGGGCGGGAGGCCTTGTTCGCCGATTACCGGCTGCGGGTGGCGGCGGTGTTGCGGGATTATGGGATGAACGAGCGGGCGCAAGCGCCCGATGGCGTCAGCCCTGAATTGGATGCAAGGCCTTGATCACGTAAAGATCAAAACGGGTGGACTTGCCGTCCAGCACCGCGGACGGCTTCACGCCTTCGATGGCCGCGCCCAGCCGCGGCCGCTTTACCACCACGCGGTTCTTGGCCGCGGCGATGGCGGCTTGCAGCAGCGCGGCGCTGTCCTGATCGTCGCCTATTACCTGCTGGAAGGCCTGCATGTCCTTTTTGGCGGCGGCGCTTTTCTTGTCGGTGTCCGGGAACATCGGATCGACGAACACCACGTCCGGGCGCTCGGCCTCGTTCAGGGAGGCTAGCCAGGCGATGGAGCTGGCGTGCACCAGATGCATGCGCGCGGCGATGTCGGCGGTGTCCGGGTGGCCGGCGGCGCGCTGCAGCGCGTCGGCCAGCAGCGCGGCGGCCACCGGCGAGCGTTCCACCAGGGTGACGCGGCAGCCCAGCCCGGCCAGCACGAAGCTGTCGCGGCCCAGGCCAGCGGTGGCGTCCACCACATAGGGCAGTTCCTTCGCGCCTTTCAGGCCTATGGCCTTGGCCACCGGTTGGCCGCGGCCGCCGCCTTGTTCGCGGCGGTGCTTGGCCGCGCCCTCGACGAATTCCGCATATACCGCGCCGTGCTTGCCGGTGGTCAGCAGTTCCAGCCGCTCCTCGCCCAATTCCAGCCAATAGCCTTGCTCGGGCCTCTGCGTCAGCAGCGGCAGGGCAAAGCGCTCGGCCAGCGCGCGGGCGGCATCCTGGCGCGCGGCGGCGGCGCAATACAGCGGGGTGGCGGGCATGTCGGCAAATCCTTGGTGAAAACGGCGCTGGAACGATACGGGATGGCGCGGTCCAGGGCAAGCCGGCGGCGGATTTACTACCGATATGCATGAAATATTCGCTGAACTACGTATTTGCACTTAGCTTGCTTCGCATGAGGAACAACTATTTTTAATGAGGGAAGCATCGTTTTGGCGTTTGACAGCTTTTGTCAGCTTGCATGCTGTGCTGTTTGCTAATTTATTGTACTGATTTTGATTTATTTAATTGTCATTTATTTTTGCTTTGATTCTAGGTTTTAATCCGCTAAGCAGCTTTTTGGAAGTAGGGCGCGAGCGTGGTGCGATCTGGGCGCTGAGTTGAAATAATCCGGGAGAGCGAGATGGGATGGTGGAAATCAGCGGGGCAATCGCAAGGTAGTGACAAGAAGACGCCGGCACCCAAGCGCTCGCGCCTGTTATTGCAGGCCCTGGAGCCCAGGTTGATGTTCGACGGCGCGGTGGCGGCCACGGCCGCCACCGCCGTCGCGCATGCGGATGTGCCGCATCCGGCCGAGCGCGCCCAGCCGGATGCGCCGGCCGCGCCGCGTGAAATGCCGGCCGAGCGTCTGGCCGATAAAATCGCCGCGATACTGGCGCCGGCGCAGCCTCCCAAGCAGGTGGTGTTCATCGAATCCAATGTGGTCAATTACCAGAGCCTGGTGGCGCAGGTACCGGCCGGCATGGAGGTAGTGGTGCTGGACGCCGGCAAGGATGGTCTGAGCCAGATCGCCGAGTGGGCCAAAACCCACCATGGCTACGCCGCCATCCACATCATCTCCCATGGTCAGAGCGCGGACCTGATGCTGGGCAGCAATGAGCTGACCACGACCAAGCTGGACAGCCGCCAGGCGGACCTGAAAACCATAGGCCAATCCTTGCGGCCGGACGGCGACATCCTGCTCTACGGCTGCGACATCGCCGCCGGCAGCAGCGGCGCGGCCTTTGTCAGCGCGCTGTCCCGCTATACCCATGCCGACGTGGCCGCGTCCACCGATGCCACCGGCGCGGCGAAGCTGGGCGGAGACTGGACGCTGGAACGCAGCAGCGGCCATATCGACGTGGATGCCTTGCATTTCAGCTACGACGCCCTGTTGGCGCGGCCGGTGACGGGCACCACCGATTTCAGCACCTCGGATGGCAACACCTATAACCCCTCCGGTAGTACGGTGAACGCCGGCAACCTGCAAGGCTGGGATTTTTCGCTGCAACTGGGCTCCACCAATAACGGCGGTCAGACCATCATTGTCGAAAAGGCCGGCGCGGTGACCACGGAAACGGTGGACGGCTATAGCGATGGCACCATTCCCATCTCTTATTTCAGCGTCAAGTCCAACGACAGCAGCCGCTTCACGCTGAACTCCATCGGCGTGGTGCTGAATGGCTACGATTCCGCTACCTCCGGCGGCAATCTGCAATTGGTCGGCTATATCAACGGCGTGGCGGTCAGCGGCGCGACGCTGACGCTGAACGTGGGCGATGTGCTGCAAGGCAGCGGCTCGTTGGTGACTTTCAATGTGTCCGGCAATAGCGCCTTCCAGGGCATCGATTCCTTCCGGGTGCTGGCCGCCAGCGGCCACAATGTGACCGGCATGATAGGCATAGGCGCCATCAACGCCATCAATTTCGGCTTCGCGCCGACGCTGACCGCCAGCGGCGGTTCCAGCGCCTATAGCAGCGGCACCGGTACCGCGGTGACGGTGGACGGCGGCATCACCCTGACCGACTCCGACAGCACGACCCAGGCCAGCGCCACGGTGTCCATCACCGGCAATTTCCGCAGCGGCGAGGACGTGCTGGCCTTCACCAACAACGGCAGCACCATGGGCAATATCGTCGCCAGCTACAACAGCGGCACCGGGGTGCTGACGCTGACCTCCAGCGGCGCCACGGCGACATTGGCGCAATGGCAGGCGGCGCTGCGCGCGGTTACCTATTCCGACAGCTCGCTGACGCCGAATACCGGCAACCGCACCATCAGCTTCGCCATCAACGACGGCGCGATCAACAGCAGCGCGGTGACCAAGACGGTGACGGTGGCGGCGGACGCCGCGCCGGTGATAGGCAACCTCAACGGCGACAGCTCCACCTTCACCGAGAAGGGCGGCGCGGTGAAGCTGGATACCGGTACCGCGGTGACGGTGACGGATAGCGACACCCCCAATTTCAACAGCGGCAATCTGACCGTGCATATCTCCGCCAACGGCCAGAGCGGCCAGGATGTGCTGGGCGTCGACACCAGCGGCTCGGTGACACTGTCCAGCGGCACCAGCGTGGGCAGCGTGGTGACGGTGGGCGGTGTGTCCATCGGTGTGATCGCCAGCAATGGCGACGGTGTCGGCGGCCATGATCTGATCGTCAGCTTCAACAGCAACGCCACTGCGGCCCGGGTGAGCACCCTGGTGGCGGCGCTGACCTATAGCAATAGCAGCAACGATCCGAATACTTCCACCCGCACCGTCAATGTCAGCGTCAACGATGGCCGCGGCGGTACCGGCAGCAGCAATGTGACGGTGGCGGTGGCGGCGGTGAACGACGCGCCCACCACCAGCGCCACCGCCAGCAACCCGACTTTCGCGATGGGCGGCTCCGCGGTGACGGTGTTCAGCGGCGCCAGCGTCAGCGCGATCGAATCCAGCCAGAGCATCATTCTGCTGACGCTGACGGTGTCCGGCCTGCATGACGGCAGCAGCGAAATCCTGTCCATAGACGGCAGCAATGTGGCGCTGAGCAACGGTAACTCGGTCACCACCAGCGGCAACGGCCTGAGCGTGACCGTATCGCTCAGCGGCGGCACCGCCACGGTCTCCATCAGCAGCAGCGGCATCTCCGGCAGCACCGCGGCCAGCGTGATCAACGGCATCAGCTACCGCGACAGCAATGGCAGCCCCACCGCCGGCAACCGCGTGGTGACGCTGACCAGCGTCAAGGACAACGGCGGCACCAGCAATGGCGGCGTCGACACCACCACGCTGGCCTTGGCTTCCACCGTCAATGTCGCCGTGGTGCCGGTGGTGACCCCCAGCGGTGGCAGCGCAGCCTTCACCTCCGGCGACAATACCGCCTCCACTCCTGTGGCGGTGGATGGCGGTCTCACCGTCACCGACAGCGCCAGCCCTACCCTGGTCAGCGCCACCGTGTCCATCACCGGCAACTTCCAGAGCGGCGAAGACGTGTTGGCCTTCACCAATAACGGCAGCACCATGGGCAATATCGTCGCCAGCTACAACGCCGGCACCGGGGTGCTGACGCTGACCTCCAGCGGCGGCAGCGCCACGCTGGCGCAATGGCAGGCGGCGCTGCGCGCGGTGACCTACACCGACAGCGCCATCACCCCCAATACCGCCACCCGCACCGTCAGCTTCCAGGTCAATGATGGCAGCGCCAGCAGCAGCGTCGTCACCCGCGCGGTGACGGTGACCGCCACCGACCAGACCCCGATCGCCAGTGCCAGCGGCGGCAGCGCGGCCTTCACCGCCGGCGACAACACCACGTCCACCCCGGTGGCGGTGGACCCCGGCCTCACCGTCAGCGATCTGGACAACACCACGTTGGCCAGCGCCCGGGTGTCTATCAGCGGTAACTTCCAGAGCGGCGAGGACGTGCTGGCCTTCAGCAATACCAATAGCAGTCTCTATGGCAACATCAGCGCCAGCTACAATAGCGGCACTGGGGTGTTGACGCTGACCTCCAGCGGCGCGACGGCGACGCTGGCGCAATGGCAGGCGGCCTTGCGCGCCATCACCTACACCGACAGCGCGGTCACGCCCAATAGCGCCACCCGCACCATCAGTTTCAGCGTCAACGACGGCAGCAAGGACAGCGCGGCGGTCACGCGCACGGTGACGGTGACGGCGACCGACCAAACGCCTATCGCCACCACCAGCGGCGGCAGCGCGGCCTTCACCGCCGGCGACAACACCACGTCCACCCCGGTGGCGGTGGACTCCGGCATCACGATCAGCGATCTGGACAACACCACGCTGGCCAGCGCCAGGGTGTCCATCAGCGGCAATTTCCAGAGCGGCCAGGATGTGCTGGCCTTTAGCAATACCAATAGCAGTACCTATGGCAACATCGTGGCCAGCTACAACAGCGGCACCGGGGTGCTGACGCTGACCTCCAGCGGCGGCACGGCGACGCTGGCGCAATGGCAGGCGGCGCTGCGCGCGGTGACCTACACCGACAGCGCGGTCACGCCCAATACCGCTACCCGCACCATCAGCTTCAGCGTCAACGACGGCAGCAAGGACAGCGCGACGGTAACGCGCACGGTGACGGTGACGGCCACGGATCAAACGCCTATCGCCACCACCACCGGCAGCGCCGGCGCCTATGTGGTGGGCGGCGCCGCCACGCCGGTGGACGGCGGCCTGACCGTGTCGGATCTGGACAACACCACCTTGGCCAGCGCCACGGTGTCCATCTCCGGCAACTTCCACAGCGGCGAGGACGTGCTGGCCTTCAGCAATACCAATAGCACCACCTTCGGCAACATCAGCGCCAGCTACAACAGCGGCACCGGGGTGCTGACGCTGACGTCCAGCGGCGCGACGGCGACGCTGGCGCAATGGCAGGCGGCGCTGCGCGCGGTCACTTACATCGATACCGCCGGCTCGCCCAACACCGCCACCCGCACCGTCAGCTTCACCGTCAACGACGGGACCAAGAACAGCGCCGCGGTCACCCGCAATATCGACATGCAGCTGATGCCGCCCAGCGTCTCCGGCCTGACCAGCGGCACCGACACCGGCAGCAGCCATAGCGACGGCGTCACCAGCAACGCCACGCCCACCGTCACCGGTACCGCGATCGCCAACAGCACGGTCCGGATCTACGTGGACGGCGTGCTGATCGACAGCGTGACCGCCGACGGCAGCGGAGCATGGAGTTATAGCTTTGTGTCCAGCCTGAGTTCCGGCGCGCACGCCATCACCGCCGTGGTCAGCAGCGGCGGCGTCAGTAGCGGCCAGTCCGGCGCTTTCAATGTGGTGATAGACAATAGCGCGCCCGCGGTGCCGTCTGGCGTGGCCTTGAGCACGGCGACGGATACCGGCAGCAACCACGGCGACGGCATTACCAGCAATAATCAGCCGACGGTTACCGGCACGGCGGAAGCCAATAGCACGGTAACGGTATACGTGGACGGCACGGCGGTGGGCACGGCGACTGCGGACGGCAGCGGCGCGTGGAGCTACAACATCATCACCCCCTTGAGCGACGGCAATCACAGTATCCGCACCACGGCGACCGACCTGGCCGGCAACGCCAGCGGCCAGTCCACGGCTTACAGCATCACCGTGGATACCAGTGCGCCCAGCGCACCCAGCGGCGTTGGCCTCAGCAGCGCCACCGATACCGGCTCCAGCCACAGTGACGGCGTCACCGGCAACAATCAGCCGACGATTACCGGCACGGCTGAAGCCAATAGCACGGTGACGGTGTATGTGGATGGTACGGCGGTGGGCACCACCACCGCGGATGGCAGTGGCGCCTGGAGCTACAACATCACCACGGCCCTGAGCGATGGCAACCACAGCCTGCGCGCGACGGCGACGGATGCTGCCGGCAACGCCAGCGGCCAGTCCACGGCTTACAGCATCACCGTGGATACCAGTGCGCCCAGCGCACCCAGCGGCGTCGGTCTGAACAGCGCCACCGATACCGGTTCCAGCCATAGCGATGGCATCACCGGTAACAATCAGCCGACGATTACCGGTACGGCTGAGGCCAATAGTACGGTGACGGTATACGTGGACGGCGTGGCGGTGGGCACCACCACCGCGGATGGCAGCGGGGCTTGGAGCTATAACCTGAGCAGCCCGTTGGCGGACGGCAACCACAGCCTGCGCGCGACGGCGACGGATGCGGCCGGCAATGTCAGCGGCCAATCCAGCTCGCGCAGCATCACCGTGGATACCAGCGCGCCTGCCGCGCCTGGCAGCGTCGGTCTCAGCAGCGCCACCGATACCGGCTCCAGCCATAGCGACGGCGTCACCGGCAACAATCAGCCGACGATTACCGGCACGGCTGAAGCCAATAGCACGGTGACGGTGTACGTGGATGGCGTGGCGGTGGGCACGGCGACGGCGGATGGCAGCGGAGTGTGGAGCTATAACCTGAGCAACCCGCTGGCGGACGGCAACCACAGTCTGCGCGCGACGACGACGGATGCGGCTGGCAATCTCAGCGCACAGTCCACGGCTGTCAACGTGACCGTGGATACCCAGCCGCCGACGGTGCAGTCTTTCACTCGTCTGGACCCGGCTAATACCTCGGCCAGCAGCGTGCGTTACGAGCTGGTGTTGGGCAAGCCGATCACCGGCTTGAGCGCCAGTGATCTGAGCCTGATTACCAGCGGCAGCGCGAAAGGCAGCATCGGCAGCATCGTGCGGATCAGCGACAGTCATTACGTTGTGCAGCTGCTTGGTCTTAGCGGCAGCGGCAGCGTGGCCTTGGCGTTGAAGGCCGGCGCCGCGGCGGATCTGGCCGGCAACGTGACCCAGCAGCAAACGGTGGCGCCAGCGTATCAGCTTAGCGCTCAAGTGGTGGTTGTGATGCCGCCAGTGGCGGATCCCGTGCCGGCGGCGCCATCCAGCGCATCGGTAATCAATGTCGGCCCCATCACGCCCAATATCGTGTTGGCGGCGGTGAGCAATATCGGCCGCTCCGGCGGCGTCGGCAGCCTGATGCCGGCGATGCTGAGCGGGCCGCAGACGGCGATTCCCCTCCAGATCCAGTTTGGCCAGGACCGCTTTACGTCGACACCGACCGAGGCGTTTGGCCGCGGCAATGCCGGCCTGCCCTTCGTGTCCAGCCTGAGCGGCAGCGCCGGCGCGGCGCTGCAAGTGATGCCGGATCTGGGCGTGCGGCCGTTGCAGGCCGGGCAAAGCTTCAATTTCAGCCTGCCTCCGGGCACGGTGATCACTCGCAACGCCGACGCGCAACTGAATATCCAGGTACGCCAGAGCAATGGCCAGCCTTTGCCGGCCTGGCTGAAGTTCGACCCGCAGACGGGCCGCTTCAGCGGCACGCCGCCGGCCGGCTGGAGCCAATCGCTGTCCTTGGAAGTGACGGTCAGCGACCAGAACGGCCATCGTGGCGTCACGCACATGCAGTTGAAATCCGGTGGCGGCCAGCAGGCTGCCGCCGCGGCGGAAGACAAAGTGGCGGCATCCGGCAAGCCGGCCTTGCATGAGCAGTTCCGCCAGCACGGCAAGCCGGCCTTCGACGAGCAAGTGGCTGAATGGCTGCAGCCGGCGGACGTGGCTTGAGGCACCGGCGGCGAGAGCGCGGACAGATCAACAACAAGTAATCCAAGTATCAGACTCAGGGGACACTATGACTCGACAATTCAAAGGGAGCGCATCCCGGGCTTATCCGGTGCTGGCGGCGCTGACCGCGCTGGCCTTGACCGGCTGCGCGGTGACGCCCACGCCGATGAGCCTGGGCGATCGCCAGGCGACGCTGGCGGCTGACCGCCAGGCCATGTTCGGTAGCCAGGAGCCGCTGGCTGGGCCGGTGACCTTGCAGGAGGCGATGGCGCGCGCGCTGAAGTACAACCTGGATTACCGGGTCAAATTGATGGAAGAGGCGATGGCGCAGCGCCAGCTGGACTTGTCCAGCCTGGACATGCTGCCCAAGCTGGCGCTGGCCGCCGGCTACACCGCGCGCAACAAGGACAACGCCTCCTCGTCGCAGAACGTCGCCACCGGCGAGCAATCGCTGGTGCCGTCCATCTCCTCGGAGAAGCGCAGCCGCACCGCCGACCTCAATCTGAGCTGGAACGTCTTGGATTTCGGCGTCAGCTATTACACCGCGCAACAGCAGTCCGACCGCATGCTGATTTTGCAGCAGCGCAAGCGCAAGGTGGCGCAGCAACTGATGCAGCAAGTGCGTGAAGCCTGGTGGCAGGCGGTGGGCGCGCAACAGCTGGAAAGCCGCATCGATGCGCTGCTGGCTGAAACCAACCGCGCATTGGAAGACGCGCGCCAGGTGGAAAAGCAGAAACTGCGCGCGCCGCTGGAAGCGCTGAACTACCGCCGCCAATTGCTGGACGTGATCCGTCAGATGGGCATGATCCGCAATGCGCTGGCCCAGGCCAAGCCCAAGCTGGCGGCCATCATGAATGTGCAGCCGGGCACCGATTTCAAGGTGGCGGTGCCGCAGGGCCTGCCTTCGCCGGCGCTGGGACTGAAGCTGGGCCAGATGGAGGAAATGGCCTTGCTGAATCGGCCGGAGCTGAACGAGGCGCGTTACAACGAACGCATCAGCGTCACCGAAACCCGCAAGGCCATCGCCAAGCTGCTGCCGGGCCTGGAGTTCAGCATTGGCCAGAACTACGACAGCAATAAATTCCTGGTCAACAACTCCTGGAGCGACGCCGGTCTGCGCGTCAGCTGGAACCTGCTCAATCTGTTCAGCGCCGGCCCCATCACCAAGGCCGCCGACGCTCAGCTGCAAGTGGCCAAGGCCCAGCGCATGGCCTTGAACATGGCGGTGCTGACCCAGGTACACGTGGCTTACCTGGACCTGCAGGGCCGCTCGCGCCAGTTCGCGCTGGAGCAGGAACTGAACGACGTGGAGCAGCGTATCTACGTGCAGAACCGCAACGCCACCGATAGCGGCGTGCAAGGCCGCCTGCCGGCTATCCTGGCCGACGCCAACGCGGTGTTCTCCACGCTGCGGCTGTATCAGAGCTATGGCGATCTGCAGAACGCCTATGGCCAGATGGGCTCCAGCCTGGGCCTGGATCCGCTGCCGGAAAGCACCGCCAGCTATGAACTGCCGGCCTTGGCCGCCGCCTTCAAGGGCGCGGAAACGCGTTGGCAGGGGCAGGTGGCGGGGAGCAAGCCATGAGGTTGACGGTACTTAGGGCCGCGGCCTGCCTGCTGGCGGCCAGTTGCGCCCAGGCGGCGACGCCGCCGGCCAAGCCCAAGCCGCTGGCCGTGCCGGTGACCAATGCCAGCGACGGCCGCATCCGCGTGCAATTGATGGCGCGCAACGCCGTCACGCTGTCCGGCGAAGTGGCCGCCAAGATCGCGGCGCTGCCGGTGCCGGAGGGAGGCAGCTTCAGCAAGGGCCAGCCGCTGGTGCAGTTCGATTGCGGCAGCTACCGCGCCCAGCTGCGCAAATCCCAGGCTTCGCTGGAGGCCGCCAGCCAGTTGCTCAAGGTGAACAATCAATTGGCCAAGCTCAATTCCGCCGGCGCGCTGGATGTGGCCCAGGCCCAGGGCAAGGCCAAGGAAGCCGCCGCCGATGCCAGCTATATGCAGACCATAGTGGGCAAATGCGTGATCAGCGCGCCGTTCAACGGCCGCGTGGCGCGCCGCGTCGCCGCCGTGCATCAATACGTCAGCCCGGGCAACCCGGTGTTGGACATCGTCGATTCCGGCGCGCTGGAACTGCGCATGCTGGTGCCGTCCAAATGGTTGGCCACGCTCAAGCCCGGCAGCAAGTTCACCGTGGCGGTGGATGAGCTGGGCGCCAGCTTTCCGGCCAAGATCGAGCGCCTGGGCGCGCAAATCGACCCGGTCAGCCAGTCCATCCTCGCGGTGGGCGTCATCGAAGGCAAGGGCGCCAGCCTGCTGCCGGGGATGAGCGGCTGGGCCAGCTTCAAGTAGGCGGTGCATGGGGCACGCCGATAGAAGCCGGGAACTGGCCGGCCTGCTGCAGTTGCTGCACCGCGCGCGCGACGCCGTCAGCGCGGAGCAGCTAGGTTTCATCATCGTCAACGAGAGCCAGCAATTGCTGCCCTACCGCCAGGCGGCGGTATGGCGCGAAGGCCTGCACCGCCACGTGGCGGCGCTGTCCGGCCTGGCCGAACTCGATCCCACCGCGCCGTACATGCAATGGCTGTCCCGCGTGTTCCGTCATCTGGCGGAGCCGGGCGCGCCGGACGCGGAGCAGACCAGCCGGCTGATCGTCGCCGATGATCTGCCGGCGGCGCTGGCCGAGGAGTGGGCGTCCTGGCTGCCGGCCCATGCGCTGTGGCTGCGCCTGGGCGAGCAGGGCGCCTGCCTGCTGGCGCGCGAACTGCCGTGGAGCGATTACGAACGCAAGCTGGCGGAAGAACTGGCGCACGGCTACGGCCATGCGCTGCTGCGCTTCGCGCCGCGCCGCGACTGGCGCGAGCTGGCGCGGCAATGGCTGCGGCC
>NZ_JAJOHW010000069.1 GCF_021129195.1 Chromobacterium aquaticum | reverse complement strand
CAGCGGAGGCCTGATCGATGATCGCGGCGCTGCCGCGCGTAATGCTGCGTTGGTCCGTGGTTTGCCGGGTGCGCTAGGCAAGACGGCGGGCGAGCTGATGTATTATGCGAAGAATCCTGGAGAATTGAGTGCGGAGCAGGCAGGCGCATTGGCCGGCAATGCCCTATTGTCCTGGGCGCCAGGGTCACGTTTGCTTCGCGGGTCCAGTCTGCTGAGCATAGAAGCAGGTATGGACACGCGTTTGCTGGCAAGGGATGCGGCGGAAACGTTTGGGCCGAGGCTGGATCGTTTGGCGGAGCAGAGCACGCCGGGGCTGAGGATGTATGCGGTGCAGGAAGGGCGTGTGGTTCCAAGCAAGGGACTATTGGTACAAAGTAGTGATGGCGTTGTACTAGATATGTTCGGTAGCAACATTTCACCTCGTACTCAGTCGATTCTAGATAAATTTAGTGATGCAAGGCGCGTACTTGTCGAAGATGCTGGCGGGAAGCAATCAGTTGTAAACATTGTTGACAATTTAGGACGCCGAGAAGTAAAGGTTAGCGATCTAGGAAGATTGCAGGCTGCAACGGGTAACGAGTTTTCACTATTGCGAGGCCCAGAGGGGCAGCGTGTATTGCTACAGGGTGATCCAACGCAAATGATGATTCCGGAACAGTATGTTGGGAATGGCTGGAAATGGTCTGGTCACTCTCATCCATATGGTATTGATCCAAGCTCGAGCGATCGATTTGTGCTGCGAGCCTTTCAGCAAGAGCAGTCAATTATTAAGAGTGCAGCAGATGGTCGACAAAAATCTTTCACACAGTTTGAAGATTGGTCTAGCTGGCTGCCGGGGATGTAAACATAATGAGTAACAATCAAATTTGTGAGCTGTGTCAGTCTGAAATCTTAAGTGGTCAACCTAGATTTTACTTTCCTAGGCTGCCACCAAATCATGCATTAGCTGACATAAAGGGGGTTTTGCATACGTCATGCTTGTTGGTGGCGGATAATTCTCGAAATATAGGGGCGTCCTTGGCTCAGATTGCGGAAAGTGTTGCGCGCCATTCTGAGTCTGCTCCTCATATTTCCAGGAATGGAAATGTGACTTTACGGAATCGTCTTGATGAAGGTCGAATTGAAGTTCTTGACTTCGAGGATTTTTGCGAAATTAGCATTCCACTCGCAGCCTTGGATAGGCTGAGAGTTATTGCACCTGGTGCATCAGTCTCCTTAGGTATGCAGGTATTGCATGCAAAAGCCGATGGGCAGCTAGTGCTTGAGCACAAGTCCCCTGCGTTTGACGTACATCTGTCCGCATTGAGTCTCGAACGATTGCAAGCGATTTTGGCTGATATTGACAAAGTTAGGTAGGGCGGGCTGACCGGAGGTCATGCCCGTGAGTTGAACGAGCAACACTACCTGATCATGACTTGCTATCGAAGATCGGCGTATTCCCATAAGGGATGCGCCGATTGTTGCTCCCAACACGGGAGCTACTAGAGTCGCCGTGCCTGGGTAAGCTGATTTTATAGGGCCGCTTCGGCTACTAGCTCAGCTAAAGGTATCAATAACTCTTTAGCAAGTAGGGGGGGGCAAGCCACAAGGCTTGCCCACGCGGTAGCTTGGCAACACTACCTTTAGGCCGCGCCGTAACTTATAAGCCCAAGCCTCACCAAAAGCCCCTCCCGGTGAAGTGTCCTGACAAGAGCG
>NZ_JAJOHW010000068.1 GCF_021129195.1 Chromobacterium aquaticum | reverse complement strand
GGGAGGCTTTGTTGCGTTTGGCGTTCAGTAATAGCTGACCACCAGTTGGCCGCGCTGGCTGTTCTTGGGCGTGGCGATGCTGAAGCTGCGGCTCCGTTCGCTGCGGTCCAGATCCAGGCCATTGGCGGAGGGCTGGCTGCTGCTGCGGGCATCGGCCTTGGCTTGCAGCGGCAAGGTTTTGCCGTTGGCCAGCAAGGCTTCGAGGTGGAGGGGCGCCTTGCATTTGCCCACTTGCAACTGGCTGGGGGCATTGTCGCGCGGCGGAGCGCTCAAGGACATCGGACATTGAGCTTCGACGATGCGACCACTGAAGGTGATGACGCCGCCGCCGGCCAGGATGGCGGACGACAGCAACAGGCATGCCATGGCGGCAAGCGGCGCTGGATGTTTCATGTGAATACCCCGTTTAGTCTTGGCTAGTGTTTGCAGCGGCTCTGCGGCGGCTGTCTCGAATTGCCTTCTAGGTATAGGGGGTATCCGGATTGGGTGCAGGAAAATATTAATATATTAATTTGAATCTTAATAGATATCTGCTATATGTGTTTCAAATGGACGTGTTATTCATCGATAAATGGTTTAAAAACGCGAATGAAAGCCGCTCACCCGATCAAGAGGTGAGCGGCTTTTTTGATATGGAGCCCGCCGGCGTCGTCAGTTGCCCGGAGCGCTGCGCTGTTCCTGCTCGCGCTGGCGTTCCGCCTTGATGATTTTGTAGATCCATTGCAGCGATACGCCGTAGCGCCGCGCCAGCTCCGCGTGGTTGCCGCCGGTGAATTCGCGGTAGATCTGTTGATCGCGCTGCGCGGAGCGGTAGGACAAGCCGATGGGGAAGTAGATGTTCTGCCCGCCCCAATGCTTGGCCATGCGTTCGGCGATTTCCTGCCCCAGCTGCTCGGCTTGCTGTTGTTCTGTGTTGGTGAGCTGTTTCAGCGTCATGGCCACGTGCTGGGCCAGGTCGACGAGCAGTTCCGGGCCTTTGCTGCGAAAGCGTGCTTGCATGGCGTTGTCCTTTGGCGGCGGTATCGATGACGGCCATTATCGCTGTCTTCACGCGCGCGGCCCGGATGACGCGTGTCAGCGCCGGAGCGCGCCCTTCTTCTGTAAAGCGCATTAAAAGACCGCCGCCGTGGCGGTGGCGCATCCTTGCCCTCGTTCGATGGCCATGCGTCGTCGGCAACCGTCATCGCGAGCGATCTCGCGTTCCTTCCCATGTTGTCCAGGAGCCCGCCCGTGGCCAGCACTTCCCAGATCGTCGACGCGTTCGTCACGCGTTTGCGCGGCATTTTGCCGCAACTGAGCGTCGAGCATTATGCCGGCGCGCCGGCCGAGTATCGGCTCGAACATCCGCAAGGCGCGCTCTTGTTGAGCTACCGCGGCAGCCAGTTCGCTGCGCCGCGCGACACGGCCGGTTTCGGCCAGCAGCGCACCTTGCAGTTGGAGCTGACGCTGCTGCTGCGGCGCGCCAACGCGCAGTTCAACGATACGGAGGCGCTGGACGCGGCGCGACGCGCCTGCCTTGGGTTTGCCGCACCGGATTGCCGAGCCGCGTGGCTGTCGTCCGAAACCTTTCTGGGGTTCAGCGACGGCATTGCCCGCTATGCCATTTCGCTGGCCGCCGACACCTGGCAGGTGGCGGAGGCGGCCATTGGGCATGAGCCTGTGTTAACCGCAGTCACTAACGAGGAGCAACCATGAAGTACTTGTATTCCGGGCCGATCAGCGGCGTCACCCTGGCCGATGGCCAGGAAATCATGTTGTTTCCCGGCGCCGAGGTGGAGATGCCGGAGCAGCACGATTACACCCGCATGCTGCTGGCCTTGCGGCACCTGAGCCCGCTGCCGGCCGTGGCGGCGGAACCGATCTCCCCTAGCGCTGAACAAGGAGCTTGAGCATGGCAGCGAATTATCTGCATGGCGTGGAAACCATTGAAGTCGAACGCGGCGCGCGCCCGGTGCGCACCGTCAAATCGGCGGTGATCGGCCTGATCGGCACCGCGCCGCTGGCGCCGGAAGCGGCCAACACTCCGGTGTTGTGCCTGTCGGAAAAGGACGCGGCGGCCTTCGGCCCGCAACTGGCCGGCTTTACCATCCCGCAAGCGCTGAACGCGATCTACGATCACGGCGCCGGCACCGTGGTGGTGATCAATGTGCTGGACCCGGCGTTGCACAAGAGCCCGGTCGCCGGCGAGGCAGTGACGCTGGACGCGGCCACCGGCCAGGGCAAGACCGCCAAGGCGGCGCTGCAGAACGTGGTGGTGAAGAGCGCCGACGGCGCCACCGCCTACGTGGCCGGCACCGACTACCTGCTGGACGCGGTCAACGGCAAGATCACCCGGCTGAAGGACGGCGCCATCGCCGCCGGCACCGGCCTGAAAGTCAGCTATGACTACGCCGACCCGGCCAAGATCACCGCCGCCGACATCATCGGCGCGGTCAACGCCGCCGGCAACCGCACCGGCCTGAAGGCGCTGCAGGACACCTATAACCGCTTCGGTTTCTTCGCCAAACTGTTGATCGCGCCGGGCTTCTGCACCCAGAACTCGGTGGCCAGCGCGATGGCGGCCATGGCCGACAAGCTGGACGCCATCGCCTACGTCGACGCGCCGATCGGCACCAGCTTCGCTCAGGCGCAAGCGGGCCGCGGCCCGGCCGGCGGCATCAACTTCAACACCTCCAGCGACCGCGTGCGCCTGTGCTATCCGCACGTCAAGGTGTTCGACCCTGCCACCAACGACACCCGTCTGGAGCCGCTGTCGGCCCGCGCCGCCGGCCTGCGCGCCAAGGTGGACAACGACAAGGGCTTCTGGTGGTCCAGTTCCAACCAGGAACTGGCCGGCGTCATCGGCGTGGAGCGCCAGCTGACCGCGATGATAGACGACCCGCAGTCCGAGGTGAACCTGCTGAACGAGCAGGGCATCACCACGGTGTTCTCCAGCTTCGGTTCCGGCTTCCGCCTGTGGGGCAACCGCACCGCCGCCTGGCCCACCGTCAGCCACATGCGCAACTTCGAGAACGTGCGCCGCACCGGCGACGTGATCAATGAGTCGATCCGCTACTTCAGCCAGCAGTTCATCGACATGCCGCTGAACCAGGCCACCATCGACGCGCTGGTGGAATCGGTGAACGGCTATGGCCGCAAGCTGATCGGCGACGGCGCGCTGCTGGGCTTCAAGGCCTGGTTCGACGTGGCGCGCAATCCGGAGACCGAGCTGGCCGCCGGCCATCTGCTGATCAGCTACAAGTACACGGTGCCGCCGCCGCTGGAACGTCTGACCTTTGAGACCGAGATCACCTCGGAATACCTGTTGAGCCTGAAGGGAGGCAATTGATCATGGCAGGCAAGATTGAAATCAACCGCATCACCAACGCCAACATCTACATCAACGGCAACTCGCTGTTGGGTCGCGCCGAGGAGATCAAGCTACCGGACGTGTCCGCCATCATGCAGGAGCACAAGGCGCTGGGCATGGTTGGCAAGATCGAGCTGCCGGCCGGCTTCGACAAGCTGGAAGGCGAGATCAAGTGGAACTCCTTGTACAAGGACGTGGCCAAGATCATCGCCAATCCGTTCCAGGCGGTGCAATTGCAGGCCCGCTCCAGCATCGAGACCTATGGCGCGCAGGGCCGCTTGCAGCAAGTCAGCCTGGTGACCTTCCTGACCGTGATGTTCAAGAAGAACCCGCTGGGCACTTACAAGCAGCATGAAAATGCCGATTTCAGCTCCTCCTTCTCCGCCACCTACATCAAGCAGGTAGTGGATGGCGAGGATGTGCTGGAGCTGGACTACCTGGCCAATATCTTCCGGGTGGGCGGCGACGACATGCTGGAACTGTACCGCCGCAATATCGGCGGTTGATGAAGGGCCGGCCACCGGCCGGTTTGTCGACACGCATTCTTGCTGATGAGGCGAGGCCCGGCGTTGCCGGGTCTTCCGGAGCCGCCGGAGGCGGCTTGTCGGCAAGCAGGCCGGGGCTTTCAAGCCTTTCCCTAAAGGGCTTTAACAGACCCGCCGGGCCGTAAACCGGAAAATGAAGCTCATCAACCACGCAGTCCGCGACCAAGGAGCTCACATGAAGATCAAACTCAAATACCCGTTCACCAACGCCGCCGGCGAACGCCTGGACAGCCTGGAAATCAGCCGCCTGAAGCGCGCCGATCTCAAGGCCGCCAGCCATCACAGCCAGGACGACGCCGACCAGGAGGATTTCCTGTTCGCGCGCATGACCGGCCTGACGCTGGAAGACATCGACCAGCTCGACATCGCCGACAGCCGCGCGCTGGCGGACTGCTTTCGCGACATGGTGGGCGTCTCCGACGACGCTTAAGGACTTCGACGAAGCGCTGCTGACCGTGCTCGGCCTGCCGCCGTCGGAAATCGACGCGCTGGCGATGGACGACTACTGGTTCTGGTGCGAGGTGGCGGAGCGTGAGATCCAGCGCCGCCACGAGCGCGAACAGCAGTGGCTGGATCGAGACTGATTTTTCCTGCGCCGCGCGTTCGCGCGGCCCGGGGCCGGCCCGTCCGTCAGGACGGCCGCCGGCCCCACCCAGAGCCGCCGGAGCTGGTTTGGCGGCCTTCCCCTCATACTCACAGGCTAACACCATGGTAAGCGAGTTTTTCATCGGTCTTAAGGTGGGAGCGACGCTGTCCGGGGTCTTCGACAACGCCTTCCGCTCCGCGCGCGCCTCCTTGGATGAACTGGGCAAGACCAGCTTGCGCTTGCGCGACCGCCAGCGCGAGCTGAGCGACAGCGTGGAGCGTTCCCGCAAGGCCTTCGCCGCGCTGGATCTGCCGCAGCTGGAGCGAGATCACCACAAGCTGGAGCTGACGCTGGAGCGCTTGCGCCAGCGGCACGACGCCTGGCTGGACAGCGTCAAGCGCGGCCAGGGCGTCAAGCTCGCCCTGCCCGGCGTGTCCCAGGTCAGCGAGCTGGTGGCCAAGTGCCGCGTCGAGCTGCAGGCCTCGGTGAAGGTCAAGGCGGTGATCGAAGTGGAGCAGCGGGTGCTGGAAAGCCAGGAGCGGCAAAAAGACGCCACCTGCAATCCGCGCCCGCCGACCGTGCCCAAGCGCCCGACTCCGCGCGGCGACGGCGGCGACAAGTCCAAGGACGCGCCGCCCGATCTCGAATCCACCCTCCAGCGTCTGCGCACGCCCGGCATCCAGCGATGGATAGGCGTGGCCGACGCTGTTCAGCTGTCCTCGCGCTGGCTGTCCGACGCCGCCGGCAAAACCCACGAAGCCCTGTCCAAAGGCCTGGGCAATAAGGCCTTGCGCTATGTGCACGGCAAGCTCAACCCGTTGCTGGGCGGCAAGCTGCCCAGCGTGGACGCCATGCTGGGCGCGCTGGAAAGCACCCGCGACGCCGGCGACACCGTCGCCAAGGGCGCGGCCAGGGTGGGCCAGGCGCTGCGCCGTTACGCCGACACCCCGGGCAATGTGCTGGCCAAGATCGCCGCCGCCAGCGAGACGCTGCTGAAAGAAGACGGCGCCAAGGCGGCCCAGCCGGGCAAGGGGGGCGGCGCGGCGGCCAAGGGCAAGGCCGGCGGCGGCAAGATCCGCTCCGCCATTCGTCTATTGCAAGGCCTGCCGGCGCCGGACGCCACGCCCCTGATCGAATTCAACGACAAGGTGGGCGGCATCAGCCGCGATGTGGCCAAGGTGGCCGGCACCGTGCACAAGACCTTGTCGCAAGGCATGGGCAACAAGGCGCTGCGCTATGTGCACGGCAAGCTCAACCCCTTGCTGGGCGGCAAGCTGCCCAGCGTGGAAAGCATACTGGGCTCGGTGAAAGCGCTGGAGGACGGCGCGACCAAGGCCGGCGAGATCAGCGACAAGGTGGGCAAGTCGCTGCGCCGCTACCAGGACACCAAGGGCGGCTTGCTGAGCAAGCTGTGGGCCGCCGGCAGCGAATGGTTCAAGGAAGACAAGCCGGGCGCCACCCAGAACCAGGCGGACAAGCCCGGCGACTGCATGGGCGCCAAGCCCGAGAACTGCTGCTGTTGCTGCCAGCCGGCCACGCGCGACATCGACAAGCCCGGCGACGGCATGGACCCGGATCGGGACGAGCGCCGCAAGAAAGAGCGCCGCGACAAGGAGAAAAAGGGCGACAGACGCGAGCGCGGCCGCAAGGAGCGGCGACCCAGGCCCAAGCCGCGTCCCAAGCCCAGCCCGAAACGGAGGCCCAGTCCGAAGCCGAGACCGAGCCCCAGGCGGAGCCCGCGTCCGCGGCGCCTGCCCAAGGGCCGTGGCTTGCCCGGCGGCATCGGCGAGGTGTTCCGCCGCGGCGCGGCGCTGGCCAAGGCCGGAATCAAGGGCCTGGGCAATGCGCTGAAACAGGTGCCGGGCATGCTGCGCGGCGGCGCGCAGAAAACCGGGGACTGGCTCAAGAGCCTGCCGGGCAAGGCCAAGGCCGGCGCGCAGAGCGCGGCCAAGGCGGCGGGCTCGGTGGCCAGCCGCGTCGGCGCGGGGCTGAAGCGTCTGCCCGGACTGGCGCGCGGCGGCATCGGCAACGCGGCCAAGCTGGCCAGAACGGTGGCCCAGCGCGCGGCGCCGCTGCTGAAAACCGGCGCCGGCGTGGCCAAGGCCGGACTCGGCATCGGCAAGGAAGTGTTCAAGCGCACCGGCGGCCTGCTCAAGGCCGGCGTCGCCGGCTCGGTGATCACGGCGTTGGAGGCCGGCCAGGAAGCGTGGAACGTCAGCAAGTCCAATCGCAGCCAGACCGAGAAGAACAAGGAGTACTGGAAGATAGGCGGCAAGGCCGGCGGCTCCATCGGCGGCGCGGCGATGGGCGCGGCCATCGGCAGCATGATCCTGCCCGGCGTCGGCACCCTGGTGGGCGGCGTCATCGGCCACTTCGCCGGCAAATACGCCGGGGAATGGGCCGGCGGCAAGGTGGGCAACGCCATCCACGGCGCGGCCATGCCCGGCAAGGCCAAAGCGCCGACGGCGGGCGGCGCGACGCCCGCGCCCCAGGCGCCTGCGCAGCTTCAAGCGCAAGCCCAGGCGCAAGCGCGCAGCCAGCAGCTGCAACGCCTGCAACAGGGCGGCGCGGCGGCCAGGGCGCCGGCCAAGAGCGCGGGCGGCGGCATGAACATCAGCTTCGCGCCGCACATCACCGTCAACGCCGGCGCGCCGGCGGGCGTCAAGCAGCAGGTGCAGCAGGCGATGCAGCTGTCCTTCGCCGAGTTCGAACGCCTGATGCGGCGCTACGAGGCGGATAGGCAACGGCGTAGCTATAGCGCCCGCGCTTGAGCCGCGGAGCCTGGCGCGCTAGCGCGCCGGCTCCTGTTTCCACCTATTTGGAGGGCAACCCATGTACGCGGTACTGGGCAATATCGAGTTTGATCTGATCACGTATTTCGACGGCCTGGAACAGCGCAGCGGCAGCGACTTCGCCGAGCACGGCCGCATCGGCGGCAAGCCGGTGCTGCAATTCGTCGGCGACAAGCTGGACGAAATCCGCATCGACCTGGTGCTGCACGCCGCCTATTGCCAGCCGGATGAGGAGCTGAAGAAGCTGCAGGCGGCGCGGCAGCAGCATCAGGCGCTGGCCTTGGTGCTGGGCAACGGCGATTACAAAGGCCGCTTCGTCATCACCGAGCTGCAAAGCACCGGTCGCCAGACCGACCGCAGCGGCAGCCTGCTGGCGGTGGAAGCCCAGCTCAGCCTGCGCGAGTTCGGCGGCGACGCGCCGCCCAAGCCCAAGCCGGCGCTGGCCAAGGCCGGCGCCGGGCTGCCGGCGGGCAAGCTCAAGCTGCCGGCCGGGCTGGAGCGCTTCAAGGCCGACATCGCCGGCCTGGCCAAGGTGGTGGCCCAGGTCAAAAGCGTGGTGGGCAAGGTCAAGACCGTGATCAACACCGCGCGCGACATCCGCCAATTGGCCGGCCGCGATCCGGCCGCCGCGCTGGAAAAACTGCCCGGCCTGCTCAAGGAGGTACAGGCGGTGGCGCCCGGCCTGCAAGTCAGCGCCGAGCAGATGGCCAAGTTCGAGCAATACAGCAAGCTGGCCGGCGACGCGGTGCGCGTGGGCCAGAGCCTGCAGCAGGCCAAGCTGAACATGAGCGCGATGGGCCGGCTGCTGGCCGGCACCCAAGCCGGCCAGGTGCTGGACAAGCTGGCCGCCTGCGAAGAAATCAACGGCCGCTCCGAAGTGGCCTTGCGCGAACTGGCCGAGCCGCTGGCCGGCCTGGCCGCCAAGGCCGCGGTGCGGCGCATCCTGAGGTGAAGCCATGTTCCTGAACCATGTGACTCAAGAAAACGAACGCTGGGACCAGATCGCCTGGCGCTATTACGGCGACGTCGGCCAGATGGCGCAGCTGATCGCCAACAACGCCCATGTGCCGATAGGCGAAACCCTGCCCGCAGGCCTGACCCTGGCGATTCCGGTGCTGGACGCCGCCGATAGCGCGGCGCTGGAGCAATTGCCGCCCTGGAGGCGGCCATGAGCGACAGCCGCGTGCAAGACGTGCCGACCCCGGCTTTCGAGCTCAGCTACAACGGCAAATCCATCACCGCCGACATCGCCGGCCACGTGCTCAGCATCGCCTACACCGATCACCTGAGCGGCGAATCCGATGAACTGGACGTGGAGCTGGAGGACGTGGACGGCCGCTGGCTGGACAGCTGGTATCCGGACAAGGGTGCCACGCTGGCGCTCAAGCTGGGCTATCGCGGCACGGCGCTGACGGCGGCGGGCAGCTTCGACATCGACGAAGTGGAATACCGCTCGCCGCCGTCCACCGTGCGCATCCGCGCGCTGGCCACCGGCGTGCAGCATCCGCTGCGCACCAAGAACGGCCGCGCCTATGAGCAGATCACGCTGCAAGCGCTGGCCCAGCGCATCGCCAAGCGCCACCGCATGCAGCTGCAGGGCAAGATCGAGGCGGTGAACATAGACCGGCTGACCCAGTATCACGAAACCGATCTGCAATTCCTGCAACGGGTGGCGGACCAGCACGGCTATGTCTGCAAGGTGATGGATAACAACCGCAAGCTGGTGTTCTGGAAGCGCAGCGATCTGATGCAGAGCGCCAGCGTGCGTCGCTACACTCCGGCCCAGCTGATGGGCTGGCAGGCGCAGGATCAGCTCAGCAAGGTGCCGGCCCAGGTGGACGTCAGTTATCACGATCCGGCCAAGCGCGTGCTGCGCACCGCCAGCGCGCGCGCCGACGCCAAGGCGCCGGGCGGCAAGGCCAGCAGCGCCGACACCGTCAAGCTCACCCGCAAGGCCGCCGGCAAGCGCCAGGCCGAGCAGATGGCCGCGGCGGAGCTGGAGCGCCGCCAGCTGGAGCGCACCCGCATGTCCGTCACCGTGGATGGCTCGCCGCAGCTGGCCGCCGGCAGCAATATCGATCTGGACGGCTTCGGCAAACTGTCCGGCCGCTACCAGATCCAGCGCGCCAGCCATCGCATCAGCCGCCAGGACGGCTATGTGTGCGAACTGGAATTGAAACGGGTGGCCGCCAGCGCCGCCCAGGATAAAAGGAAAACCCCATGAGCGACGTCCCCCTGCCGGAAGCGCTGGCCACCCTCAAGTTCGGCAGCGTCTCCGCCGTCGATGAAAACACCCAGCGCGTGCGGGTTCGGCTGCCGGAATTGGGCAGTCTGCGCACCGCCTGGCTGCCGGTGCTCAGCCGCAAGAGCGGCCGCGACAAGGACTACTGGCTGCCGGACATCGGTGAACAAGTGGCGGTGCTGCTGGACGCGCGCGGCGAGGACGGCGTGGTGTTGGGCGCCATTTTCTCCGCCGCCGACGCTGTGCCGGTGGTCAGCCGCGACAAATGGCATCGTCGCTTCGCCGACGGCGCGATTCTGGAATACGACCGCGCCGCGCATCAGCTCACCGTGCGCGGCGGGGTGAGCAAGGTGGTGGTGGAGGCGGGCGCCGAGATCACCCTCAAGGCCGGCGCCAAGGTCAGCATAGACGCGCCGGCCACCGAGATCAGCGGCACCTTGCTGGTCAAGGGCCTGCTCACCTACCAGGGCGGCCTGAACGGTTCCGGCGGCGGCGGCGCCAGCTTCGCCGGCAATATCAGCCAGAGCGGCGGCAGCTTCAACAATGCCGGCGGCGATGTGGTGGCCAGCGGCAAGAGCCTGGCCGGCCACGTGCATCCGGCGCCGGGCGGCATGACCGGCGGGCCGGTGTAAACGCGGCGCATCAGATCCGCCGCGGCGTTTACCACCCAGCCCCGATGGCGAGAGCCGTCGGGGCTGGGTGGCGTCTAGAGGCAAGGCTGTCAGATCAAGCGGTTCAACTCGCTGGCCGCGTTCAACTGCATCGCATGCAGCGGCTCCAGCATGAAGGCGAGATGGTTGCCCGGCGCGGCGTCGTCCTGGCACTGCCACAGCAACTGCAAGGCCGCGGCCAGGCTGGAGTTGGCGGCGTCCAGTTCCACCAGATGGCGGCTGGCGATCTGATGGATAGATTGGTGGCAGCGGCTCAGCTCATCGATCACCGCGTCCAGCATGCTCAGTTCGGCATGTTGCCGCCGCAGCGCCTGTAGCTGGGCGATTGCCTGCCCCAGCTGATGCGTGGGCTTGCCGGGCAGCGTCTGGAGCGGAGAAGAGGGGGTTGCCATGATGAAGTTTTCCAATGGATGTCGGCGCGGCCGGTCCGGACCTCGCCGGCACAGGGCGGGAGCGGCCTGACGGCCGTTGCGGGGCGGCGCGCCCGGCGCCGGAAAAACGCGGCGCGACGGGAATTGTCGTTCAGCGCCGGCGCCGGGGTCAAGCGTTGGCTGGATCCGGACGCGCCGCGTGCTGTCTTTAGTTTGTGTTCCACATTTTCCTTTGCGAGCGGTCTGGCGCCAGCTATAACCACACTTGCATGTAATGATATAAGCATGCTTATTTTTGATAGAAAATACTAAGTGAATGTACGTAGTGCGCTGCAGCTTGGCGCCGGTTCACGATCTTGCGCGCCGGGGCGCTGCGGCCGAGAAAGCGGAATGTACGCGTGGTACATGCGCATTTCGAGGACGCATTCGCCGTGTGGGGTTTCATAAGGCGTAGCGGATGTTGAACCGGCCCTAGGGAGGGGCGGCCCGGCCGCCCCATGGCGGCGCCGTCCGTGGCGGAGCTGATGCAGGCTGGCCGCAAGGGGACGGATGGCACCGAGGCTTCTCAATACAAGGAGCAGGATCGATGTCATTGCAACAGTCTGTCGCGGCTGGCTTGGGTCTGGCGCTGGTCTGCGCCGTCGCCGGCGTCCAGGCCGCCGACATGCCGGAGGCGTCCGCCGCCGCCGCGTTCAAGGCCATGAAGAATACGCCGGCGGCGCGTCACAGCTATTACACCGGCGGCGTGCACAACACCGTCGGCTGTCCGCTGCCGGGCAGCTGCGTCTATCCGCGCAAGCCCGGCGAACCCAGCGATCCGCTGTTCCCGGAATGGTGGGTCAGCAACTGGACCATGTACCGCATCTACAATCAGGCGGCGATCCAGCAATACCCGCCGCCGTACGCTTCGCCGCCGGCCGGCATGACGGAAGGCCAGGACTACGAAAAATCCTACGGCGCCAGCTACTACGATGCCAGCTATGTGCCGGCGGACGGCGACGGCCGCGGCGCGATGATGGAGCATTATGAAAAGCGCTGCCTGCCGATCTTCCCCGGCAGCAACCAGTACAGCTGCTCCTTCGTGTCCCTGGGCAACAAGGCTTACTTCCTGCGCTACGCGGACCGGCCCAAGGGCACGCCGCAGTGCTGCCAGTTCTCCTTGGACAACCACCCGCCGCGCCGCGACTTCATCAAGCACCTGCCGTACAACGCCGAGCAGAGCACCCATCTGAACGGCAGCGTCCAGGCGTACTCGCGCATCGTGCAGCCGGGCAGCATCCTGTTTGGCTACGCCTTCTACAAACAGCCGACGCGCGACGGCGGCAAGGGCGCGCCGTACCGCCATCCGCAGTCCTTCTTTTTCTCCGGCGATCCCGGCTCGCCGCCGGACGCGCCCATGGTCAGCCAGAACTACAGCAACTTCCGCGCGCAAAAGCCGGACCCGAAACGGACCTGGCTCAAAGTGGCCGAAATGTGCCCGGCCAAGCCGGAATGGTGCTGCCTGTTCGCCACCGATTGCCCGGACAAGGGCAAGGCGGACGCGCCGGCGGCCGACAAGGTCAATGCCCAACCCAACCCGAGCTGGGCCACCCTGCAGCCGTAAAGGAATCGCCATGAGTTATCTCGACTCTCCCCGCATCCACTTTTCCGGCTACTTCCAGTCGGACGTGTCCACCGTCAACAACAATGTCTGTTATTACGATTCCGACGCCTTCAAGGAGCAATACCAGGAGTACGGCGACGGCGGCTGGAATCCGCAGGGCACCGCCATCTTCCGCTTCGTCAGCTGCAGCGTCACCGGCGCCAGCCTCAACGGCAAGCCCATCACCAGCAGCGCCCAGGACCCCATCATCGGCATGGCGATGGAAAACGCCGATTGCCGCGCGCCGGGCAAGATGGCGGACCTGGACCCGCAGCAGCAAATGGTGTCGCAGATCTGGGCCTTGCAAGTGCGGCTGACCGATAATGTCGAGCGCGCGCTGTTCATCGGCGACATGCTGCCGGTGGGCTTCATGAATTTGTGGCTGCGCCAGCAGCACGGCGTCCGCTCCGACCAGCAACTGGCCGCCAACTACCAGTCCATCCTGGAAAACGTGCAATGGCACGGGCACAGCCGCTCGCCGGTGCTGGAAGCGATGCGCAAGGCCAGCCAGCACGGCCTGCTGGCCATCGAGTTCAACCTGTTCGGCTACGGCCGCGACCCGTCCATCCCGCGCTACACCCAGGGCCATATCGTCGGCACCATCGGTCCCTATCACGAGCGCGAGCCCAAGCATTTCGTGCTGGGCCGGCAAATGACCGCGCAACTGGATCAGGACCCGGACGCCTACCCGCTGGTGCCGGCAGGCGGCGTGTACTGCTTCCAGTGCAAGAACCACCCGGAGCGGCAGACCCTGACCGCGGACTTCGGCAACGCGCTGCCCATCGTCGACGCCAGCGGCGCCTTCGTCGATCTGGGGCCCTTGACGCTGGCGGTGTTGAAACAGCCGGCGCAAGCGCCGATCAGCGCCAGCCTGAGCCAGGACCAGGTCATCGTGCTGGGCCAGGTGGCCTATGACCCGCCGCAGCCGGGCGCGGCGGCCAGCGACGAGCCGTCGCCGTGGTTCCGTCAGACCGCGGCGGTCCAGGACTTCGACTACTCGGCCATTCCGGGCGCCAGGCAGGCGCTGGAAGCCTGCCCGCTGCTGTTGCTGAGCCCATCCGGTTCCGGCTACCAAGTGCTGGTGCAAGAGTCCATCGACGGCCTCTATGTGCGTTCCGACGAACATGTGCTGCGCTTGAACGCCGGCGAGAAGTTGCCGGTCAGCTTCTTCGCCAGCCGTTACGGCCAGCCGCTGTCCGCGCAGGTGAACGTGGAACTGCTGCCCGACGGCGCCACCCTGATGGGCGGCGGCCAGCCGCTGCCGCCGTCGCCGCCGCACAACAAACCGGTGCTGCCGCCCAAGATCAGCGTGCCGGCGGACGCGGTGCAGTACCCGGCGTCCTTCCACACCAACGACGGCGGCCACGGCCGCGCGGTGATCGGCGCGATCCCGGCCGGACCGGGCAATCCGCGCGGTTATATCGACGGCCAGTTGTACGGCATCGGTTATCAACTGCAGCAGCAGCCGCAGGACTATGTCAGCAACTACTGGAACTTCGTCAGCGTGCTGGCCTTCGACCGCGTGCCGGAGCCGGAGCACCCCACTTGGTACGACGATATCCGGCCCATCTTCGTCCAGTACGGCAACCTCTATCCCATCATGAGCAAGCATGTGGTGGACCTGGGCGATTACGACTCCGTGGTGCGCCATCTCGACATCCTCAAACTGGCGTTCTCGCTGCCGATGAGCGATCCCAACCACATGCCGGTGACGCGCGATCTGTCCGACGACAAGCGCGCCATCATCCTCAAGTGGCTGCGGCGGACCGACGCCCAGGGCAAGCCGCTCAAGGGCACGCCGTCGGCCAAGGCCGCCGCCGCGTCCGCGCCGCAGGCGGTGGACGCCAACGCGGTGGCGGTGACCTTGGACGATCTGCAAATCGCCGGCAAGAGCGCGGTGGTGCTGCAACGCCAGGCGCAGCGCAAAGCCGCGCCGTCGAAGGATTGAGGGAGAACAGACCATGATTCGCTTGCAACGCAGCATCATCCACGGCATCCGCGCCGCCAAGACCGCGGCCGACCTGCACTACTACCTGCAAAACGCGGTGGAACTGGAGCACGCCACCATTCCGCCCTATCTGACCGCGATGTTCTCGCTGAAGGCGGGCTACAACGAGGAAATCCGCCAACTGATCCACAGCATCGTGATGCAGGAAATGCTGCACATGTGCATCGCGGGCAACATCCTGATCTCCATCGGCGGCCATCCGCAGATCAACAAGCCGCCGTTCATCCCCAAATATCCGGGGCCGCTGCCGATGTCCATCGGCGGCGAGGGCTTCATCGTCGGCATCGAGCCGTTTTCCAAGGAGCTGGTGTTCAACACCTTCATGGTGATCGAGGAGCCGGAAGACCCGGTGCCGGTGGAAACGCCCAAGCTCGCCGCCGAGGACGAGCCGGACTACGCCACCATCGGCGAGTTCTACGACGCGATCAAGAAGAAGATCAAGGAGCTGGGCGACGGCATCTTCATCCCGGCCACCGTGCCCAAGCAGGTGCTGGGCTGGTTCTCGCCGGAGCGGCTGTTCCCCATCACCGACGTGGCCAGCGCCCTGCACGCCATCAACATCATCATCGTCGAAGGCGAGGGCACCAGCACCAACCCGAACCAGTCGCCGGGCAACCCGGCGCACTACTACAAGTTCGGCGAAATCTACTACGGCCGCCGCATCGTCAGCACCCCGGATGGCGGCTACGCCTACGCCGGCGCCCCGGTGCCCTACGACGAGGACGGGGTGTACCCGATGGTGTCCAACCCGCAGGACTACGACTACCAGGACAACACCCAGGCCAAGGTGAGGGTGGAAGCCTTCGCCTACAGCTACAGCAGCCTGCTCAACGCCTTGCACCAGGCCTTCAACGGCGAGCCCAAGCGCATCGATACCGCCATCGGCCTGATGTACGACCTCAAGGTGCAGGCGGTCAGCCTGATGGAAACGCCGGTGGCGCCGGGTAGCGAGCAGACCGCAGGGCCCAGCTATCGCTACGTGAATACGCAAGGAGGGATGGACAGCAGCGATTAACGCCGTCCGCCATTGCGCAAGGCCACAGCGGTCCGGCGGATGCCGGGCCGCGTTTGCCATCTCGCCGAGTCGTCAACGCGCGGCAGACACTAGAACAGCTTCTTAGGAACACAGCCATGCCACTGCCAGCCAGCAAGTCCCAGCTCAGCCCGGATCCGGGCGGCCGCAGCGCCGGCGCCATGACCATGCAGCGCTTCAGCGTGCCGTTCGAATACCCGGTGTATTTCGGACGCGGCCTGCTCAGCGATCCCGGCAACCTGCTGCTATTGCAGGCGATCTGCCGGCGCGAGCCGGAACGGCGCCATCGCTTCGTGGTGGCGATAGACCAGGACGTGGCCGCTGCCCATCCGCGGCTGCCCGCCGCCTTCGAACGCTACGCCCGGCGCCACCGCGCGGCGCTGGAACTGGCCGCGCCGCCGCGGCTGGTGCCGGGCGGCGAAGCCTGCAAGAACGACCCGGAGCAGCTGTTCGCGCTGCAAGGCTGGCTGCAGCACTGCCATGTCGACCGCCACAGCTGCCTGGTCATTGTCGGCGGCGGCGCGCTGCTGGACATGGCCGGCTTCGCCGCCGCCACCACCCATCGCGGCGTGCGCGTGGTGCGCATGCCCACCACCGTGCTGGCGCAGAACGATTCCGGCGTCGGCGTCAAAACCGCGATCAACGCCTTTGGCGCCAAGAACTTCCTCGGCGCCTTCGCCCCGCCGTTCGCCGTGCTCAACGACTACGACTTCATCGCCAGCCTGCCGCGCCGCGACCGCATCGCCGGCATCGCCGAAGCGGTGAAAGTGGCGGCGATACGCGACCGCGCCTTCTTCGACTGGCTGGACGCCAACGCCGAAGCGCTGGCCGCCGGCGACGACGAGGCGATGCAATGGATGATACGGCGCTGCGCCGAACTGCACCTGAACCACATCGGCCAGGGCGGCGACCCCTTCGAGTTCGGCAGCGCCCGGCCGCTGGATTTCGGCCACTGGGCCGCGCACAAGCTGGAAGCGCTGAGCGGCTACGCGCTGCGCCACGGCGAAGCGGTGGCGATAGGCCTGGCGCTGGACTGCCGCTACGCGGTGCTGGCCGGCCTGCTGCGCGAAGCGGCCCAGCTCAGCCTGCACCGGTTGCTGCAGCGGCTGGGCTTTGCATTGTGGCACCCGGCGCTGGACTGGCGCGACGGCGAGCGCCGCCAACTGCTGGCCGGCCTGGATGAGTTCCGCGAACACCTTGGCGGCGAACTGACCATCACCCTGCTGCAGCGTTTGGGGCAGGGCGTGGAAGTGCACGCCATCGACGCGGATCGGATGAACGCGGCCATAGACTGGCTGCGCGACAGGAGTGATGACCATGTTGCTGCTTAACCCCCAATCCCGCCCGGACAGCCAGGCGGCCGGCCAATTCCCCGCGACCCACCTGAGCTATTGCAGCAATATCCACCCCGGCGAAAGCTGGTCGGAAATGCGCGCCCAGCTCGGCTTCCACCTGCCGCGCATCAAGGCGCGGGTGGCGCCGGACCGGCCGTTCGGCATCGGGCTGCGCCTGTCCGCGCTGGCGTCGCGGCAACTGGAGGCCGCGCCGGCGCTGGACGAGTTCCGCGCCTTCCTGGCCCAGCACCAATGCTATGTGTTCACCATCAACGGCTTCCCCTTCGGCGCCTTCCACCGCCAAGCGGTGAAGGACGCGGTCTACCTGCCGGACTGGCGCGACCCGCAGCGGCTGATCTACAGCAACCGGCTGGCCCAGTTGCTGGCCGCGCTGCTGCCGGAGGAAATGAACTACGGCAGCGTCAGCACCGTGCCCGGCGGCTATCGCCAGCACCTGAGCGGCGACGGCAGCGCCGCGCTGTGGATTTCCACCCATCTGCTGGAACACGCGGTCTTCCTGCACCGCCTGCACCGCGACAGTGGCCGCCGCATCGTGCTGGCGCTGGAGCCGGAGCCGGATTGCCTGCTGGCCACCAGCGAGGACGCGGTGGCCTTCTTCGAACTGCACCTCCTGAGCCGGGCCGCGCTCAACCAGGTGGCCAAATGGTGCGGGGTCAAGCGCGAGGAGGCCGAAGCCATCGTGCGCCGCCACCTGGGCGTGTGCCTGGACGCCTGCCACGCGGCGGTGGAATACGAGCAGCCGGAAGACGCGGTGGCGCGGCTGGAACAGGCCGGCCTCTCCATCGCC
The DNA here is from genome assembly GCF_021129195.1 of Chromobacterium aquaticum. Classification (GTDB taxonomy): domain Bacteria; phylum Pseudomonadota; class Gammaproteobacteria; order Burkholderiales; family Chromobacteriaceae; genus Chromobacterium; species Chromobacterium aquaticum. The sequence goes on along the minus strand of NZ_JAJOHW010000068.1, from coordinate 9,805 downwards.
AAGCTGCAGCTCAGCTCCGGCCTGCGCGTGACGCGGCCGGACCGGATGGCGGCCGAGGCGCTGCGCGCCTTCGCCGAAGACACCTATCTGCACCAAGTGGTGGCGCGGCGCGGCAGCGAACTGCTGCGCTACCCGGACCTGCCGATGGCGCTGGCGGCATTGCCGCAGCAAGCGGCGGACGAATGGCGCATCCACTTCCACGTGCCCATCTGCCATGCCGCGCTGGGGCCGTTCGCCAGCACCCAGGACTTTCTGTCGCGGCTGCTGGCGCAGCAACGCCTGCGGCCGATATGCAGCCACCTGGAAGTGGAAACCTATAGCTGGAGCGTGCTGCCGCCGGCCCATCGCCAGGGCGACCTGGGCGAGGCGATCTGCCAGGAACTGCAATGGGTGGAGGGCCAGCTGCGATGAGCGGCCAGCGCGCGCTGCCGATACCCAAGACCAGCGCCCGGCGACGCCTGTCGCGGCGCCACGCGCGCCAGACCCGGCGGCGCGTGGCCGGGGTCTGGTCGCTGGCGCTGCGCCTGGGCCGGGTGTCCAACCTGCCCACGGTGTGGAGCAATGTGCTGGCCGGCGCGGCGCTGTCCGGCCACGCCGTAGGCGGTGGCGCGCTGGCCTTGCTGCTGCTGGCGCTGTCGCTGATCTACGTGGCCGGCATGTATCTGAACGACGCCTTCGACCGCCGCATCGACGCGCGCGAGCGGCCGGAGCGGCCGATTCCCGCCGGCCTGGTGTCGGCGCGGCTGGTGTTCCTGGCCGGCTACGCGCTGCTGGCCGCCGGCGTCGCCGTGCTGGCGGCGCTGGGCCCGTCCGCCTTCCTCGCCGGCCTGTGCCTGGCCGCCACCGTGTTGGTGTATGACCTCTGGCACAAACGCAACCCGCTCAGCCCGCTGCTGATGGGCTTGTGCCGGATGCAGGTCTACCTGATCTGCGGCCTGGCGCTCAGCGGCGGCGCGCTGTCCGGCCCGCTGCTGCTGGCGGCGCTGGCGCTGCTGGCCTATCTGATCGCGCTGACCTATGTGGCCAAGCAGGAAGGCCGCGCCGGCCTGGGCCGGCTGGCGCCGCTGCTGGGCCTGGCCGCGCCGCCGCTGTTCCTGCTCAGCCAGCCGTTCCAGCCGTGGACGCTGCCCTTCCTGCTGCTCAGCCTGGGCTGGAGCGCGCACTGCCTGCGGCTGGCCTGGCCCGGACCCGGCCGCGATATGCCGCGCGCAGTCGGCGGACTGATCGCCGGCATCGCGCTGGCGGATGCGCTGTTCATCGCCGCCGCCGGCCTGCCGCAGTGGGCGGTGCCGGCGGCGCTGGCCGCCTGGCTGACCCTGAGCTGGCAACGCCGGGTGCCCGGCACCTGAACGGAGAGTCGCATCATGGAAATGCAAACCATGCTGGCGGATCAGATCCACGCCAGCCTGCTGGACGCCGCGGACCGCCACAACGCCGCCCAGGCACTGGTGTGGCTGGAGTCCTGTCGCCGGTTCGCCGCCGCGCCGGACCCCGAGGCCGCGCGCCGGCTGTTCAGCGTGGCCAAGCGGCAATTGGCGGCGCTGACCCTGCTGCCCAAGGGCGCGCTCAAGGCCTTGCAGGCCCAGGGCGTGCTGGCGGCGGAAGCGTGGTCGCCCGGCGACGCCGGCCGCGCGCTGCTGCTATTGCGCGCGCTGGCCGCCGGCGCCGGCTTCGAACTGGCGTTCGACCTCTACCGCGGCGGCGACAGCCTGGAACAACAGGCCGTGGTCAAGGCGCTGATCCTGCTGCCGGAGCCGGAACGCTGGCTGGCGCTGGCCACCGACGCCAGCCGCAGCCACGTGGCCGGCGTGTTCCAGGCGCTGGCCTGCGACAACGCCTACCCGGCGCAATGGTTTCCCGATCTCAATTTCAACCAGCTGGTGCTTAAGGCGCTGTTCACCGGCGCGCCGGCGCGGCATATCGCCGGCCTGGAACGGCGCTGGAGCCCGGAGCTGGCACAGATGGTGGCCGCCTACGCCAGCGAGCGCCGCGCCGCCGGCCGTAGCGTGTCCGACGACATCGTTTTCCTACTGCAAGGACTGCATCATGAAAATGTTTGATCCGCACATCCACATGACCTCCCGCACCACCGACGACTACCAGGCGATGAGCCGGGCCGGCATCAGCGTGGTGGTGGAACCGGCGTTCTGGATGGGCCAGCCGCGCCGCCATGTCGGCAGCTTCGACGACTACTTTCTGTCGCTGCTGGGCTGGGAGCGCTTCCGCGCCGCCCAATTCGGCATCCGCCACTTCTGCACCCTGGGCCTCAATCCCAAGGAAACCAACAACCCGGACGTGGCCGATGGCGTGATGGCGCTGCTGGAGCGCTACCTGGACAAGGATGGCGTGGTGGCGGTGGGCGAAATCGGCTTCGACGACGAAACCCCGGCCGAAGAGCGCTACTTCGCCCGCCAGCTGGAACTGGCGATACAGTTCGACCTGCCGGCGCTGGTGCACACCCCGCACCGCGACAAAAAGGCCGGCACCGTGCGCAGCCTGGCGCTGGTGCGCGACAGCGGCATCGCGCCGGAACGGGTGCTGATCGACCACAATACCGAAGAAACCCTGCCGCTGGTGCTGGACTCCGGCTGCTGGGCCGGCCACTCCATCTACCCCAACACCAAGATGGACGAGCCGCGCATGGTGGCGCTGGTGCGCCAGTACGGCAGCGAACGCATCATCATCAACAGCGCCGCCGACTGGGGCGTCAGCGACCCGCTGAAAGTGCCCAAGACCGTGGACGCGATGCGCGCCGCCGGCATCGCCGAGCGCGACATCGAAACCATAGTCTGGCGCAACCCGCTGGACTTCTTCGCCCAGAGCGGCCGGCTGGACATCGAAGAAGCCAACAGCCCGCTGGCGGTGGACCAGCGCCGCCTGTACCAGGGCAACTCCGTGCTGCGCGGCCAGAACCCGCAAGTGGACATCGTGGACTAAAGCCATGCAACGTACCCTGGTGTTGAACGTGGTGGGCCTGACCCCGCAGTTGCTGCGGCACGCGCCGCACCTGAGCCGGCTGGCGGCGCGCGGCGCGCAGCGGCCGATCAGCGCGGTGATGCCGGCGCTGACCTGTACGGCCCAAGCCACCTATCTGACCGGCCTGCTGCCGCAGGCGCATGGCTGCGTCGCCAACGGCTGGTACTCGCGCGAACTGGCGGAGCCGCTGTTCTGGAAGCAGAACAACGCGCTGATCCAGGGCGAGAAACTCTGGCACGAGGCCAAACGCCTGCACGCCGGCTTCAGCTGCGCGCAATTGTTCTGGTGGTACAACATGTACGCCGACGTGGACTGGAGCGTGACCCCGCGCCCGATCTACAAGGCCGACGGCCGCAAGCTCCCGGACTTCTACTGCAATCCGCCGGAACTGCACGCCGAGCTCAGGCAGAAGCTGGGCGATTTTCCGCTATTCCACTTTTGGGGGCCGGCGGCGGACATCCGTTCCAGCCGCTGGATCGCCGACTGCGCGCTGCATCTTTACCGTTCGCGCCAGCCCACGCTGACCCTGGTCTACCTGCCGCATCTGGACTACTGCCTGCAAAGGTTGGGGCCGGATCATCCCGGCGTGGCGGCGGAAGTGGCGGCGGTGGACCAGCTGTGCGGCGAACTGATCGAGCAGGCGGACCGCGACGGCGGCCACATCATCGCCTTGTCCGAGTACGGCATCACCCCGGTCAGCAACGACATCGCGATAAACCGCATCCTGCGCATGGCCGGCTGGCTCAAGGTGCGCGAGGAGCAGGGCGAGGACAAGCTGGATTGCGGCGCGTCGGCGGCTTTCGCGCTGGCGGACCACCAGATCGCTCATGTCTATGTGCGTCAGCCGGAGCTGGTGCCGGAGGTGAAGGCGCTATTGCTGGAGCTGGACGGGGTGGAGATGGTGCTGGACCAGGCCGGCAAGCGTCTGCTGGGTCTGGATCACCCGCGTTCCGGCGAATTGGTGGCGGTGAGCCGGCCGGACCGCTGGTTCAGTTATTACTATTGGCTGGACGACGCGCACGCGCCGGACTTCGCGCGCACGGTGGATATTCACCGCAAGCCGGGTTACGACCCGGTGGAGCTGTTCCTGGACCCGACCTTGAGCTGGCCGAAGTTGAACATTGGCTGGACTTTGCTGAAGCGCAAGCTGGGCATGCGCAGTCTGTTGGAGGTGATTCCGCTGGACCCGTCCCTGGTGCGGGGTTCGCATGGGCGGCCCACCTTGAATCCGGAGCATGGGCCGGTGTTGATCAGTTCTTTGCCGGAGGGTTTGCCGCCGGGGGCGGTGCCGGCGACGGGGGTGAGGGATGTGATCATGAATCATTTGTTTGGGGAGGTGGAGGCGGGGGTGGGGTATGGGGTGCATGGGGTGATGGAGTAGGGTGTATGCCAAATGTTTTGGAACATACCGTGAGAAGTAGCTCTAGGCATTGAATGGGAGTTGTGTATGAAAAAAATTATTTTAAGTTGGTTGCTACTTTGGGGATGTGTAGCCAGTGTTTTAGCTGAAGGCTTGTCTTTTGGGATGTTTACTTCTTCTGCTGAGAGGGTGAAAGAGTTCAAACAGTTTTTTCGTGTAGGGGATCGCGTGTCGGAGGCGTTGGAGATTAATGGGAAAAAATATCGCTTGCCTGATGGAGATTGGCGAGTAGCTGCTGTTGTGGCTTCTGTTGGAAATATTAGAAATGTATCAACAGGGAATGAGGATAGCTCCAATCCGCATGGGCAACTATTTTTATTCTCTAGCGATAAATCCGAGGTGGATAAATTTTTGGCAATTACTCTGCCATTAGGTCCGCTGCGTAATCGTAGCTGGATAGGTAATCTTCCTGGTTTGTGTCAGGCTGATTGGAGCCCGAAATCAAAGATTTGGCAAGAAGCAGTAAGCTTGGACCATGCGGCATTGGATTGTTCAGCAGTTTATGTTGGTAGAGTTTTTTCCTGGAATGACGATTTGACGAATGCGGCGAAGTTTGGCTTGAAAGACTTGGGAGTAAATTATGGTCGTGCGGCTAACTATTTAGCTTCTGGTACTTATTTATCGAGAGGGGCGGGAACTTATTTCTTGACCTACGGAGAGTACGTTGATAGTCAGCGTTATGAAGATGTAACTCCTTTTAAGGAGAAAAATGAGAAAGTGATTGAAATGTTCAACTATAAATCTGATAAATTAAGACGTAGTTTTCACCAAGATGTTGGAGGCTGATATTAACCCTTCGGCTAGTAAAAGTGTGTGTTTGGCAATATGGTTTTAATTTTATTTATGTGTTGAATCCGCTGCGCGGATGATGGTTTGCATTGCCGGGGCTGCCCGGCAGGCAGGAAGGGGAATTTGTTCGGCCAAATTCCCCTTCACCCCAAAGGCCGCCCTGCAAGCCTGGCCTGCGGCTTCCCGCCGGTTCCCGTCAGGCCCGAGGCGCGGCTGAACTCGCAGCGCGCTAACGTCGCGCTGCTCGAACAGGCAGCCGCTTAAGACCTCGGGCCTGCCACCCGACGGCAGGCTTGAAGGGACCTGGGGCGCGTCGGATACGTGGTTTCTTCTTGGTTCTTTGGAGATATCCACAGATCGGGTGGAATTGGATAGTTATCCCCAAAAGGGAGCCACTTAGCCAAGTCATTGATCTTTTTTAAGAGAGCAGACCACCTCGTGTAGCGCCCTGGTGTCCCCTCGGGGCGCGCTCCGGGTTTCGCGTCCTGGGGGACGAGGGGGGATGAAAGGGGGCGGCGGTCCGCCCCCTTCCCGTTCGCCGGGCGGAACCGGCCCTAAATCAATATCCGCGCAGCGGATTCAAAACCAGATCACTCAACAAGTAAGCCACGCTCAAGCAAAGCAACCACCCCACCTTGACCCCAAGCGTCCCCTCAGGAACAATCCCCACGTTGCCGCCAGAACAAGCGGCACACGGGATTGGCGTCCCGTTCGTGTGTACTACCAGCCTACGCAGCATACTGCGCGGGCTGTTTCACCATGGCGGTGCTGTTTGGCAGGCGCATGGTGGGAGAGTGCCATGCACTCACCGGTCTGGTACACACCCGGTACGCCAATCCTGCCACGCGCCTGCCTAATACCTCAGCCTTCCCCGGCAGGTGGTTTATCTTGTGTCACAGCAGGAGAAACACCATGCAACAAACTCACCCCTTCCCCCGCCGCCGCCGCTACAAACTGCCGGCCCACGAACAACAAGACACCCTGCTTCCCTTCGTTAGCTATCTGCCCGAACGCAGCTATCCGCATTATTGGCAAATGCCCGCGCCCGACGACGACTTCGCCGCCAATGTCGCTTATGGCCGCGAATGCGCCGGCCACCTGCTGCAATGGCTGAAGGACAACCAGCCCTATGCCGGAGGCGGACTGCTTAGCCGCATCGCCCGCGACATCGACTTTGACGACATCGATGGCCGTGGCTATTGGATAGGCTTCTTCAACCTGCTGGAGCATGCGCTGCTGCTGAGCGCGCTGCATCTCAAGGTCTTCCCTTATGTGGACCATTACCACCGTACGCATGAGGGCAGGATCTGGCGCCGGCAGCTGGAAGAACGTTTCGGTCGCAAGCACTAAACCGCCGCGGAATCGGAGCGCACGCAAAAAAAACGGGGCGGCCATAGGCCGCCCCGCTTCACTCAAGCGGCTACGCTTATTCCTGCAACAGCGCCGCCCTGCGCTCAATCCCCTTCACCTCCACCTTCAAGGCCTTGGCCAGGCGCTCGCCGTATTGGCGGTCCGCCTTGTAGAAGTGCGACAGCATGATGTCGCGGGTCTCCACATTGCGCACCTTGGCCAGGTCGCCGGACAGATTGCGGATCAAGTCAGCCTGGTCCTGCGCGCTCAGCGAGCGATAGAACTCGCCGGCCTGCTGGAAGTTCAGCGTCTTGGCGATGGCCTCCTGCTGAGTGTTGCCCTGCAAGGGCAGGCGGCTGTGCTTGAACTGCGGGTCCTGCGGCTTGGGAGCCAGCCGGCTGGGCTCGTAATTGACGCTGCCCTGGCGGCCGGAGGCGTTATGCGCGCCGTCCTGATTGTTGTTCACCACCTCAACCCGCGGGCGGTTCACCGGCAGCGCCTGGAAATTGGTGCCGACGCGGTGCATCTGGGTGTCCAGATAGGAGAACAGCCGGCCTTGCAACAAGCGGTCTTCCGAGGCCTCGATGCCCGGCACCAGATTGGCCGGCGACATCGCCACCTGCTCGGTGGCTTCGAAGAAGTTGGCCGGCACCTGGTTCAGCGTCATGGTGCCCACCTTGCGTTCCGCCACGCCGGTCCACACCTTGGTGGGGTCCAGCGGGTTGAAGGCGAAGCGGTTCATGTCCTCGGGCTGGATCAACTGCACGTACAAGTCCCAGGACGGGTAGCGCTTCTGCTCTATGCTTTGCAGCAGGTCCGCGGTGGCGTGGCTGACCGATTGGCCCTGCACCTTGGGCAGTTCGTCCGGGCGCAGATTGCGTTCGCCCTGGCGCGATTTCCAGGTGAACTTGGCGTATTGGTAGCGGCCGTCGGCGGCCACCAGCTTCAGCGCGTGCACGCTGCTGCCGTTCATTTCGCGGTAATTGGCCGGGGTGCCGTAGTTGGAGTACACCCGGGTCAGCATATGGGTGGATTCCGGCAGATGGGAGAAGAAGTCGAACACGCGGTTGGGGTCTTGCTCATTGCTGACCGGGTCCGGCTTCAGCGAATGCACCATGTCCGGGAACTTGATCGCGTCGCGGATGAAGAACACCGGCAGGTTGTTGCCCACCAGGTCCCAGTTGCCCTGGGCGGTATAGAACTTGGTGGCGAAGCCGCGCGGGTCGCGGTCGGTTTCCGGCGCGCCGCGGCTGCCGATCACGGTGGAGAAGCGCACGAACACCGGCGTTTTTTCGCCCTTGCGGAACACCAGGGCGCGGCTGGCGTCCTGCAAGCCTTCGCTGGCGACGAAAACGCCGCCGGCGCCGGCGCCGCGCGCGTGCACCACGCGCTCGGGGATGCGCTCGCGGTCGAAGCGCTGCAGCTTTTGCAGCAGTTGGATGTCTTGCAGCAGGGTGGGGCCGTTGGGGCCGGCGGTCTGGCTGTTTTGGTTGTCGCCCACCGGCGCGCCGTTGTCCTGGGTCAGGTTGGCGGCTTGGGCCAGGGTGGCGCTACAAGCCAGCGCCAGGGTAAAAAGCTTGCGGTTCACGGAAAAGGTCAGAACTGACATTGGCACTCCCATAAATTATTAGAACATTTACTAAGGGAGCGGCCATTATCGGAAGCGACGATAGTTTTGTTAAATCTTAAATTACAATTTGTTTGATAGTGTTTATTAATGGAACGGAAACCGCCTTATTCCTCCGCCAGCAGTCGCTCGATGCGGCGGTCCGGCACCAGCCAGATCAGCGCGATCAGCGCGTACATTGCCGCGGACAGCCATTCCCAGTGGAAGGCGGCGGCAATGCCGATCAGATAGCACAGCGGGGAGAGCTTGCCCTTGATGTCCTTGCCCAAGGCCTCGGACAGCCGGCTGCGGTTGCCGGGCAGGCACAGCAGCGATTGCTGCATCAGCCACCAGGCCAGCGCGCACATCAGCAGCACCACGCCGTACAGCGCCACCGGCAGCGGCGCGAAGTGGTTTTCGCCCATCCAGCCGGTGACGAAGGGGATCAGCGACAGCCAGAACAGTAGGTGCAGATTGGCCCACAGCACGCGGCCGTCCACGCGCTGGATGGCGTGGAAGAAGTGATGGTGGTTGTTCCAGTACAGGCCCACGTAGATGAAGCTGAGCACATAGCTGAGGAAGACCGGCCAGTGCGCTTGCAGCGCCGCCCAAGTGGTGTCGTGCGGGACTTTCAGTTCCAGCACCATGATGGTGATGATGATGGCGAGCACGCCGTCGCTGAAGGCTTCCAGCCGGTTCTTTCCCATGATGTTCCTATCAGCTGTTTCAATCGGATGATAGGGGCAGTATAGACGGCTTTCAGAGCGTGTTTACGATCGGGCGAGCAAGGGCGGGACAAGGCGTACTCACCGCGCAATGCGCCCACGGCGCAGCAGACGTTGAGCAGGTCCTTAGCCCGGCCGTTGGGCCGGCGCCGGGCGGTAAGGCAGGCGGATGCGGGTGACGAAGCGCTCGCCGTCCAGGCGCGCGTTGAGCGAGGCCTCGGCGTCGAAATACAGCTCCAGCCGCTCGGCCAGATTGTCCAGCGCCATGTGGTGGCCGGGCGTGGCAGCCGCCGGTTCGGGGTTGACCGGATTGCTGATGGTCAATTCCAGCTGCTGCTCGTGGCGGCGCGCCTGGATGCGGATTTCGCCGCCGTCGGGCAGCCGTTCTATGCCGTGGAACACCGCGTTTTCCGCCAGCGGTTGCAGGATCAGCGGCGGCAGCGCCGCGTCCAGCGGCGCTTGCACGTCCCAGCTTACTTGCAGGCGCGCGCCCAGGCGCACCGCTTCTATCGCCAGATACATGGACGCCAGTTCGATCTCGCGGCCCAGCGTGGATTGCCGCGCTGGGTCCGCCAGTTGGGCGCGGAACAGATCGGCCAGGTTTTCCAGCACCATTTCCGCCTTGTCCGGCTGGGGGCTGATCAGCGCGATGGCGGCGTTGAGGCTGTTGAACAGGAAGTGCGGGCGGATGCGCGCCTGCAGCGCGATCAGCCGCGCTTCGGACAGCGCCGGCGACAGCGCGCGCGCGCGCAGATTGAGGTAGTGCTGCATCAAGCCGCCCACCGCGCCGGCCAGCAGCACCTGGCCCCAGGGCATGGGTTCCAGCGGGCTGAGCAGGCGGCCGCACAGGGCGAAGGACAGCAGGCAGACGCCGGCGGTGGCCAGCACGGTGCGCCGGCGGCGGTGCAGGCGCGGGCCCAGCAGCGCCAGCAGGCCCAG
>NZ_JAJOHW010000067.1 GCF_021129195.1 Chromobacterium aquaticum | reverse complement strand
GAATAGATGCGCCAGCGCCAGGCCGGCGCGGACTGCGGACGCGGCGGCGCCGATGTGACCAGCGGCGAAGCGCGCGGCGCGCGGCCGTGGCGATGGTCCTTGCAAGCGCTTCATCAGATCGCCGGTATTGATGCCCACCGGACAGCGCGTCGCGCACATGCCGGTGGCGGCGCAGGTGTCGATGGCGCGGTAGCGGAAATCGGCGCGCAGCGCGGCCAGCTCTTCCGCAGCGCCGCCGTCGCGGCTCAGTTGCTGGATGCGGCGCCAGGCGACGATGCGCTGGCGCGGGCTCAGCGTCAGTCCGTGCGACGGACAGGCCGCCTCGCAAAAGCCGCATTCGATGCAGCGGTCGACGATGGGATCGGCCGCAGGCAAGGGCTTGAGGTTTTCCAGGTGCAACCGCTCGTTGTCGGTGATGATCACGCCGGGATTGAGCAGGCCGTCCGGATCAAACAAAGCCTTGATGCGGCGCATGATGTTCCAGGCGGCGTCGCCCCACTCCTGGCGCACAAAGGGCGCGACATTGCGGCCGGTGCCGTGCTCGGCCTTCAGCGAGCCGTCGTATTCGCCGGCCACCAGCGCGCTGACGTCCTGCATGAAGGCGTCGTAGCGCGCCACCTCCCGCTCGCTGTCGAAACTGGGCGCGAACACGAAATGCAGATTGCCGTCCAAGGCGTGGCCGAACAACAAGGCCTCGTGATAGCCGTGGCGGTCGAACAAGGCGGTCAGCCTGGCCACGCCGTCGGCCAGCTGCGGAATTGGGAAAGCCACGTCCTCGATCACCACGGTGCTGCCCAACGGCCGCACCGCGCCCACCGCAGGAAACAGGCCCTTGCGCAAGGCCCAATAGCTGTCGCAGACCGCGGCCTCGCGGCTAAAGCCGCTGGACAGGCGCGGCGCGAAACCGGCCAGCAGTTGGTCTATCGCCGCGCAATGGCGCTCCAGTTCCGCCTCGGAACCGGCGCGCGCCTCGATCAGCAAACAGGCCTCCTCCGGGCCGAACGGCCGCGCCAGGAAATCCGGCAGCCCCGGCTTGCCGTGCAAGGCGCGCAGGCTGCGGCTGTCTATCAGTTCCACCGCCGCCACGCCGTGGGCGGCCGCGGCCGCGCTCAGCGCCGACACCGCGCGGCAGCACGGCTCCAGCGCGTCGAACAGCAGCAAGGCCGAGGCCTTGTGCGGATGCTCGATCACGCTGTGAAAAGTGATTTCGCTGATGAAGCCCAGCGTGCCCTCGGAGCCGATCAGCACATGGCTGAGCATGTCCACCGGGTCGTCGAAATCCAGCAAGGCGTTGATGCCGTAGCCGGTGGTGTTCTTCAGCCGGTATTTGCGGCGCACCCGCTCAGCCAGCGCCGCGTCGGCGCGCAGTTCGGCCGCCAGGCCGGACAAGCCGGCCAGCAGCGCGGCGTGGGACTGGCGGAAAGCCGCCACGCTGGCGGCGTCGCCGGTATCCAGCGCCGCGCCGTCCAGCAGCAACAGACGCATCGCCGCCAGCGTGTGATAACTGTTGTCGCGGGTGCCGCAGCACATGCCGCTGGAGTTGTTGGCGGCGATGCCGCCGATCTTGGCGCTATTGATCGACGCCGGGTCAGGGCCGATCTTGCGGCCGTAAGGCGCCAGCAAGGCGTTGGCGTGGCTGCCTATCATCGCCGGCCCCAGCCGGACGCGCGCGCCGTCGTCCAATACCTGGCCATGATTGAAGCCATCGCCCAGCAAGACCAGCACCGAATCGCTGACCGCCTGGCCGGACAAACTGGTGCCGGCGGCGCGGAAGGTCAACGCCACCCGGTGACGGCGCGCCAACGCCAGGATGGCCGCCACTTCCGCCTCGCTGTCGACGCGGGCGACGATTTGCGGCCGCAGCCGGTAGAAACTGGCGTCGGTGCCGTAAGCCAGCGTGGACAGCGGGTCGGTGTAAATGCGCGCCGCCGGCATCGCCGCCAGCAAATCCTTATGGAAAGCCTGATGCGCCGGGCTCATGCTCATGGCCGCTCCCCGGCGGCGCTGCGCGCTTCGCGTTCGCGCACCAGCTCGTGCAGGGTCTTGGGCGCCGGCGTCAGCGGCGCGTGGTTCTGGGTCCAGCCCAACTGGCCGCCGGCCGCGAGCTTGCGCAGCCGGGTGGCGCCCCAGCCGAACCAGCGGTATAGCCGCGGCGAGGCGTTGACCTGGCGCCAGCCCTTCCAGGCCAGCCGCTCCGCCGCGCTCGCCGCCGCGCCCTGGCCGCGCAGCGGATGGCTGACCGCCTCCTCGGCCGGGCGCTGGCTCTCCTCGCGCAGCCGCATCAGCATCTCGGGGATGGGGATCTTCACCGGGCAGACCTCGCCGCAAGCGCCGCACAAGCTGGAAGCGGTGGGCAGATCGCGGGTGTTTTCCAGGCCCAGCAGATGCGGCGAGATGATTTCGCCTATCGGCCCCGGATAGGTGGTGCCGTAAGCGTGGCCGCCGATGCGGGCGTAGACCGGGCAATGATTCATGCAGGCGCCGCAGCGTATGCATTGCAGCGTCTTGCGCAATTGCGCGTCGGCGTAGGCCTGGCTGCGGCCGTTGTCCAGCAGCACCAGATGCACTTCGCGCGGGCCGTCTTTTTCGCCGGCGCGGCGCGGACCGCTGATCATATTGAAATAGGTGGTGATGGGCTGGCCGATGGCGGAGCGGGTCAGCAGGCTATACAAGGGCGGCACGTCGGCCAGCTTCTCCACCACTTTCTCGATGCCGGTGATGGCGATGTGCAGGTCCGGCACCGTGGTGCACATGCGACCGTTGCCCTCGTTCTCCACCAGGCACAGCGTGCCGGTTTCCGCCACCGCGAAGTTGACGCCGGACAAGCCGACGTCGGCGTCCAGATAGAGCCGACGCAGCGCGCCACGGCCTATCTGTATCAGCTCGTCCACGTCCTCGGTGTAGGGCGTATCCGGCAGCTTGTCGTGGAATAAGCGCGCGATGTCGGCCTTGGTCTTGTGTATCGCCGGCATGATGATGTGGGTGGGCTTTTCGCCGGCCAGTTGCACGATGTACTCGCCCATATCGCTTTCCACCGCGGTGACGCCGCGCGCTTCCAGATAATGGTTGAGTTCGATCTCCTCGCTGACCATGGACTTGCCCTTGACCATCAAGCGGCCGGAACGCGCCTCTACCAAGCCGTGGATGATGCGATTGGCCTCGTCCGCGGTCTCGGCCCAATGCACTTGCACGCCGTTGGCGCTCAGCCGCGCCTCCAACTGCTCCAGCAAGTCCGGCAGCCGCGACAGACAACGCTGGCGGATGGCTTCGCCCAATGCGCGCAAGGCGTCCAGTTCCGCCGGATCGTCGAAGGCAGACAAGCGCTTGGCCATCAGGAAATCCATCGCCCCGCGCAGGCTGTGGCGCAGTTCGCCGTCGGCCAGCGCCGCGCGCGCCTGCTGCTTGAATTGGCGCGACGGATAAAGCTCGATCTTGTGCTCGCTCATGGTCGGGCCTCCTCCATCTGCTCCAGCTGCGCCGGATCGATGTGCTCGGGCAGTTGCGCCAGCACCAGCAGTTCGCGCGGGCCGTGCGCGCCGTAGGCCAACGTCAGTTGGATGTCGGCGGTCTTGGACGGGCCGGAAATCAGCAAGGCGTTGCTGGGCATGCCGTCGCTCCAGTGTTCGCAACGCATCGCGCTATAGAAATCGGGATAAAGCGTGGCGGTGTCGAACAGGACGATGTGCAGCGGCGGCACCAGGCTCATGGTTCGCGGCTCCTGAGCGTCCGGCCACAGCACCAGGGTGCCGGTGGCGGCGATGCCGCAGCGCGCCGTGGTGAACGCGGCCTCGATCTGGAACAGCTCGGCCTTCCAGTCGTCGACGGCGCGGTCGAAGAAACGCAGCGCCGGCGGCGTCGGCAAGCCTTGCAGCGCCGCCTCGGCGCGGCGGCCGTGCGCAGTGTCGGACAACAGCATGGAGACCGGCCGCCGCTGCGCGATCCACACCGCCAGCCGGGTGTGCCAGTCGTCGGCGCGCACCCACAGCACCTCGGTCTTCACCGCCCGCATCGCCCGCGCCCAGCCGCGCAAGGCATCCAGGCTGTGCTGCGGCGGCGCGAAGCGCCGGAAATGCGCGTCCAGCTCCGGCCGCGGCAGCTCCTCGCGCGGCGCGGCGCGCAACTTGGCCAGGATGGCGTCGCGGGCGCTCATGCCTTGCCCCCCACCCGCTCCAGCAGAAAGCTAGCCAGATGCCGGCCCTGAAACGCCCTGCCCTCCTTGGCCAGCTTGCCGTTGATATTGAGCAGACAGCCGCCGTCCGCGGTGATGAACTCCACCGCGCCGCTGTCCCGCAGCGCGGCGGCCTTGTCCGTCACCATCGCCCCGGCGATGTCAGGATGCTTGATCGAAAAAGTGCCGCCGAAACCGCAGCACTCGGATTCATGGTCGTGCACCACCCGTTCCACATTGGCCAGCCGCTCCAGCAAGGCCCAACAGGACAGATGCACATTCATTTCGCGGCGGGCGGAACAGGAGGTATGCACCGCCACCTTCACCTTGGGCCCCTGGTCTTGCGGCCGCCAGTCCAGATGGTTGAGCAGGAAATCGCTGAACTCCACCACTCGCGCGGCCACCGCGCAGGCGCGCGCCTCGTCCGGCTGGCCGGCGAACAGCTTGGGCCAATGGTGCTTGATCATGCCGCCGCAGGAACCGGACGGCACCACGATGGGCCAATCCTCGGCGAAACAGTCCAGCTGCGCCCGCGCCACCGCCAGCGCCTCCGCCGGATGGCCGCTGGTATAGGCCGGCTGGCCGCAGCAGCTCTGCTGCTGCGGAAAGTGCACCCGCAAGCCCAGCCCTTCCAGCAAGGCGATGGCGTCGACACCGGCCTGAGGCAAAAACAGGTCGAGCAGGCAGGTGCCGAACAAATAAACGTTGGCAGGCTTCATCCGGTTTCCTTTGTAAATTGGTAAGACCAATTATTTTTATCAAAACAACTCTAGAGTGATTGCTTGAATCCGTCAATATGACAGCGCGGATTCCCGCGCCGGCTGTGGTAAGCTGCACTCACTCTGGTCTGACCAATTTTTCCGAAGCGACAAGCCCGGCGCCATGGCCTATCCCAAACTGAACATCCCCAAGCTCTCCGACGTCATCGTCGAACAACTGGAAAAACGCATCCTGGACGGCGTGCTCAAGCCGGGAGATCGCCTGCCGCCGGAACGGCAGCTGGCCGAGGAGTTCGGCGTGTCCCGTCCCTCGCTGCGCGAGGCGATTCAGCAACTGGCGTCGCGCGGCCTGCTCAGCAGCCGCCAGGGCGGCGGCACCTGGGTGACGGACCGGCTGGAGACCGCCTTTTCCGACCCCTGGGAAAAACTGCTGAACCAGCATCAGGATCTGCATGGAGACTTGTTGGAGTTCAGACGGGTGCTGGAAGGCGCGGCCGCGCGCGGCGCGGCCACCCGCGCCACGCCGGCCGATCTACTGCGCCTGGAACATTGCGTGGACCAATTGCAGAACGCCTACGATGGCGGCGACCTGGTCCAGCAGGCGCAGGCCGATGTGCGTTTTCACCAGGCAGTGGCCGAGGCTTCGCACAATGTGTTGTTCGCCCACCTGAGCGGCAGCCTGCTGGCCATGCTGCACCGGCACGTCAAGGACAATATCGCCGACTTGTTCGCGGTGGGCGAAGTGGCGGAAGAACTACGCGCTCAGCATTTGGCCATCTGGGAGGCTATTCGCGACAAACAGCCGGACGCCGCGCAACAGGCGGTGGAAACCCATCTGGACTTCGTCGCCACCACGCTGCGCACGCAGCAGCGGCAGGCCGAGCGCGATGCCAAGGCGCGGCTACGCTTGGAACAGCTGGACCTGCCCTGAGCGAGAAATCCAAGCCCCCGGCCAACCGCCCTTAGAACCTGTTCATAGTCTGCTGCGCTTCGTGAGACGTGGCACGGTGAGTACCGCTTCGAAAGGCTCATCTACCACGTGTACATTCCGCTTTCTCAGCCGCAACGCCATGTCTCGCTCTTGCTCGCGAGACTTTGAACAGGCGCTTAGTTCAGGACACAAGCGAGAACCGCCCACGCCGCTTGGAGCCGGTTCAAAGTCGCCCCGCCCGCGGCGGGATATGCAACGGCTCAGCGGGCACTGGCGCTCTCGCGAGCCAGCGCGAGACCAGATGCGGCGGCGGAGCATCCAAAGCCGCACTCACCGCGCCACAATTCGCGACGCGCAGCGTATCGTGATCCGCGGCTTAGCCGGCGTTGATTTTTTTCTGCCTTTTGATGGCGAATTTTTCCCTATCCTCGCCGCGCGCTTCCGCCTCGACCAGCCAAACCGGCGGCCGGCCGCGGCCGGACCAGGTCTGATGCGGCATCGCCGGGTTCTGATACTTGGGCGTCACGCCGTTCTTGGCGTACAGCTTGGGCAGAATCAAGCCGTAAGCCGTGGCCAGCCGTTCGATTTCCTCTATGCCTTTTTGCTGGCGCAGCTGAATGCGATCCGTCAGCGTATTCAACAGAAAAACCGCCGCGTCCTTCAGCGTTTGGTCCGAGCATGAAACCAGCAGTTCCTCGTTGATCAGCACCTTCTTATCCATAACACCTCCTTAAGCATGCCAAGCCGCCGGCCTTCTCCAGCCGGCTGTTGTCATTGCAAGCCCATGTCTACGCCATACATCGTTGCAGCCGCTTTTCAGCAGACATTAACGCCCGTCCATGCACTAAAACTTTGTGCGAATATCGGGCCTGAACTGTTTTTGATTATTTTATCCTTTACTCCCCAATGACTTGGAATAGGAAAATCCTTATTTTTCCAAGAAAAATACGCTGGCCTAGCGCGCGCCCATCGCCCCGCGATGATTGGGGCGAAACATCGGCGAGGATGGCTGTCCGCAAACAGGAAAAAATCAAAAAACGCCGTTTTCAGGCCGGATATTCTCGGAATCGTCCAAAGGCGCATTCTTCCCGCCGCCGGGCTCTGAAAATATTTTTCAAAAAACCTTGCGCGGCCGGAAAAGCCTAGGTATAGTTCGCTTCCTGTCGAGACCGAAGGGTCCCGAGAGAAGCCCGGAAGGGTGCAGTATCTGTGGGGGTATAGCTCAGTTGGGAGAGCGCTTGCATGGCATGCAAGAGGTCAGCGGTTCGATCCCGCTTACCTCCACCAAAATTCAGTCCCCATCGTCTAGAGGCCTAGGACATCGCCCTTTCACGGCGGTAACCGGGGTTCGAATCCCCGTGGGGACGCCAGCATACCGGGGGTATAGCTCAGCTGGGAGAGCGCTTGCATGGCATGCAAGAGGTCAGCGGTTCGATCCCGCTTATCTCCACCAAATATAAAAGCCGAAATCGAAAGATTTCGGCTTTTATTCATTTCATCGCCAGTCATCGCCATCTCTTCATGATGCCGCCGCCCCGTTCCCCGCCAACCTGAATTCATTCTTGCCCGCGCGCTTGGCCTCATACATGGCCCGATCCGCCGCATGCAGCAAGTCGGCGGGCTCCCCACCGCTATCGGGGAAAAAGGCCACGCCTATGCTGGCCGACACCGTGCAGACACCAACGCTCAAGGCCACGGGCCGCGCCAGCATCGCCAGCAGACGCCGCACCATCACGCCACAGGCATCGCCCCGCTCCAGACCCGGCGCCACCACCAGGAACTCATCCCCGCCCAAGCGCACCACCACATCCTCGGCGCGCACATGCTGACGCAAGCGCTCCGCCACCTCCACCAGCAAGGCATCGCCGGCCTCGTGACCCCAATCGTCGTTCACCGACTTGAAGCCATCCAGATCAATGAACAGCAACGCAATGCATTCATTGCGCCGCTTGGCCCTGGCGATCTCCTTTTCCAATTCCACCTGCAGAAAATGGCGATTGCCCAAGCCGGTCAGTTGATCGTGATACGCCAGGAAATGGATATGCGCCTCCGCCGCGCGGATCGCCGAAATATCCGAGATCGCCAGCACATAATGACTAACCTTGCCCTCGGCATCGCGCACCACAGACGCATGCTGCCAGCATGGGAAGGTTTCATTGCGCCGCCGGCACAACACCTCGCCCTGCCAGAATCGACGCTCCCCCTCCAGGCGGCGATAGAAACCCTCGTCATGCGGCTCCACATGCAGACACTCGTCCGGATCGCGCCCCAGGGCGGACTCCGCGCTCAAACCGGTCAAGCGATAGAAGGACTCGTTCGCCGACACGATGCGCCGCAGATGGTCCAACACCAGAATGCCTTCCGCGCTGGCCTGAAACACCACGCTGGCCTGACGCAGACTGGCGGCGTTCAAATGCGCCTCGGTCACATCCCGCGCCACCCCCACCCAGCGCGCCGGCTCGCCCTTGGCGGCGAAATTGCGACCGCACAACTCCACCCAGCGCCCCACGCCATCCCTACCCACTCGCACCGTGCGCTGCAACACCTGGCATACCTCCAGCTCGCGGGACAGCTCCATCGCCTCGGCCTCAGCCAAGCCTGGCAAGCCCAGCGCCTCGCCGCCAGCGGAGGCAAACGGAAACGCATCCGGGAACTCGCGCTCCCACTCCATCCTGCCCTCCACCCCACTCCACTCCCACACCCCCAGCCGCGCCGCCTCCACCGCCATGCGCAAGCGGCGGCGCTGACGCTCCTCCTCGCGCTCCGCCCTGCGCCGCGCCAGCCCCATGCGCACCGATGCGTTCAACTCACGCAACTGGTAGGGCTTCAATAAATAACCGTAAGGCGCGCTGCTCTCCGCATTACGCAGCATGTCCTCCTCGGCATAGGCGGTCAGGAAGATGGACGGGATCTGAAAACGCTCGCGAATCACCCGCGCCGCCTCGGTGCCCGGCACATCGCCATCCAGATGAATATCCATCAGCACCAAGTCCGGTCGCAGCGCTTCGGCACTGCGCACCGCGTCGTCGGCATTTGCGCACACGCCAAGCACCCGGTAGCCCAACGATTCCAAACTGGTGCGCAAATCCAGCGCCACCACGCCCTCATCCTCGACAATCAACAATCCATTGCCAATGCTCATTCCTGGCTCTCCGGCTCATCGCTGAACGCGATTTCCACGCAGGCGCCGCCCGCCTCCGGCCGCAACAGACTGGCGACCCCCTTCAATTGCCCCACCAGGATGGGAATCAGACGAAAGCCCAACGAGCTGACCTCCCCCAGCTTGACCGACTCAGGAATGCCGACACCGTCATCCGACACCAGAATCCGGCACCCCCCGTCCTCGCTCCGCTCCAAAGCCACCTCCACCGTGCCGTGCCGCCCGGGAAAGGCGTGCTTGAGCGCATTGGTCACCAGCTCGTTCACCAACAGACCACAGGGAATCGCCCGTTGCATGCCAAGGTATACCGCCACCTCCATGCCGCGGCAGCGCACGCGCACCCCGCTTTCAGACGCACTGCCACTCAGAAGCTGAGTCAGCCGTTCCAGATAAAGTCCAACGTGGATGCGGGAGAAATCGCCGTGCTCGTACAGCAATTGATGGATCAGCGCCATCGCGCGGACGTGGTTCTGACATTCCACCAACACCGTTACCGCCTCCGGCGGCGCCGAACGCGTTTGCAGATTCAACAGACTGGAAATCACTTGCAGATTGTTCTTGACCCGATGATGCACCTCGTTGAGCAAGGCGGTCTTTTCCTTCAAGGCCAGCTCCAGGCTGGCCTGCGCCGCCTTGCGCGCGCTGATGTCGGTAATGGTGGCCAGCACCTGCACCTCTTCGTCATTGCGCACCGGGGTCAGGCCGATTTCCGCCGGAAACTCGCCACCATCGCGGCGCTGACCGAAAATCTCCTGCTGCCGCGCCATCTCCCGCGCTTCCGGATGGCGCATATAGCTCTCCATCAAACGGCCATGGCCATCGCGAAACCGCTCCGGCACCAGGCTGGCAATCATCATGCCCTCCATGCCGACGCCCTCGTAGTCGAACATCACTTCGGCGCGATGATTCGCCATCAGGATGCAACCACCCTGATCTATCATCACCAGGCCATCCAGCGCCGAATCCACCACCATGCGCAAGCGGGCCTCACCCTCGCCGCGCAGGCGCTCGGCCAAGCGCTCGCCAGCCACGTCGCGCACCACCGCCACCACGCCCACCACCTCCGCCGCCACGGAATACGGCAAATAACTGATCTGCCACTCCCGCTGCGCCACCCTGCCGCCGGCGTCCACCCAGGAGTTGACGCAAAAATCGATCACCGGCTCGCCGCTGGCGATGACTTGGCGCATCAAGGATTCCAGAAACTCGCCTATCTGCGGCAACACCTCCGCCACGCGCCGCCCGAGATGATCGGCACAAGGCAGGCCATTGGCCTCGGCCAGACGCTCATTGATCAATCGATAGCGCATTCCCCCGTCTATCAGCGCCACCCCCACCGGAACCGCTTCCAGCACATTGGACAACACCTGTTCGATGCAACCCAGCGCGCCGCCTTCGTCCATCAGGGACCCAGCCACCCAGCCTCCTCGCTCCGCCCCGCCTCGCGCGCGAACGACGCGCAGACATTGCAAGCAGGGCGATAAACTTGTTACCAGTTTGTGTTATATGACGAATGGAATGGGAAACATACTGTTAAAATTGCTTAGAACCCGCTCAAAATCTCGCGAGCTAGATCAAGACAAGGCGAAAACGAGCGAAAAAGCGGAATGTACGCGTGACACATGAGCATTTTGAGCTTGCACCCACCGAGAAGGCTTCACCAAGCGCGGCAGATCGTAAACAGGTTCTTAGAGCCCGCCCTCGACCCCGCAAGCCGAGCCAGCCTAGATGAGAGCGAAAAAGACACCAGACCCGCTGGCGTTGCGCGTGCGCGCGAAAAGGAAATGCAAAAAGGCCACGCATTGCGTGGCCTTCGAATCTTGGCTCCCCGAGCAGGGCTCGAACCTGCGACCTGCGGATTAACAGTCCGTCGCTCTACCAACTGAGCTATCAGGGAATATCTCTTGCGAGAGAGGGGTATATTACCCCAGCGCCAAAAAAGCGTCAACGCCTGGGGCGCGAAAACTTCGCGCCCCAGACATTAGCGCAATCACGGATTGCGCGTTTCCACCTGCACCAGCGCAGCTGGAGCCGCATCTTGCTGAGCCTGACGCGTAACATCGCGGCGACGCGGACCTTGCTGCAATGCCGGCTCTTGCGCCACCGGCACTTCGGCCACGGCCTTGGTGGATATCATCACCAGACCGCCCAGATCCGCCGGCTCGGCGCGGGTTTCAAGCTGCACCGGCTTGGCTTCGACCTGAACCGGAGCCGGTTCCACGGCCGGCGCTTCGACGGCGGCTTCTTCCACCACCGGCTGCGGCTCGGACACAACCGCCAGCATCGGCTCGGACACAGACTGCGCCACCGGCTCGGCTTCGACCACGCTCTCGACCAGCGGCTGCTCCTGTACCGCCTCAGCCGCCACTTCCTGCTGCGGTTCGACAACAACAGCGGCCACCTCGGGCTGCGCTTCGGCAACAGCCGGGATCGGCTCGACGGCAAACGCTTGCGGCGCTTCAACCTCGGCTGCGACCGGCGCTTCCGCCACCGTTTCCAGCGGCGCGGCCACAACCGGCTCCACCACCTCGGCCGGCGCTTCCGGCGCGGCTTCTTCCACCGCAACCACGGCGGCCGTCACGGCAAGCGCGGCCACGGCCGGCACAGCGGCTTCGGCAACGCCGGCTTCCACGGCACCAGCCTCGGCCGCGCCTTCTTGAGCCGCCGGCTCATCGCGACGACGATCACGACGGCTGCGACGACGACGACGCTCATTGCGCTCCTGCTGCTCAGCGTCGACATCGGCGCGCACTTCCTCAAGCGGCTTGCCCTGCTCCAAGGCCGGCTCTTCCACTTGCGGCGCCGGGCGACGACGCGGCTCCTGCTGCTGGCGCTCCGGCTTTTCCAGCTTCTCCGGACGTTCCTGCGGCGCTTCTTCGCGCGGCTGCTGCTGACGCGGCGCGTCCTTCAGTTCGCGGGGCTCGCGAACTTCACGACCCTCACGGCCTTCACGACCATTGTCGCGCTCGCGGCGGCGACCATTGCGCGGCTGCTCGCCACGCTCCTGGCGCTCTTCGCGCTGCGGCTGCTCCTTGCGCTCCGGACGCTCCTGGCGTTCCTGACGCTCGCCGTCCTGACGCTCGGCGCGCTCGGGGCGGCGCGGCTTGGCCTCGTCCGAACCCTGGCGACGCTGCTCATGCTCGCGACGCGCCTGACCACCCGGACGACGTTCGCCATTGCGCTGGCGGTTGCCGCGCTGCTGCGACTGAGCCGCCGGCTTTTTCTTCTCCACCGGCTGAGCCACCGCTTCCGGCTCGGCGAACAGGCTCTTGATCCAGGAACCCAGCTTGCCGAACAAGCTCGGTTCCGGCGCGGCCACCTTGGCCTCCACCGACGGCGCCGGCTGCTGCGGCGTAATGCCTTTCACCGCGGCTTCCTGGCGTTCCAGCTTCGGCTTTTCATGGCCGAAGTTGGTGATCACGTCTTCTTCCTGCACTTCCACGCGCTTGTAGCTCGGCGCTTCGCCGGCTTCGGCCAGATCGTCGTGACGCACGCGCACGATCTTGTAATGCGGGGTTTCCAGATGGATGTTCGGGATCAGCACCACGTCCACGTCCAGACGCTCTTCGATCGAATGGATCTCGGAACGCTTTTCGTTGAGCAGGAAGGTGGCCACGTCCACCGGCACCTGCGCGTGAACCGCGCCGGTGTTTTCCTTCATCGCCTCTTCCTGGATGATGCGCAGGATGTGCAGCGCGGAGGATTCGGTGCCGCGGATGAATCCGATGCCGTGACAGCGCGGGCAGGTTTCGTGGCTGGTTTCGCCCAGGCTGGGCTGCAGACGCTGACGCGACAATTCCAGCAGGCCGAAACGGGACAGCTTGCCCATCTGCACGCGAGCGCGGTCATGCTTGAGCACGTCGCGCAGGCGGTTTTCCACGTCGCGCTGATTCTTGGCGCTTTCCATGTCGATGAAGTCGATCACCACCAAGCCGCCCAGGTCGCGCAAGCGCAGCTGACGGGCGATTTCCTCCGCCGCCTCCAGGTTGGTCTTGACGGCGGTTTCCTCGATGTCGGCGCCCTTGGTGGCGCGCGCGGAGTTGACGTCGATGGAAACCAGCGCTTCGGTGTGATCGATCACGATGGCGCCGCCGGACGGCAGCTGCACGCTGCGGGCGAAGGCGGTTTCGATCTGGTGTTCGATCTGGAAACGGGAGAACAGCGGCACATGATCCTTGTACAGCTTCACACGCGACAGCATGTTCGGCATCACATGGCTCATGAACTGACGGGCCTGGTCGTAGATTTCCTCGGTGTCGATCAGCACTTCGCCGATGTCCGGATGGAAATAATCGCGAATAGCGCGAATCACCAGGCTGCCTTCCTGCAGAATCAGGAACGGCGCGTTCTGAGCGCCGGCGGCGCCTTCAATCGCGCGCCACAGTTGCATCAGGTAACCCAGATCCCACTGCAGCTCTTCCAGATTGCGGCCGATGCCGGCGGTGCGAGCGATCAGGCTCATGCCGTGCGGCACTTCCAGCTGCGACAGCAGATCCTTCAGCTCCTGACGCTCCTCGCCCTCGATGCGACGCGACACGCCGCCGCCGCGCGGGTTGTTGGGCATCAGCACCAGATAACGACCGGCCAGGCTGATATAGGTGGTCAGCGCCGCGCCCTTGTTGCCGCGCTCGTCTTTTTCCACCTGGACGATGACTTCCATGCCTTCGCGCAGCACATCCTGAATGCGCGGGCGGCCGCCGTCATAGCCCTGGAAATAGGAGCGGGAGACCTCTTTGAACGGCAGGAAGCCGTGGCGTTCGGTGCCGTAATCGACGAAACAAGCCTCAAGGGAGGGCTCGATACGGGTAATCACACCCTTATAGATATTCCCCTTGCGCTGTTCCTTGCCTACGGTCTCGATATCGAGGTCGACGAGCTTTTGCCCATCGACAATAGCAACGCGAAGCTCTTCGGCCTGCGTTGCGTTGAACAACATGCGTTTCATTTACATTCCTTGCGCAGCACTCACGCAAGGGATGCAGCCAGTATTTGACGGCCCAGTGACTATTGATGGGCGCTTTCCGAAAGAAGTGTCGATGTAAAGATCGAAAAAAACAGTTTTGACAAGCCTACTTCCTGAAAATCGATCACACGCAGACCTGACTCATGTGCGCAATTGGCGCTCCGGGATCACCGGCCTACCTCGAGGGCAGGACATACAGTACAGGGGGGCTAGCATGCCGGGTCAAACTTCGCTGCAAAATTTCCTGACTGGCTTAGCATCAGGAAATGGAATACTCGTGAGTGCGTTATGCGTACAAATGCATTACCATCGCTGCTTTTCGGTGAGCGAGTTAACCTTGGCTGCAAATGTCGCGGCGGCATCAGGTCAGGGTCTGTAAATCCCTGCCGGCCGACTCCGACTTCATGCAGCAGCGCCACGCAACATGCCGTGACCTTGGCTTGACATTTTGCCGTCATCCCGGTGCAACACACCATGAGGACAGCGCCAGAAGTATAAGCAATATGACAGACATTCGCAAAGATTCCGTCTCCTTCGTCCAAGTGGACGACAGCGACGCCGGCCAACGCATAGACAACTACCTGGTGCGCCTGCTCAAAGGCGTGCCCAAAAGCCATATCTACCGCATTCTGCGCTCCGGCGAAGTGCGCGTGAACAAGGGCCGCATTGACGCCGCCTACCGGGTACAGGCCGGCGACGAACTGCGCATCCCGCCGATACGCGTCGCCGAGCGCGCGGAGAAGAACGTGCCGGCCGCCACCTTCCCGGTGGTGTACGAAGACAATGCGCTGCTGGTGATAGACAAGCCGGCCGGCGTGGCGGTGCACGGCGGCAGCGGCGTGTCCTTCGGCGTGATCGAACAACTGCGCCAAGCGCATCCGGACTGGCGCTACCTTGAACTGGTGCACCGGCTGGACCGCGAGACCTCCGGCCTGCTGATGCTGGCCAAGAAGCGCTCGGCGCTGACCAAGCTGCACGACATGATGCGCGCCAATGTGCCGGACAAGCGCTATCTGGCGCTGGGCATAGGCCAATGGCCGGACGACGCGCGCCAGGTCAAACTGCCGCTGTTCAAGTTCCACACCGCGGACGGCGAGCGCCGCGTGCGGGTCAGCGACGCCGAAAACGGCCAGTACGCGCACACCAATTTCGCGATCAAGGAGCGCTTTGCGGAATTCACGCTGGTGGAAGCCCACCTGCGCACCGGCCGCACCCATCAGATCCGCGTGCATATGCAGGCCAATGGCTGCGCGATCGCCGGCGACGAGAAATACGGCGACTTCGCGCTGAACAAGGAACTGGCCAAGCGCGGGCTGAAGCGCATGTTCCTGCACGCGCGCAGCCTGTCCCTACCCCACCCGCTGACCGGCGAGCCGTTGAAACTGGAAGCGCCGCTGCCGGCGGAACTGGAGCGCTTCCTGAAAAGCCTGAGGTCTTGAGATGAACACTCGCTTCGATCTGGTCGTGTTCGACTGGGACGGCACCTTGATGGACTCCACCGCCCATATCAGCCAGTCCATCCAGCAGGCTTGCGCCGATCTCGCGCTCCCCATCCCCAGCCGCGAGCAGGCCAGCCACGTCATCGGCCTGCGCCTGGCCGAAGCGCTGCAACAGGCCTGCCCGGCCGCCGACGCCGAGCAACTGCCGCGACTGACCGAGGCCTTCCGCCATCACTATCACGCCAATCAGCACCAGGTGACGCTGTTCGACGGCGCCGAGGACTGCCTGAACGCCATCGCCGCCAGCGGCGTTTTCCTGGCGGTGGCCACCGGCAACAGCCGCGCCGGCCTCAACCGCCTGCTGGAGCAAACCGGGCTTGGTCCGCTGTTCCACGCCTCCCGCACCGTGGACGAGTGCCATTCCAAGCCGCACCCGGACATGCTGCTGTCGCTGACCGAGGTGCTGGGCGCGGACCCGCGCCGCACGCTGATGATAGGCGATACCAGTCATGACCTGCTGATGGCCAACAACGCCGGCTGCCATGCCGTGGGCGTCAGCTTTGGCGCTCACGACAGCGAGCGCCTGGA
Organism: Chromobacterium aquaticum; assembly: GCF_021129195.1. Taxonomy (GTDB): domain Bacteria; phylum Pseudomonadota; class Gammaproteobacteria; order Burkholderiales; family Chromobacteriaceae; genus Chromobacterium; species Chromobacterium aquaticum. Next base: position 13,255 of record NZ_JAJOHW010000067.1, on the reverse strand, counting down.
AAGCTGCCAGCCGCTGGCGCTATTCCATTCCTACGCCGAGCTGAGCGCATGGCTGCTGCCCTGGCTAGGCTGATCTGCGCCTCCGCCGACCTGCAAAACGGCGGCCGCGCCTGGCGCTTTGAAATCGAACAGGCGGATGGCGCGCCGCCGCTATCCGCCTTCGCCGTGCGCTACCGCGGCCAGGTCTACGCCTATGTCAACGCCTGCCGCCACATCCCGGTGGAACTGGACCTGCGCGACGGCGAAGTATTCGACCTCAGCGGCCACTATCTGGTGTGCAGCATGCACGGCGCCTGCTACGAAGCGCACACCGGCTACTGCGTGTCCGGCCCCTGCCGCGGCCAGCGCCTGATCCCAGTGCCGGTCAGCGAACAGGACGACGGCATTTACATCAATGTCCCGGCACCCTGATCTTTGCTAGACTCCAGGGATTACCAAGGGAGCACCACATAATGAGCGACAACTCCAATCATTGGGAGCGCCAACTGCTGGAAAAACTGGCCAGCGCCGCGCTGGTGGAACAACGCCGCGCGCGGCAATGGAAGATCTTCTTCCGCATGATCTGGCTGATCATCATCGGCTTCATCCTGTTCAGCCTGTTCATGCGCAACGAGGACAAGGCCGCCGCCGGCCTCACCGGCTCCGGCCACAGCGCCGTCATCACGCTGGAAGGCGTGATCGACAGCCAGAGCGACACCGCCAATAAACTGAGCCAGGCGCTCGCCGACGCCTACGGCGACAAGAACACCAAGGGCATCATCATCGACGCCAACAGCCCCGGCGGCAGCCCGGTGCTGTCCGGCATGGCCTATGACGAAATCCGCCGCCAGAAGAAGCTGCACCCGTCCATCCCGGTCTACGTGGTGGTCAACGAGGTATGCGCGTCCGGCTGCTACTACATCGCCGCCGCCGCCGACAAGATCTTCGTCGACAAGGCCAGCATCGTCGGCTCCATCGGCGTGTTGTCCGACGGCTTCGGCTTCACCGCCGCGATGGAAAAACTGGGCGTGGACCGCCGCCTGCGCACCTCCGGCGAGAACAAGGCGATGGGCGACCCATTCTCCCCGGTCAATCCCAAGCAGGAAGCCATCCGCCAGCAATTGCTGGACGACATCCACGCCCAGTTCATCACGGCGGTCAAGGCCGGCCGCGGCCAACGCCTGGCCAATGACCCGCAACTATTCTCCGGCATGGTCTGGCTGGGCGAAAAGAGCATTCCGCTGGGCCTGGCCGATGGCCTGGGCACGGTGCGCTCGGTGGCGCGCGACGTGATCAAGGCCGAGAAAACCGTGGACTATACTCAGCAGGACGATCTGTCCAGCCGAGTGGCGCGCAAGATCGGCGTGGAATTCGCCGGCGGCGTGAAGAGCCTGTTCAACACCAAGCTGTTCTGACCCCCCGGCAAGGCACACCATGGCGCGCAGAAGAAAACGGCAGGAAGAAGAACACGAGAACCATGAACGCTGGCTGGTTTCCTACGCCGACTTCATCACCCTGCTGTTCGCCTTCTTCGTGGTGATGTACGCGATCTCCTCGGTCAACGAGGGCAAATACCGCGTGCTGTCCTCCGCCATCGTCGATGCCTTCCGCTCCGGCTCCACCATCAATATCAACACCACCCCGCCCAGCGGCGGGGCCAACACCATGATAGAGATCCCCGAGACCAAGCCCATCGCCAAGGCGGTCAAGGGAGAGCCGGCCGGAAACAAAAGCAAGCCCGGCGGCGGCCAGGGCGATGAAAACGCCCGCCTGGGTCAACTGACCCAGGACCTGGCCAAGGTGATGGACCCGCTGGTCCAGAGCGGACAGGTCACCATCACCCACAGCAGCAAGGGCGTCACCATAGACATCCGCGACACCGCGCTGTTTCCCACCGGTCAGGCACAACCCAACGATCAATCGCGGCTGCTGATGGCCAATATGGCGCTGCAGCTGGCCAAGGTGGACAACCCGATCCGGGTGGAAGGCTTCACCGACACCGTGCCCATCCGCAACTCCTACTTCCCGTCCAACTGGGAACTGTCCGCTTCGCGCGCCGGCAGCGTGGTGCGCCTGTTCCAGGAAAACGGCATCAAGCCGGAACGGCTGGTGGCGGTGGGCCGTGGCTCCAACCTGCCGGTGGGCGACAACGCCACCGCCGACGGCCGCGCCAGCAATCGCCGCGTCGCCATCACCGTGCTGGCAAGCGGGCTGAGCGACGCCGAAGTGCTATCGCCACAAGACGCATCACTGGCCAATGGCCGCTAACACCCCTCGAGAGGAGCACGATATGAGCACCCCGATTCATCACTCCGCGCTGGAACAGCTGTTCCTCAACGCCCGCACCCACAGCCACTGGCAAGACCGCCCGGTCAGCGCCGAAATCCTGCACCAGCTGTTCGACCTGCTGAAGATGGCGCCCACCAGCGCCAACTGCTCGCCGGCGCGCTTCATCTTCGTGCAGAGCGACGCCGCCAAGGCCAAGCTCAAGCCCTGCCTGGCCGAAGGCAATGTCGAAAAAACCATGGCCGCGCCGGTCTGCGTGATCGTGGCCCAGGACATGCGCTTCTACGAACACCTGGCCAAGCTCTATCCGCACGCCGACGCCAGAAGCTGGTTCGAGGGCAATGAAGCCGCGATCCAGGCCACCGCCGCGCGCAATAGCAGCCTGCAAGGCGGCTACCTGATCCTGGCCGCGCGTTCGCTGGGGCTGGACTGCGGCCCGATGTCCGGCTTCGACAACGCCGCGGTGGACCAGGCCTTCTTCCCGGACGGCCGCTTCAAGTCCAACTTCCTGGTCAACCTGGGCTACGGCGCCGCCGACAAGCTCTACCCGCGCTCGCCGCGCTTCGACTTCGACGACGCCTGCCAGATTCTTTAAACCGCCCCGCCCATGCCCGGTTATAATGCCGGGCATTTTGCTGCCTGGAGAAACAAGATGCTCTATTCGCTTCTGCGCCCGCTTCTGTTCCGCTTTGACGCAGAGACCGCCCACGAACAGACGCTGGCGATGCTGGACCAGGCGCACAAGCTGCGCCTGAGCACGCTGGCCTGCCACGGCGCCACGCGCAAGCCGGTGCAAGTCATGGGCCTGACCTTCCCCAACGCGGTGGGACTCGCCGCCGGGCTGGACAAGAATGGAGCGCATATCGACGCGCTGGCCGCGCTGGGCTTCGGCTTCATCGAAATCGGCACCGTCACGCCGCGCCCGCAAGCCGGCAACCCCAAGCCGCGGCTGTTCCGCCTGCCGGAGCATCAAGCCATCATCAACCGTATGGGCTTCAACAATCTGGGCGTGGACACGCTGCTGGACAATGTGCGCCGCTGCAAATTCCAGGGCGTGCTCGGCATCAATATCGGCAAGAACGCCACCACCCCGATAGAGAACGCCGCCGACGACTACCTGGCCTGCCTGGACAAGGTTTACGCCTACGCCAGCTATGTCACCGTCAATATCTCCTCGCCCAATACCAAGAACCTGCGGCAATTGCAGGAAGGCGACGAACTGGGCCGCCTGCTGGCGCAGCTGAAGCACAGACAGCAGGCGCTGGCGGACAAGCACGGCCGCCACGTGCCGCTGGCGCTGAAGATCGCGCCGGACCTGGACGACGAGCAGATCGCCGCCATCGCCCGCCTGCTGACCGAGCACCGCATCGACGGCGTCATCGCCACCAATACCACGCTGTCGCGCGCGGAAGTGGCCGGCCATCCGCTGGCGGAACAGGCCGGTGGCCTGTCCGGCGCGCCGGTCAAGCAGCGTTCGACAACAGTTATTCGCAAATTAGCCAAGGAACTTGACGGCGCCCTGCCTATCATAGGAGTTGGCGGCATCCTGTCTGGACAGGATGCCGTGGAAAAACTAGAGGCCGGCGCCAGCCTGGTGCAAGTCTATAGCGGCCTGATCTACCGAGGCCCGGCCCTGGTAGCGGAATGCGCCAACGCCATCCGCGCCAAACAATAAGACCGCCTCCATGCGGCCCGAGCGCAAGCTGGGCGAGCAAGAGCCGGTCGGCTCGCTGAACAATATGGGACTCTCTAATATGAACACCAAACTGATCCGCCTTTCCGTGGCCGCCCTGCTGGGCGCGGGCATTCTCACCGGCTGCGCCACCTCCGACTCCGCCGCCGTCTACTCCAAGGGCCAGATGCGCCAGGCGCAGACCGTGCAGCTGGGCACCGTGGTTTCGGTGCAGAACGTGAAAATGGAAGGCAGCAACAATGAGCTGCTGACCCTGGGCGGCGCCGCGCTGGGCGGCCTGGCCGGCAGCAATATCGGCGGCGGCAAGGGCCAGATCGCCGGCGGCATCGTCGGCGCGCTGGCCGGCGGCTTCGGCGCTCAGGCCGCTCAACGCGGGCTGACCAAGAACGCGCTGGAAATCACCGTCAAGCTGGACGGCTCCGGCCGCATGATCTCCATCGTGCAAGAAGCCGACATTCCGTTCTCCGCCAACCAGCGCGTGCGCGTGCTGACCGGCGGCGGCAACGACCGCGTGGTGCCGTTCTAAGCCAAGCGGCAGCCCAAGTTAAAAAGGCCGGGTCACCCCGGCCTTTTTGATTGCCCGCTTACTCCTCCCGCGGCCTGGCCAGCTCCACCCAGCGCCCGTCCATCAAGGCCTGCAAGGGCTGGTACATCGCCTTGTAGGACATTTTCTGGCATTCGCGTATCCAGTAGCCCAGATAGAGATAAGGCAGGCCCAGCCGCTGCGTCAGCTCCGCCTGCCACAGCACATTGAACACCCCCAGGCTGGACTTGGCGTCGTCCGGATCATAAAAGGTGTACACTGCGGACAGACCGTCGGCCAGGCGGTCGATCAGGCTGACCATCTTCAATTCGCCGTCCAGGCGGAACTCCGCCAACATGCTGTCCACCCCGCTCTTCAGAATGAATTCCGAGTACTGGTGCGGATCGTCGTCGGACATGCCGCCGCCGGCGTGGCGCGACTGCTGATACCAGCGATACAGCGCATAGTGCTCGGCGTCGAACTCCAGCGGCAGCAAGCGCACCTGCATCGCCTCCAGCCGGCGCGCCACCTTGCGCTGAGTGCGCCCCGGCATGAAACGCTCCACCGGAATGCGCACCGGCACACAGGCCTGGCAGCTATCGCAATATGGCCGGTAGGTGTACAGGCCGCTGCGGCGGAAGCCCAGCTTCACCAGTTGGCTATACACCTCGCCATCGATCGCCTCGGCCGGGATCGCCACCTGAGAGCGCGCCTGCCGCCCCGCCAGATAGCTGCATGGATAAGGCGCGGTGGCGTAGAAATGGATGGCCACAGTCGGGCCGGGATCACGATGGCTCATGGCTATACCGGTAGTTCCACATCGCGGCGGGCTGCGCCCGTCGGGCATTCTCTTTTAGAGTAGCAAGAAATGTCTGACGCGAAACCAACTTGGCGCCCAGGCTCTGCAAATGGCGGGTGTGCATCTGGCAATCTATCATCGTCACCCCCTGCTCCTGCAAGTGACGCACCATGTGGATGAAGGCCAGCTTGGAGGCGTTGCTGCGGCGGGAGAACATGGATTCGCCGTAGAACATCAAGCCCAGGCCGATGCCGTACAGGCCGCCGACCAGTTCGCCGTCGACCCAGGTTTCGAAGGAATGAGCATAACCCAGCTGATGCAGCCGGCAATACGCTTCCACCATTTCCGGCACGATCCAGGTGCCCTGCTGCTGGCCGCGCGGCTCGGCGCAGGCGGCCATCACCTCGCGGAAGGCGGTGTCGACGCGGATTTCATAGCGCTGATTGCGCAGCACCTTGTCCATGGAACGGCTGACCTTGAGTTCGGCCGGACACAGCACCATGCGCGGCGCCGGCGACCACCACAGAATGGGCTCGCCTTCGGAAAACCAGGGGAAAATGCCTTGGGAGTAGGCAGCCAGGATGCGCTGCGGGGACAGATCGCCTCCGGCGGCCAGCAAACCGTTGGGTTCACGCAGAGCCAGCCGCGTCGGAGGGAAGACCGGCTCAGGACCGAGCCAGGGAATCATGCCTTCTTGGCGTTGAGGCAGTCCGGGCACTCGCCGTACATATACAGCGCGTGATCGACGATGCGGAAACCGTGCTGCTCGGCGATGCGGTCCTGCAGCGCCTCGATCTCGGGATCGAAGAACTCGACCACCTTGCCGCAGCTGACGCACACCATATGATCATGATGGCCGCCCTGGTTCAGCTCGTACACCGCCTTGCCGGTTTCGAAATGGTGGCGCACCAGAATGCCCGCCTGCTCGAACTGGGTCAGCACGCGGTAGATGGTGGCAAGGCCGATGTCGATATTCTCCGCAAGCAGCTTGCGGTAGACATCTTCCGCCGACATGTGGCCAGCGTTCTCCTCTTCGAACAAATCGAGGATTTTCAGACGCGGGCCGGTGGCCTTGAGGCCGATATCTTTAAGGTGACTGGCTTTGCTCATCGTGATATAAAGTGGGTCGATTTCAGATCATGATAAAGCCTTTTCACGGCTTTGCCTAATTACAGCCTCATAACTATTCGGTCACGGAGTATCATGCGCGCCCTGATTTTTGCCGCCGTCATTGCCCTCTCCGGCTGCAGTTCGATGAATCCCCTGAACTGGCTCAGCCCGCACAAGATGGAAATCCAGCAGGGCAATTATGTCACAGAGGATGCCGTTGCCAAACTCAAGCCGGGCATGACCCGCTCGCAAGTACGCTTCCTGCTGGGTTCGCCGCTGCTGGCCGACCCCTTCCACGCCAACCGCTGGGACTACTCCTACCGCGATGTCAAACAGGGCAGGCTGGACAAGGAAAGCAACCGTCTGCTGACAGTGTACTTCAATGGCGACATGCTGGAACGGGTGGAAGGCCAGGCGCAGCCGGCCGAGCGCCCGGCGCTGGCAGCCTCCGCTCCGGCCCAGGAAGTCAAGCCATGAGCGACTTGAAGCTGGTCATCGTCGGCGCCGGCGGCCGCATGGGCAAGACCCTGATCGAAGCGGCGCTGGGCACGCCCGGCGTGGCGCTGCACGCCGCCGTTGAGCGTGCCGGTTCGGAATTCATCGGCCAGGACGCCGGCCTGTTCATCGGCCAGCAGACCGGGGTCAAGATCAGCACCGACTTCGCCCAGGCGCTGGAAGGCGCCGACGCCGTCATCGATTTCACCCGCCCGGAAGGCACGCTGCAACACCTGGCCGCCTGCGCCGAGCGCGGCGTGCAGATGATCATCGGCACCACCGGTTTCGACGAAGCCGGCAAGGCCGCGATCCGCGCCGCCGGCGACAAGATCGGCATCGTGTTCGCGTCCAATTTCAGCATCGGCGTCAACCTCACCTTCAAGCTGCTGGACATGGCGGCGCGAGTGTTGAACGAAGGCTACGACATCGAGATCATCGAAGCCCACCACCGCTACAAGGTGGACGCGCCGTCCGGCACCGCCTTGCGCATGGGCGAAGTCATCGCCGACGCGCTGGGCCGCGACCTGAAGGAATGCGCGGTCTATGGCCGTGAAGGCGTGACCGGCGAGCGCGATCCGCAAACCATAGGCTTCGCCACCGTGCGCGGCGGCGATGTGGTCGGCGATCACACCGCCTTGTTCGCCGCCCTAGGCGAACGCGTGGAAATCAGCCACAAGGCCTCCAGCCGCGCCACCTTCGCCAATGGCGCGGTGCGCGCCGCGCGCTGGCTGGCCGGCAAACCCAAGGGCCTGTTCGATATGCAGGACGTGCTGGGCCTGCGCTGAGCGCCAGCGGGGAGGCCACTCCCCGCCCTCCCTGCCATGCGTCTCTTCCCGCTGACGCTGGCCCTCGCGGCCAGCTTGCTCCTACTCTCCCTCGCCTCCCTGCTGCACGGCAGCGGCATCGATGCATCCCGCCTGCTGTCCGGCCAAGCGCTGCCGGAACTGGAATGGCAATTGCTGTGGCAGCTGCGGCTGCCGCGCCTGCTGGCCAGCGCCAGCGCCGGCGCCTTGCTGGCCAGCGCCGGCGCGGCGGTGCAGGCGCGCTTTCGCAATCCGCTGGCCGAACCCGGCCTGATCGGCATCAATAGCGGCGCCGCGCTGGCCGCGGCCGCCGCGCTGAGCCTGGGCGCCGGACTCTACGCGGTGTCCGCCTCCGCCTTCGCCGGCGGCTTGTCCTCCTTATTGCTGATCCGCCTGCTGGGCCAGACTCAGCAAGGCGGCAGCCGGCTGATCCTCAGCGGTCTCGCCATCAGCTCCTTGCTGGGCAGCCTGCTGACCCTGCTGATCACCACCCTGCCCGACGGCTCCTTGCGCGTGGTGATTTTCTGGCTGATGGGCAGCTTCGCCAGCGTGGACTGGCCGCAGGCGGCGCTGCTGTGCGTTGCCGCGCCGCTGATCTGGCTCGCGCTGCACCGGCAATGGCGCTTTCTCAACGCGCTGCAATTGGGCGAAACCGCCGCCTTCCACCTGGGCTTCGAAGTGCGCCGCCGCGAATGGCAGGTGGTGATTCTGGCCGCGCTGGCCGCCGGCCTGGTGGTGTCCGCCTGCGGCATGATAGGTTTCATCGGCCTGATGGGCCCGCACCTGGCGCGGCAATTGGTGGGCGGCAACGCGCGCCGGCTGCTGTGGATCGCGCCGATGCTGGGCGCGCTGCTGGCCATCGCCTCAGACTGGCTGGCGCGCAGCCTGCTGGCGCCCAGCGAGCTGCCAGTGGGCGTGATCACCAGCCTGATCGGCGCGCCGTTCTTCCTGTGGCTGCTGCGTCAGGGCAATGGAAAGGAATGGCATGCTTGAAGCGCGCGCGCTGGGCCTGAGCGTGCAGGGCCGCAACCTGGTGGAACAGGTGTCGCTTCAGGTCGCCCCGGGCGAATTGAACATGGTGCTGGGCCCCAATGGCGCCGGCAAGAGCAGCTTGCTGAGCCTGCTGGCCGGTTTGCGGCGGCCAAACGCCGGCGCGGTGGAACTGGCCGGCCGGCCGTTGGCCGGGCAATCCGCCGCGCAGCTGGCACGCCAGCGCGCGGTGATGGAACAGAACCCCTTGACCCCTTCCGGCTGGAAAACGGCGGAATTGATCCTGGCCGGCGCCTATCTGGCCGATGCCGACCGCGCCGACGCCGCCTGCCGCCAGGCGATGGAACTGACCTGCACCACCGAGCTGGCGCAACGCCAGGCGCACACCCTGTCCGGCGGCGAACAGCAGCGCGCCCACCTGGCGCGCGCGCTGTGCCAACTGCTGGCCTCAACGGAGACGGAACGTTATCTCTTGCTGGACGAACCCACCGCCGCGCTGGATTTCGCGATGGCCGACGCGCTGCTGGCCCAGGTGACCCGCATCTGCCGCGATTTGAATATCGGCGCGCTGGCGGTGGTGCACGACCTGAACCTGGCGCTGCGCCACGCCGACAGCGTGCTGCTGCTGAACGAGGGACGCTCCGCCGGCTTCGGCCCTACCTCCGAGATCATGCGTCGGGAAAAACTGGAAGCGGTTTACGGGGTGCGGCTGGCGGAACTCAGCAGCCAGGAACACGCCTTGCGCGCCTTCGTGCCGCTGCCCCACGCTCACGGCGATTAAGAGCCTGTTCAAAGTCTCGCGAGCAAGGGCGAGACAAGGCGAAAACGAGCGAAAAAGCGGAATGTACACGTGCTACATGAGCATTTTGAGCTTGGTTTCAACGCCGTATCGCCGAAGCGCAGCAGACTTTGAACAGGTTCTAAGCACGCTCAGCGATGCGTGGCCTGCTTGCACTCGCTGAGGAAACGGCTGCGGTCCGCCTCGCTGATGGCGCCGGCGAAGCCCTGGGTGATCACCGCTTCCGCGCCGCGCCGGTTTTCACCCAGCTGCAAGCACATCTGCTTGGCCTGAATCACACAGGCCGCGCCCTTGGCCATGCCGTACTGCACCAGCGCGTCCGCCACCTCCTGGCAAATCCATTCCTGATAGGTCAGCCGGTGCGAAATCACGTCTATCAGCCGCGCGATGCGGCCGAAGCCGTGCAGGCGGCCGCCCGGCACATAGGCGACATGGGCGATGCCCTCGAACGGCACCAGATGATGCGGACACAGGCTGTGGATGGAGATATTGCTGATGATCACCATCTCGCTGGAGCTGTCCTCGAAGCCACAACCCAACACCTCGCGCGGATCGGCGGCGTAACCGTCCAGCAGGCGGTTGCGCCATAAAGCGCTGACCCGCTCCGCGGTCTTGCCCAGGTGCGGATCCCCCGCCGGCTCGAAGCCGCAGGCGCGCAGCAAATCGGTGACCGCCTGCTCGAAAGCCGGCTGATCGAATGGCCGCAGCGGCGCCACGCCCACGCGGGGCAGGCGTTCCGCCGGCTGATGATCGCAATGCTGGTCCATGATGCCTCCCCTGGCGGCGCTGGCGCGCGAAATATCGTTTCGAACCCGGCCGGCCGGGAAAGTTGCAATGGCCGGCGGCATGAAAAACCCGGGCCGGCTTGGCAGCGGGCCCGGGCTTGCGACTATAGCACGGCCGCGGCGGCTAGATGCGCACCGCTTCCAGATTGGATTTCATCTCGTAACTTTGCTTGACGTCGCCATTGCCGTCCACGCTCTCCAGCCGCACATCGAAGCCCCACAGCCGGCACACATGCTTGAGCACCTCGTTGGCGCTGTTGTCGTCCAGCGGACGGCGGTTGTGCATGGTGTGGCGCAGCACCAGGCTGCGGTCGCCGCGCACATTGACCGACCATACCTGAATATTGGGCTCGCGCGACCCCAGGTTGTACTGCTCGGCCAGCTTGCCGCGGATGTCGCGGTAGCCGATGTCGTCGTGGATGGCGGACACCTCCAGCTTGTCGTCGTGATCGTCGTCGCGAATCGAGAACAGACGGAAATCGCGAATCAGCTTGGGCGACAGATACTGCGAGATGAAGCTCTCATCCTTGAAGTTCTTCATCGCGAACTCCAGCGACTCGCGCCACGGCGTGCCGGCCAGGTCCGGGAACCAGGCGCGGTCCTCGTCGGTGGGCGCTTCGCAGATGCGCTTGATGTCCTGATACATGGAGAAACCCAGCGCATACGGGTTGATGCCGTTGTACCAACGCGCCGTCACCGGCGGCTGATACACCACATTGGTGTGGCTCTGCAAAAACTCCATCATGAAGCCGTCGGTGACCATGCCCTTGTCGTACAGGCGATTGAGGATGGTGTAGTGCCAGAACGTGGCCCAGCCCTCGTTCATCACCTGGGTCTGGCGCTGCGGGTAGAAATACTGCGCCACCTTGCGCACGATGCGCACCACCTCGCGCTGCCAAGGCTCCAGCAGCGGCGCGGATTTCTCGATGAAGTAGAGCAGGTTTTCCTGCGGCTCCGGCGGAAAGCGCGGCGGCGCCTTGTCGCTGCCGTCCTTGTCGCGCTTGGGAATGGTGCGCCACAAATCGTTGACCTGGGTCTGCAGGTATTGCTCGCGCTCTTCCTGGCGCGCCTGCTCCTTGGCCAGAGACAGCTTTTGCGGCCGCTTGTAGCGGTCCACGCCGTAATTCATCAGCGCGTGGCAACTGTCCAGCAAATCCTCCACCGCGTCTATGCCGTAGCGCTCCTCGCACTTGGTGATATAGCTCTTGGCGAACACCAGATAGTCGATGATGGCCGAGGCGTCGGTCCAGGCGCGGAACAGGTAATTGCCCTTGAAGAAGCTATTGTGGCCGTAAGCGGCGTGGGCGATCACCAGCGCCTGCATCGTCATGGAGTTTTCTTCCATCAGATAGGCGATGCAGGGATTGGAGTTGATCACGATCTCATAAGCCAGGCCCATCTGGCCGCGCTTATAGCTCTTCTCGGTGGCGACGAAATGCTTGCCGTAGCTCCAGTGATGGTAATTGACCGGCATGCCCACCGAGGCGTAGGCGTCCATCATCTGCTCGGCGGTGATGACTTCCAGCTGATTGGGATAGACATCCAGCTTGAATTCATCCACCGCGATGGTGCGTATCTGCCGGTCGTATTCGTCGACCAGGTCGAAGGTCCATTCGGACCCGGTAGAAATCGGTGTCATGTTGCTCCCCCCTTGGCAAGACCGCTCAGAACCTGTTTCCGATCTGCTGCGCGTCGGCGATACAGCGTCGAAACCGAGCTCAAAATGCTCATGTACCACGTGTACATTCCGCTTTTTCGCTCGTTTCCGCCTGGTCTCGCCTTGGCTCGCAAGATTGTAAACACGTTCTCAGGCGGTGGCGGCGCGGCCATTGGCCGGCTGGCGCTTGAACAGTTCCCGGAAGACCGGGTAGATGTCGGAAGCCGAACGAATTTTCTGCATTGCGAACTGGCGGTTGCGTTCCTGCACCTTCAAGTATTCGTACCAGAGGTTTTGCGGCTCTCCCTCGGTGATTTCGATGTAGGCGAAGTATTGGCAGTAAGGCAGCAGATCCTCCTCCATGATGCGGCCGCAGTTGGCGGAATCGCTGTCCCAGTTGTCGCCGTCGGACGCCTGGGCGGCGTAGATATTCCATTCGCTGCCGGCGTAGCGTTTCTTGACGATCTCCGCCATCAGGTTGAGCGCCGAGGACACCACGGTGCCGCCGGATTCGCGCGAGTGGAAGAAATCCTCCTCGCTCACCTCCACCGCACTGGTATGGTGGCGGATGAACACCACCTCGATCTTCTCGTAATTGCGCTGCAGGAACAGGTACAACAGGATGAAGAAGCGCTTGGCCATGTCCTTCTTCTGCTCGTCCATGGAGCCGGACACGTCCATGATGCAGAACATCACCGCCTGGCTGGTGGGCTTGGGCTGCTTGACCCGGTTGTTGTAACGCAGGTCGAACGGATCTATCCACGGAATGCTGGCGATACGCTCGCGCAGCCGATGAATGCTCTGGCGCTTCTCGCGGATCTCCAGCGTGTTGTCCTCGTCATCCTCCATCAGGGAATCGAGTTCTTCCTCGGCGTCGCCCAGCGTCGCCATCGTCGGCGCGGCCATCGCCACCCGCCGCGCCAGCGCGCCGCGCAGCGAACGCACGATATTGATATTGGCCGGCGTGCCGTCATTGGTGTAGCCGGCGCGCACCGTCTTCATTTCCTCGATGCCCATCAGCTGGGTCTTGATCAGATTGGGCAGCGCCAGATCATCGAAGAACACATTCATGAACTCTTCGCGCGACAGCTGGAACACAAAGTCGTCCTCGCCCTCGCCGTCCTGACTGGCCTTGCTGCCGCCGCCGCCCGCGCCGCCCTGCGGCCGCGGCAGGCGGTCGCCCTTGACGAACTCCTCATTGCCCGGGTGCACGTTTTCCGTCATGCCGCCCTTGCCATGGTGAAACACGGGTTCGGAGATATCCTTTACCGGGATCGAGACCTTCTCCCCGCTCTCGATATCGGTAATGCTGCGCCCCTTGACCGCCTTGGCGACG